>JAEMRF010000164.1 GCA_016463515.1 Solirubrobacteraceae bacterium | reverse complement strand
CGGTCATGCCGTAGCCCTGCATCAGCGGCACGCCGCAGGCGGTGAAGAACGAGATCACGTCGAGGCCGAGCGGCGCGGCGCCCGTGATCGCGCGGCGCAGGTGGCCGCCGAAGAGCCCGCGGACGAGGCCGTAGAGGCTGGCATCGAGCTGGTCGTAGCCGGCCTGCAGCTCCTCGGGGATCGGCTGGCCGGCGGCCTTGAGCGCAGCGACCTTGAGGCCGACGTCGGTGGCTTTGGCGACGGTCTCCTCGCCGGCCATCTGGAGTGCGACGGTGTAGAGCTTCTCGAAGATGCGCGGCACCGACGGCAGCAGCCCCGGCTTGACCTCTTGGATCTCGCCGATGACGGCCTTGGGGTCGCCACCGAAGTAGGCGATCACGCCGCCGGCGTCGAGCACGGCGAGCTGAATCAGCCGCGCGAACGAGTGCGCGAGCGGCAGGAAGAGGTAGGCGACGTTGTTCTCGCCGGTGTCGGCCGTGGTGACCAGGCCCATCTCGAAGGAGGAGTCGACGATCGCGCGGTAGTTGCCATGGGAGAGCACGCAGCCCTTGGGCATGCCCGTCGTGCCCGACGTGTACATGATCGTGTAGGGGTCCTCGGGGCGCACGGCCTCCGTCCGGGCAGCCAGCGCGGCGGGGTCGGTATCGGCGCCCTTGGCGATCAGGTCGGCGGCGGTGATCGCGCCGTCAGCCTCGCCGAGCAGCACGATCACATGCTGCAGCGCGGGCAGGTTGTCGCGGATCGCGGCGATCTTGGCGGCCTGATCGGCGTTCTCCACGAACACGGCCACGGCGCCCGAGTCCGACAGCACCCACTCGCACTCCTTCGGCGAGTTGGTCTGGTAGATCGGCACCACGACCGTGCCCGCGCGGGAGGCGGCGAAGTCAGCGACCGTCCACTCGCGGCGGGTGTTGCTCAGGATGCAGACGCGATCGCCGGCGGCGACGCCGAGGGCGAGCAGGCCGAGGCCGAGCGCGGTGGAGTCCTCGTAGAGCTCCTGGTAGCTGTGCTGCTTCCACGCATCGCCGTCCTTGAACGAGGTCGCCGACTGGTCGCCGTAGCGCTCCGCCGCAAGAGGCAGGAGGTCGGCGATCGTCTGGGAGCCGGTGCCGGTCGGTTGGGTCATGCGAGTGAGGTCCTCAAGGTGAGGTGGGGTGCCGAGGTGCGTGGCTGCCAGCCGTGGCAGGCAGCTGCCGCGATCCTACCGTGACGTCCAGCACGGTTCGCCGATTCGTCGGCGGACGTCCGCCCACTCGCCTGGCCTGCCTCAGACCGGGTTGTCGATATCGACGAACCGGTGCTCGACGCCGAAGCGGTGGGCGAGCAGGTCGCCAAGGCGCCGGACGCCGAACCGCTCGGTGGCATGGTGGCCCGCCGCCAGGAAGTGGATGCCCTCCTCTTCGGCTGCGCCCTGTGAGCGCTCGGCGGGCTCACCGGTGATGAAGGCGTCGAGCCCGAGCGCAGCGGCCAGGTGCACATCGTCGGCCGCACCGCCGCTCACGATGCCCACCGTGCGCACGCGCTGGGGGCCGTGGAGGAAAGCAACCGGCGGTTGGCAGAACTCGCCCACCAGCGCAGCGAAGGCCTCGGGATCCAGGCCGTCTCCTGGGAGCGTGCCCGCGACGCCCAGATCGCGGCCGCCGTGAGGCGCGAACGCGTGTCGGTCGGTCAGCTCCAGGGCGTCGGCCAGCAGTGCGTTGTTGCCCACCTCGGGATGGGCGTCGAGCGGCAGGTGGTAGGCCACCAGGCTCACGTCGGCGAGGAACAGCGGTCGCAGGCGCCCCGCCATCAGGTGATCGATCGCCTGAGCCTGCTTACTCCAGAAGAGCCCATGGTGCACGAGGATCAGGTCCGCTTCGACGGCCACCGCCGTCTCGATCAGGGCGCGGTTGGCGCTGACGCCGGTCACGACGGTCCTCACCTCCTCTCGGCCCGGAACCTGCAGCCCGTTCGGGCCGTAGTCGTTGAACGCAGCGGGCTCCAGGAGCTCATCGAGGTAGGCGACGATCGCGTCGCGAGGCGTAGGGGTCGGCACGCGCCAACCGTAGCGGTGCGTTACTGTGCTTGGCACCTCTCGGGGCGTGGCGCAGCCTGGTAGCGCGCACCGTTCGGGTCGGTGAGGTCGGAGGTTCAAATCCTCTCGCCCCGATGAATGGAGGCGTCTCGGCACGCGAGCTAGCGCGCCGAGACGCTCCGACCCATTCACGGCGGCAGTCACCGACTCCGGTCGCCCGTGGCCCTCGCAGCCCGCCCCACGAATGAGAGGTCCGATCCGGTTCGCGCCGACCGTCGCACCCGTAGCTCAAGACCCGTTGGCTCCTCGTGGAGCCTCTGCCGGCATGAGAGCGAGGCGCGGCGGACGGCAGGCCGGCCCCACCCGGTCATTGGCCCGTCGGGGGACAATCGCGCCGTCTGCGAGTGCGTAGGCTTCAGCCCCAACGCATGACAGCCGATCCCACGCGTATGGACCCAAGCGCGCTCAGCCACGGCGCACCCGCCACCGCACCCGCGGCCGAGCCTTCACATCCGCCGACCGGCATCGCCGGCGTGGCTGCAATCGGTGAGCGGTTGCGCACCGGCATCCGGCAGGCGATGCAGATCGCCCCCGAGCGGCTGGACCTCGTGATCTGCACGCTGCTGGCTGGCGGCCACCTGCTGCTTGAGGACCAGCCTGGTGTGGGCAAGACGCAGCTGGCCCGCTCGGTCGCGGCCAGTATCGGTGGTCATTTCTCACGCGTGCAGGCCACGGTGGACCTGCTCCCAACCGACATTCTGGGTGCCACCGTCTGGCACGCTGGCACCGCCACCTTCGAGTTTCACCCGGGTCCGGTCTTCGCCAACGTGCTGCTCGCCGACGAGCTCAACCGCGCGACGCCCAAGACGCAGTCCGGCCTGCTGGAAGCGATGCAGGAGCTCCAGGTCACGGTGGACGGCCACACCTATGCGCTGCCGCGCCCGTTCATGGTGATCGCCACCCAGAACCCGACCGCCGGGTTCGACGGCACCTATGCCCTGCCGCCTGCGCAGCTCGACCGCTTCCTGGCACGGATGTCGCTCGGGTACCCCACCCCGAACCAGGAAGCCGCGCTCCTGCGCGACCGGCCGGCCCCGAGCAACCAGGCAGTCGTCTCACTCGACGAGCTGACCGCCGCGCGTGACGCCGTGCATCGCGTCGCCGCTGCCGAGCCGCTGCTGGCCTACATCGTCGCGTTGCTCGGTGCCACGCGCAGCCACCCGCTGGCCGAGACGGGAGCCAGTCCGCGCTCCGGTCTGCAGCTGCTGGCCGCCGCCCGCGCACGCGCCGCCCTCCAGGGTCGGGAGTACGCCCTCCCGGACGACGTGCAAGCCCTCGCCTTCCCCGTCCTCTCGCACCGCATTCAGCCGGTTCCGGCGGCCCCCGCCGGCGCACAGGACGAGGTCGTGGCCGACGCGCTGCGGCAAGTTCCCGCGCGGTGAGACGCACCATCGAGCTGGCCCTCGGGCCGGTCTTGCTCTGTGCGGCGGCTGCAGCGCTGGGCTCCGTCGCACTGTTCGCCGTGGCCGTTGGCCTTGGGCTGCTCTACGCGGGCGCGCAGATGGTCGTCACGCGTGGCGCCGAGCGGCTGGTGGTCGTGCGCAAGATCGACCGTGTGGAGGTCGTGGAGGGCAATCCGATCACCGTCCTCTTCGAGATCGAGGGCCTGGCCGGGCTCCCGGCAGAGGTCGAGCTCATGGGGACCGACGGCGTGTGGCATGGCCTGCCGATGGGCCGCAGTTCGGTGCGGTACGTGATCAACCAGCCCGGCGAACACCTGCTGGAGCCCTCACCGATGCGCGTGCGCGACGACCTCGGACTCATCACGCGGTTCGTCGTCGTCGGCGAACCGGAAACCGTCCTCGTGCTTCCCGAGCCCACGCGGATGGTCTCACCGCCGCGGCAGGGGTCTGCGGCCCGCACGCCAGACCCAGAGCCAGAGGGCCTTCGGACCTACGTTCCGGGGACGCCCGTGAGCCGCATCCACTGGAAGAGCGCGGCGCGCGGCGGCGAACTGCAGGAGCGGTCGTTCACCACGTCGGTCGACCAGCTGCCGCTCGTGGTGGTCGACACCGCCGCCGCTGCCGGACCGCCTGCACTGGACTGGACCGCACGCGTGGCCGCCGGCTACGTGGTCGAGCTCGTGCGCGACGGAGGTTGCCGGGTGCTGCTGCCCGGCGATCGCACGCCGATCACGCTGACCGACGCCCACGCCCAGTGGCCGGCGCTGCACCGCCGGCTTGCCGAGCTGCGTGTTGGCTCGCCAGCACCCTTCCCAGGGACGGATCTCCAGGGGGCGTTGGTGGTGAGCGCTGCTCAGGCACCGCCGGAAGCGCTCGTGGCGCCAGGCCCACTTCCCCCTGGCATCACGGCGACGCGTGGCGCCGGCGTGCTTGGAGCCGCGGCATGATCGAGACGGCGCCGACCCAGTCGATCACGGCGCGGCCGTTGCGCGTGATCGCGTGGACCCGCACGGTGGCGGTGCTCGTCCTGGGCTTCGGCGCGATCGCCGTGTGGTGGCCTGTGCTCGGGTCCGGAACGCTCTGGATCCTGCCGGTGTTGCTGGTCACGGCAGCGGTCGCGGGCAACGCGCTGGAGCTGCGCGACCGCCGCCTGCGATTGGCTTGGCCGTGGCTGTGGCTGCTCTGGACCCCGGTGGCGTTCGTGCTCGCCGGTCTCCCGGCTTGGACGCTCAACCCGCTGCAGCTCGGCACGACGCTGGGCGAGATGGCTCGGGCGCTGGCCACTGGACTTCGCGACCCCGGCGCCGTCGGTGATCCCTGGATGCTGGGGGCCTGGCTGTACCTCTGTGGCCTGATGTGGTTCGTCGGATCCTCACAGGCGCGCCGAGAGACTCGGGGCGCTGCCGCGACCGCTTTTTTCATGTTTGCCGCACCGTTTGCGGCCTCGCTGGCCTTCGGTGGAACCGGCGACGCGGCTTGGCAGGGGGGCGCCATTCTCGTGGGTGGGCTCTTGTGGGCCACCCGCGGCAACCTGCGCGACGGCCTGCCGGCGCTCGCCATCGTCGCGGTGGCTGGCGTCGCGGTGGCCGCCCTGATCGCACCGACCGAGCGTTGGTCGGGCCTCGACCCACAAAACCGCGGCAAACCCAAGTTCAGCACGCTCTCCTCCGACCAGACCTATGGGCCCAGCCGCGACCGCAAGACCGGCGCAACGATGTTCGACATCCGCGCCGAGCGGCCATCGCTGTGGCGGATGGAGGTGCTGCAGGAGTACGACGGGCGGGTGTGGAAGACCAACCTTGCGCCCCAAGGCAAGGAGCTCCCTCAGCCCGCGGCGCGGCGCACCGTGAGCACCGTCCGGCTCGACGGCCTGCGCAGCGAGCTCGCGATCGCTCCCGGCCGCATCAAGTCGGTCTCCAGTTCCGTCGTCATCGGCAATAGCCCGCGCCCTGGAACCGAGGCGGTGTCGCTGTCGTTGCCGGTGCGCTCTGGCGAGTCCTACACAGTCGTCTCAGAGGAGGTCCTGCTGACGCCCGCCCTGGCCGACGTGAAGGTCCCGCGTGGGGAGGAATACCGCGAGCTCACCGACGTCTTCCCGGGGAACGGTCCCAACCCCGCCGTCGGCAACTTCCCGGCTGAGGCATCGGGCTCTGCCTACGGGCAGGTCGTAGCGCTTGCGGAGCAGCTGTCCTCAGGAACGGACTCGCAGCTCGAGATCGTCGAACGCGTCGAGGACTACCTCACGCGCAGCGGCCTGTTCAAGTACTCCCTCGACGTTCCTCAGCCAGGGTCGTTCCCGCTGGTGGAGTTCCTGCTGGAGACACGCAAGGGCTACTGCCAGCACTTCGCCGGCGCCGCCGCGATGTTGCTGCGCATGGCCGGTATCCCCTCGCGCGTAGTGACCGGATTTGCGACCGGGCTTCCTTCCGGGGATGGCGAGTGGAAGGTACGAGACAAGGAAGCCCACGCCTGGATCGAGGTCTACTTCCCCGGGCACGGGTGGGTGGCGTTCAACCCCACCCCTGCCTCCGCCGAGGCCGAGGTCGCCCCCGGTGTCGGCGCCGCCGACAAGCGGCAGGGCGACCGTTCGGTGGCCGGCGCCAAGATTCCCTTGCCGCTCGTCCTCGGTGCACTCGGGCTCCTCGGTGCGCTGGCGTTGATCGCGCACCGCCTGCGGGCGCCCCGCCGCGAGCCGCAACCGCTGGGCGACGTGTTGGCGAGCATCGTGCCGGCCCCGGCAGGCCCGGCGATGACCTTCGCCGAGCTGCGCGCCGACCTCGCCGACCTGGGCCCGGCGGTGAGCGCCCTGGCAGTCGAGGCTGAACTGCAGCGGTTCGGGCCGCAGGCGAAGGCGCCAGAAGCCAGTCCCAGGCGCAGAGTGTGGAGAGCACTGGTCGCCGACGTTGGCGTGGCGCGCGCTGCGCGCATCATGGCCCTCGGACCCGGCCGCCGACCGATCGTCGACGGCGGCGGACCCAAGGTCGCGACGTCAGCGCCCCCGCCATCGGTGGCGCCGCCGGGCCGCGCTGGCCAACCCTGACCACCCATGCCAACGCGAGTTGGCGCATCGGGCCTAGCGTGAACGCCATGAGCACCAGTGACCCCGATCCCCGCAAGCAGACCGGCGCCGAGGGCGACGCCAGCGCCGACACGTCGACCCCCTTCACGCCCCGTGAGGACGACGACACGCCGGTCGGCGATACCGATCAGCACAGCAAGGTCGATCACTCCAAGGACCCCGCCGACGGCATCAAGGCCGACAACGCCGCCAACGACTGAGGCGGTGTGGGCCCGGGAGGGCAACCACCGCACCGCAGGTGTGGCCGACCATCGCGCCGGTCGGTCACGCCGTGACTACCTTCGCGCAGCCTGAGAGGTCGCTGGGAGTTCCGCGGTTTCTCGCGCGCGTG
>JAEMRF010000595.1 GCA_016463515.1 Solirubrobacteraceae bacterium | reverse complement strand
CGGGGACGGGAGCGACGGGACTCGAACCCGCGACCTCCGGCGTGACAGGCCGGCGCTCTAACCAACTGAGCTACGCCCCCGGGCGTATGCCGGAGCGGGATTATTGCAGGCTCGGTGAGAAGGGGCGTCCTGCCCCCGACGGCTCCTGGAATCAGGTCCCGATGAGGGCTGCTCGGGAAGTAGGCCCGGCCGCCTGCTGCCTCGCGTTGACTTCCCTCCGAGCCCGCCGCATCGGGGCTTGGGCAGCGTCCTGCCCTGTCTTGGCCACCGGCTGGGCCACGCCGCGCAACTCCGGCGGGCGGACTGGGTTTCAGTCGATCAGAGCCCGCACGGACGGCGGGCTATCCCGCACCAAGAGGAGAACCTCTCCATGAACCTCACGCTCACGGCCCGCGCCGCAACACTCGCGATGGCCACCTTCGCTCTCAGCACCGCAACGGCCTCGGCCGCCGATGTCACGGGCACCTCTGCGCACGAGCGTCTTCGGGGCACCGCCCTGACCGACGTGATCAACGCCGGCGGCGGGAACGACCTGCTGATCGGCCTGGGTGGCGACGACACCCTGAACGGCGAGGACGGCTTTGACCGCATCTGGGCCGGCACGGGCAACGACACCGCCAACGGTGGCAGCGGCAACGACCGCATCTACCTCGGCAAGGGCAACGACGTCGCCAGCGGCGGCGACGACAACGACCGCATCAACGGCGCGGCCGGCGACGACACCATCGACCTGGGCAACGGCAACGACCGGGCGTCGGGTGGCAGCGGCAACGACACGATCACCGGTGGCGACGGCAACGACCGCATCTACGCCAACGCTGGGGCCGACACCATCAGCGGCGGCAACGGCAACGACGACCTGTGGGCGATGGCCCGCATCGACGCCACTACCGACGGCAATACGACGGTCGACCGCCTCGACGGTGGCGACGGCAACGACCGTTTCCACGTGCGCGACGGTGAAGCCGACGTGATCACCTGCGGCGCCGGCAACGACCGCGTGATTGCGGACTTCGCCGACGTGATTTCCGACGCCACGGCCGAGAACCCCGCGGGCTCGTGTGAGCGCGTCGAGCGCAAGGCACCGAGGACCAAGGACGACAGCGAGTCGGCCACCGACGACGCAACCCCGTCGGAGCCGAGCGTGAAGATCATCAAGAAGGGCAAGGGCGGGAACGGCGGCACGGTCGTCGTGATCCGCGCGTAACCCCGATCAAGTTTGGGGGCGGCGTCTGGGGGGATGCCGCCGCCACACCGCTAGAGCCTGTTCCCAGGCTCATACGCGTCGCGTAACCGGCGACGCGTGAGCGGAGACGACGGTCCAGGAGTCGCTCAGACGCCAGGTCCGTTGATAGCGAAGGCGCGTCCGAAAGGGCGCGCCTTCGTGCGTTCCGGCGACGGTCGCAATGAGGTCGGTGGTGCCGAGCTCCTCGATGACCCGCACGCGTTGGCGCTCGACGGTGAACTCCGTGATCCGCAGGCGCCCGCTGCGGTGCGCCTCGATGTCTTCGGCCTTGGTCAGCACGCGCCCAGCCGGATCAACGAACTCGACCTCGTCATCGAGCAGCGCCTCGAGCGCGATCACGTCGGCCGCCAGCACAGCCCGCTGCAGCTCGAGCTCAGCTGCTTCGAGGTCGTCGGTGGAGTGCGGCACGCGCGGCATCGACCCACAGCCTCGCACGCCCGCCCGATCGACGAACGTCGAATTACCGTCGCTATAGCAACGGTAATTCGACGTTCGCGCCCG
>JAEMRF010000163.1:4359-6892 GCA_016463515.1 Solirubrobacteraceae bacterium | reverse complement strand
GCGGTGATCACGCTCTCCATCGGCAGCGACGCGAACATGCCGATCTTCTTGCGAATGTCGTCGGGCAGCTCCGTTGCGGCGCGAAGCATGAGCATGTCCGGGGCGATACCGATGCGGCGCAGCTCGTTGACGGAGTGCTGCGTGGGCTTGGTCTTGAGTTCGCCGGCGTGGCCGATGTAGGGCACCAGGGTGAGGTGCAGGAACATCGTGTTGCGACGGCCGACTTCGACCGGGAACTGGCGGATGGCTTCCAGGAACGGCAGCGACTCGATGTCGCCCACGGTGCCACCGATCTCGGTGATCACGACGTCGACGCCGGTCGTTTCGCCGATCAGGCGGATGCGGTTCTTGATCTCGTCGGTGATGTGCGGGACGACCTGCACGGTGCCGCCGAGGTAGTCGCCGCGGCGCTCGCGCCGGATCACGGAGTTGTAGATCCCGCCGGCGGTCACGTTGGAAGCACGCGAGGTGTTTGCGCTGGTGAACCGCTCGTAGTGCCCGAGGTCGAGGTCGGTCTCGGCGCCGTCTTCGGTCACGAAGACCTCGCCGTGCTGGTACGGCGACATCGTGCCCGGATCGACGTTGATGTACGGGTCGAACTTCTGGATCGCAACCGTGACGCCGCGGCTCACGAGGAGGCGGCCGATCGAGGCAGCTGCGATGCCCTTGCCGAGCGACGAGACCACACCTCCCGTGACGAAGATGTAGCGGGTGTCGGGGCGACGGTTTTGCGAGGGCACGGAGGTCAATCCTAGATCACGCCGCGGACTGTGCAGTGGCCGGCTGTCGGTTGGCCGCAGCACGCAGGCGTTCTGCATGCTGGAGGGCAGCGGCGTCGTCGTCTGCAGCGCCGAGCATGCGCACGAGTTCGGTCGTCACGCCGTCCCCCGACAGTGACGCGATCGTGGTCCGCGTGGCTTGCTTGCCGACCTCCTTGACGATCGTCGAATGGTGGTCGGCCAGTGCCGCGACCTGCGGCAGGTGGGTGATGCACAGGACCTGACGCCCAGCGGCCAGGTGCTGGAGCTCTGCACCCAGCGCGGCGGCGGTGCGACCGCCGATGCCGGCGTCGATCTCGTCGAGGACGTAGGTGGTGTCGGCGCCGCCACCAGCCGCGCCGACGAGAGCCAGCAGCACGCGCGAGAGCTCACCGCCTGAGGCCACGTCGCGCAGCGGCGCCGCCGGTGCACCCGGGTTGGCCCGCAGGACGAAGTCGACAGCATCAGCGCCGGACGGTCCAGCGGGGATCGCGCGCAGGTCGATGCGGAACTCGGCTGCCTCCATCGCGAGCCGGCGCAGTCGCTCGCTCACGCCGGACGCAAGTGCCTTGGCGGCGCTACGCCGCGCCTTCGTCAGCGCAGCAGCCGTGCGCTCGCGCACCGCCACGGCGTCGGCAAGGTCAGCCTCCAGCCGAGCCCGGGCCGTCTCCACGTCGCCCAGCTCGTCGAGGGTCGCGCGGCAGGCATCGGCGTGCTGCAGAACCGCTTCGGTCGTCCCGCCGTACTTGCGCAGCAGACGCTCCAGGTCGGACAGCCGAACCTCAACGGACTCCAGGCCACCCGGCTCGGATTCCAAATCGGCGAGATAGCTGCGCAGATCGGCGCCGATATCGGCAAACTCGATCGCCGCCGAACGGAACCGTTCGATGAGCGGGTCAAGCGACTCATCGACGGACTCCGCGCCTTCCAGCTCAGCGAGCGCGGCCGCGCTGAGCGAGCCAATGCCACGGATGTCCAGCTCGTCGGCGTCGATCGCTTCGGCTCCGGCAGAGGCAGCTCCGCGCAGGCGCTCCAGATGCCGCAGCCGCTCACGCTGGGCGCTGAGCTCCTCGGCTTCACCCTCCTGCGGTGCGATCCGCTCGATCTCCTCGAGCTCAAACCGCGCCATGTCGACGCGGCGCTCACGCTCGGCGGCACGCTCGTCGAGCTCCGCCAACCGCTCCTTCGCGGCGCGAACGGCCTCGTGAGCGGTGGCAGCGGCGCTGAGGCGGTCGACCTGCTGCGGCCCAGCCGCGGCGTCGACGAGTTCAAGCTGGGCACGCGGCTCGACGAGCCGGCGGTGCTCGTGCTGGCCCGTGAACGCGATCAGGGCCTCGGCGACCTCACGAAGCTCCGTCGCCGTCGCCGTGCGACCCGCGACGTAGGCACGGGTGCGCCCCTCGGACGTCACGCGGCGCGCAAGCACCAGCTCCTCAGCATCGGCTGGGATCCGGTCACCGAGCAGTGCCCGCAACGGGTCGGTGAGTTCGAAGACCCCCTCGACGTAGGCCTCCGGAGCGCCACTGCGCACGAGCGACTGCTTCGATCTGCCGCCCAGCAACAGGTCGAGCGCGCTGGCAAGCATCGTCTTGCCAGCACCGGTCTCGCCGGTGATCACGTTGAGTCCTGGACCGAGCCTGAGCTCAGCTCGCTCGATCAGGACAAGGTTCTCGACACGCAGTTCAAGAAGCACGACTGCGTTGTACCGTAGCCGTCGGACGAACACCTGTTCGCAATGCAACGAATCGCGCAGAAATCAGTTCGAAAACTGCCCG
>JAEMRF010000163.1:0-4259 GCA_016463515.1 Solirubrobacteraceae bacterium | reverse complement strand
AGATGCCCGAACTTCTCGCGCAGTCGCGCGTAGAAGCTTGATCCCGGCATCTGCGCCAGCACCGAAGCAGCTGGCCGGTACCCGAGGGTCACGCGGCGGCCTGGATCGACGAGGACGCCGTTGGCGCGGCCGTCGACCAAGAGTTCCAGTGCATCCTGGCCACGGTTCTCGACGACCAGATTGTCGTTGGGCGAGACGACGATCGAGCGGGCCGTGAGCGAGTGCGGTGCGATGAAAGAGACCGCATAGCCCTCTACGCCCCACGCCATGATCGGGCCGCCGTTGGCCAGGTTGTAGCCGGTGGAGCCGGCCGGCGTGCATGCCACGAGTCCGTCGCAGCGCACGGCGCCGATGATGGCGGTGTCCACGCCGTAGCCGAGCTCGGCCACGCGCGAGCCCATGCGGCGGTGGATCGACACGTCGTTCATTCCGAAGTGCTCACCCTCCACGCCTTCCACCGAGACGGTGACCGCGGGAACCTGGAGCCGGTCGAACTCGCCATCGAGTGCGTGCGCGAAGGTGCCGACGAGGTCGACGGGCTCGGCGGTGGCCAGGAACCCGACCTGCCCGAAGTTCACCGCGAAGACCGCCACGCCAGTGCCGCTGAACTCCCGCAGCGCCCGCAGGATCGTGCCGTCGCCGCCGAGCGTGATGACCACCTGCACCGAAGGATCGGTCGTGGCACTCGGGATCACCGTGAGCCCCAGTGCAACCAGGCGCTCGCGCGAGGCCTCGGATTCGTCGATGCAGAGCTCCACCCCGCGCTCGCTGCACGCGCCAAGGAGCGCGCGCACGGGCGACTCGATCCCGCGCACGGCGTCGTGCGTCATCAGGACGACGCGCTGGCGGGGGACTTCGCTCATCGGGACCAGTGTGACGGCTGGGCCTGCACCGTGCTGTCGGTCACGCGATTCCCGCCTGAATCTCGGCCGTCAGCTCGGTCACGGCCCCGGGCCGTTCGCCCTCGACCAGATGCAGGAACGTCTCGCGGTTGCCCTTGGGCCCCGGCAACCCAGCGGGGGCTGCGCCAGCGATCGCCCACCCGAGCTCGACCGCTGCGGCGGCCACTGCGGCCACGGCGCTGCGGCGATCCGCCTCGTCGCGCACGACGCCCTGCTTGCCGACGCGGTCCTTGCCGACTTCGAACTGCGGTTTGACCATCAGCAGCGCGTCGAACTGCGGCGCGACGCAGGTGGCCACGGCGGGCAGGACCTTGGTGAGCGAGATGAACGACACGTCGGCCACGACGGCGTCGACCGGCTCTCCGACCTGCTCGGCCTGAAGCTCGCGGGCGTTGGTGCGCTCCAACACGGTCACGCGGGGATCCTGGCTCACGCTCCACGCCACCTGGCCGTATGCCACATCGACGCCGACCACCGAGGAGGCGCCGCGCTGCAGCAGGCAGTCGGTAAACCCTCCGGTCGAGATCCCCACGTCGAGCCAGCGGCGCCCCTCGACGGTGATCCCGAGGGCGTCCAGCGCGGAGGACAGCTTGTGCCCACCGCGAGACACGTATTCCTTGCCACCGCGCACCGCGAGGTCGACGTCTGGGTCGACGAGTTGCCCGGACTTGGACGCTGGCTCGCGGCCGATGCCGATCAGCACCTGCCCGGCCATGATCGCGGCCGCCGCTTTGGCCCGGGATTCAAAGATTCCGCGCTCGACCAGGAGCGCGTCGATGCGGGTCCGGGCCATCGCGGCCACCATAGACAACCCGGCGTCAGCAGGAGCGTTGGTGCAAGAACCCGTGCGGCTGTGGCCGCCGTCACGGGGTTGGCGTGGCATCACGGCGTCATGTGTTCAGGCTCACCGCCGCGCGGGGGACAAACCCGCGGCCTGTGCCCGAGATCACCTGGAGAGCGCTCCAAGTTACGGTTATGTAATAGACGTGTTCACCGAGCTCTCACCCACGTCCAGTCGCCCCTCGCCTGCCGTTCCGTCAACCTCCCGCCGTGGAGCCACGGTCGCGCTGGAGACCCAGTCCGCCGTGAAGTTCGGACTGGCCGTCGCGCTCGGCGCGGTGGCCGTCTGGGCGACCATGCCGACCGCCGCTGCGGCGCTTGTGCTCGTGGCTGCCGCGGCGCTCGCCTACCGCGCGCTCATCGTGCTCGGGCACGATCCGGCCAAGCCGCGCGCGATCCGTCCGCGTGAGGAGGCTGGCTGGGACGCGACCCTTGCGACCGTCCTCGCGATGACGGCCGTCGTCATCGCCGCCTCCGGCGCGGTGATCGGCGCGGTCGCTATCGGCGCAGGCGCCGTGGTGCTCGCGGCGCTGCGGCTGCGCACGCGGTACGTGGCCTCGTAACGCGGGACGCCTGCCCTGCCGCGCCAGCGGCTCTTCAGACGACCGCGGTCGAGTCCGACGTGACGATCCGATCCCGGCCGGTCCGCTTGGCTTCGTAGACCGCCGCATCGGCGGCTGCCAGCATCGCTTCCCAGCCCTCGAGGCCCTGACGCGCTGCCACGCCGACGCTCGCCGTCATCTGGACCCCGTTGATGGCGCGGTCATCACGCAGAATCGCGCAGAACTGCTCGGCGCGCGCAATGGCTTGCTCCAGCGTGGCGCCGGGCATGACCACGGCGAACTCCTCCCCGCCGACGCGGGCGACGAGGTCGCTGGCGCGGCAGGACGCACCAAGCAGCTCGGTGAATCGGGTCAGCGCGCGATCCCCGACGGGATGGCCGTGCTCGTCGTTGATGCGCTTGAAGTGGTCGATGTCGATGAGGAGTGCCGTGATCGGGCGGTCGTCCACGACGGCCCGGTCGTAGTGGCGCGAGAGCCGGCGCTGGAAGCCACGCCGGTTCAAGAGGCCCGTGAGCGGATCGGTCGTCGAGGTGTGGCGGAGGGAGTCGATCGTCGTGCCCAAGTTCTCTGCCAGCGCGCGAACCACGGCGATGATGGCCAGCGCCACGGTCAGTGCGAGCACGTAGTCGACCCAAGGAAAGCCGCCGGGCTCGTCGCGGGCGAGCAAGCCGAACGCATAGCCGCAGGCGGTGAGGACCGTCGCCACCGCAAGCTCCATTCGAGACAGCAGGTAGGCGGCGCCCAGCAACGGCCACATGAAGAACAGCGCGACCATCTCGACGCCATCGATGGCGGCCACGAGGGCCGTGATGGCGAGGATCGTCGAACCGATCACGAGCCGCGTGACCCCGAGGAACGAGTTGCCGCGCTGCAGCGCCAGGATCAACGCGAGCGCTACGAGCCAGCCGGCGGCGCCATGCACCAAGACCGGCTGATCGGTGGTGACCGAGCCCACCGCGAGGACCGCCTCGATCCCTGCGGCGCCAGCGAGCAGCATCAAGATCGCAAAGCGGCGCCAGCGCAGGATCGAGCCGCGCTCCGGTGTGAGGTCTGCAGCCGGCGGTGGAACCGGCGATTGGTGGTGCTTCGGGAATCTCGAGAACACGGCGACGCCACGCTCCTGCCAAGGGGAAAGCCTAAAGCGTGTCTGCGGGACCTTCCACACCACGGCCGGCGACGGACGGTAGTACGCCGCGTGGTGAACGGCAACGTAAATTGCTAGAACATCCGGCCGGAACCCGCCGGTACCAGCAGGGTGGCGTCCAGCCGCTCCCGCGCGGCTTTAGCGGGCGACAGCCGAGCGCTCGGCCTCCGCGACCGACGCATCCAAGCCGAGGCGTTCTGCGACGCGTCGGGCGACGCGATCCGGCGTGAAGCCAACCTCGGCATGGAGCAGCGCGGGCTTGCCGTGGGTGACGTAGCGGTCCGGCAGACCCACACGCAGCAGCTGCGGGACCGCCCCGCCGGCCAGCTCGAAGTGCTCCCAGACCGCGCTCCCGAAGCCACCGGCCAGCACGCCCTCTTCGAGGGTCACGAGGAGTTCGTGGCTCGCTGCCAGGTCGTCCATGAGGGCGCCGTCGATCGGCTTGGCGAAGCGTGCGTCGACCACGGTCGGCCGTAGGCCGGTGGTTGCCTCGAGCTCGATCGCGGCTTTGCGTGCCAGCTCCACGCCTGACCCGTAGCCCACGAGCGCCACGCGATCGCCCTGGCTCAGGACCTCGCCCCGCCCGATCTCGAGCAGGCGCGCCTGCTCGGGGAGCGCGACGCCGGGGCCGTTGCCGCGCGGGTAGCGCAACCCAAACGGACCCTCGTCGAACGAGACGGCCGTGTGCAGCAGGTGGACGAGTTCGGCTTCATCGCGCGGGGCAGCCAGGATGATGTTCGGCAGCGAGCGCAGGTAGGCGATGTCGAAGACGCCGTGGTGGGTCGGGCCGTCGTCGCCGACGAGGCCGGC
>JAEMRF010000594.1 GCA_016463515.1 Solirubrobacteraceae bacterium | reverse complement strand
GGGACCAACTGGCCTCAGCCGGCCTCTCCATGGCCCCACTAGAGAAGGGCTGAGTCTTCGGACCGCTTACGACGAAGGGCCGCGACGCTGATGCGTCGCGGCCCTTCGTCGTTCAGGGGTTGGTCCCGGGCGCCGCAGCGCCCGGGACCGCATTTGGGTGGCGCTAGGCCGTGACGGCGGCGCCGCTCGTCACGATCGTGTGCGGCACGTAGGCGACGGGATTCTGGAACGCCCCGGACATCGCTGCACGGAAGTCGACGGCGTCATCGCCATTCCAGAACTGCTTGAAGCCATCCTTGTCGGGGAAGTCCACGACGAAGAGGAACTTGTAGCGGTCATCAGCAGAGCGGTAGACGCCCCAGCTGTTGGCGCCGTAGCGCGGCGAGACGGCGGCGAGCTGGTCCAGCGCGATCGCGAGATCGTCGGCGCGCAGGCCAGTCGCGTAGAACGAGAGGTGGAACGAGTACGAGGCCATGGCTCAGGCTCCCACTTCGGCGTAGATGGCGCCGGGGCCCTCGGCGGTGCGGCCCTGGCCGGGCTCGGTCGCGCCGACGAGCACCGAGATCTTGCCCGAGTGCTTGTTCTCGTACATCAGCTGGTGCGCCTCAGCGACCTGGTCAAAGCCCAGGGTCTTCCACAGCACCGGCTGGATCTTGCCTTCGACGATGAGGTCGTTGGCGAGCTTGCACTCCCACGCGTTGGCGAAGTGCGAGCCGACGATCTCCTTCTGCTTCATCCACAGGTAGCGGACGTCGAAGTCGAGGTTGAAGCCCGACGTGGCGCCGCAGATGACGACCTTGC
The DNA here is from genome assembly GCA_016463515.1 of Solirubrobacteraceae bacterium. Lineage (GTDB taxonomy): Bacteria > Actinomycetota > Thermoleophilia > Solirubrobacterales > Solirubrobacteraceae > JAGIBJ01. The sequence goes on along the minus strand of JAEMRF010000594.1, from coordinate 949 downwards.
CGAACGGCTTGACCGTGAGCACGGAGGTCGGGAACGTCGCCTGACCAACATGCTCGAACACGATGTCCGGGGCGTCGCCCAGGATCTCGGCGACCTTCTTGGAGAACGCCTTGGAGACGAGGAAACGCTCCTTCTCAGCAGCACCCTCCTCACCGCCCTTGCGCATCATGCCCGTGAAGTCGTTGCGGTTGATGTAGTCGGTGGCGCCCAGGCGCTTGATCAGCTCGCCCTTCTCGTCGGACGAGACCACGCCGACGGACTCGCCGCCAGCGGCCTTGACGAGCTGCGTGGCGAACACACCCAGGCCGCCGGCGGCGCCCCAGATCAGGACTTTCTGGCCGGCGCGCAGACCACCACGGGTCATCAGCATGCGGTAGGCCGTGAAGTACGTGAGGCCGTACGACGCAGCCTCTTCCCAAGAAAGACTCTCGGGCTTCTTCAGCAGCTGCTGGGCCTGCACGAGCGTGAACTGGGCGAATGAACCCCAGGTCGTCTCGTAGCCGTAGATCTGCTGCGACGGCGCGGCCATCGGGTCGAGGCCGTGGACCTCGACGTCTTCGTAGGAGGCCTGGTTGCAGTGGACGATGACCTCGTCGCCGACCTTCCAGCGCGTGACGCCGGGGCCCACCTTCCACACGATGCCGGAGGCGTCGGAGCCACCGATGTGGTGGCCGAACTCCGGGTGATTGCCGTAGCGGAAGATCGAGATCGGCTTGCCGAGCGAAGCCCAGACGTTGTTGAAGTTCACGCCGGCTGCCATCACGCGGACGACGACCTCGAAGGCGCCGGGCTCAGGGACCTCGACCTCCTCGAGCTGCATCGCGTCCTTGGGCTCGCCCTCGCGCTCCTGGCGAATGACCCATGCGGCCATCGTGCTGGGGAGCTGTCCGGGTTCGGTGTCGATCGTCGCGACGGTGCTGATGTCTACAGCCACGGCGGTCCTTCCTCG
>JAEMRF010000593.1 GCA_016463515.1 Solirubrobacteraceae bacterium | reverse complement strand
CCCGATCCCGGCGGGAGGACTGGGACCGTTGCGCTCACGGGCGGCGCCGTAGCCGTGCCAGGCGCCGTGGGCGTCGTCGGGCGGACGGTCCTGCCCCACCGGCCACAGCGCCGAAGGCGTCCGGAGCCGGTGCACCGACGAGCCCGCACCGCCACGGCCGCAGCCGTAGGTGCCGCGCCGGCTGCGCCCGTGACCTTGAGCTTGAGCCGCCCTCGAGTGGCGGCGGCCGCGCGCGTCGTCGACGTAGCCTTGCGGCCAGGCCGCGCAACTCGGACCCTCACCTCGACTCGGCCGCGCGCCGTGGGCGACCACGCGACCGAGAGTGCCGTGCCCGAGAGCGACGCCGACACCGCTTTGGGCGGCGCGGGCGCAGCGGGCTTGGCCGTGGCCGCCGCGGGCGTAGACGCGGCGATGCAGATCGCCAGCGAGAGCTGAGCTCGGATCCTCATGGTCTCCGAGAGACTAGGCGAGTGATGCCAGCACCGCGCGAGCAGCTGCACGCGCGGGCGAGGCTGGGAGGCGTGTGGGCGGCAGACTCGCGGGTCTAGGCGCCGATGAGCGAGCGGAGCGCCTCGACGTCGACGGCGCCGATGCCGGCCACGACCGCACCTGCGGCCAAGACCACGCCACAGGTCATGAGCTGCGCGCGCAGGATGAGCGGCAGGAAGACATGTTCGGTGGCTTGCGCGTCGGGATTCATATGGGACAGATCGGCGTGCCGGTCTGCCACCGCAAGAGCCCACTGGACACGTGGCGTAGACGTCGGCTGCGCTGGTCCGTGCTGCGCGCCGCGCTGCTCGCGCTAGACGTCGATCTGCGCTGCGAGCTCGTCGAGCAGCGGCTCGCAGGCGCGCTCGATGATCGCGAACATCTCTGCGAAGTCGCGCTCACCGCCGTAGTACGGGTCGGGCACGGCAAGGTCGTGCTGCAGCGCTTCGGGGTCCCACTCACGCAGCAGCCGGATCTTGGCGCGGATGTCGTCGCCGGTGGCGATCGCGAGGAGATCGCGCCGGTTGGACTCATCCATCGCGATGACGAGATCAAAGTCGCGTAGGTCGCTCGCGGTGACCTGCCTGGCCCGGCCCGACATCGGGACGCGGCGGCGCTCAGCCTCGGCTACGGCACGGCGATCAGGGGCGTTGCCGGCGTGCCAGTTGCCGGTGCCCGCAGAATCGACCTCGATCTCGCCGACCAATCCGCGAGCTGCGACGCCGTGGCGCAGCACGGCCTCAGCGCTCGGTGAACGACAGATGTTGCCCAGGCAGACGAAAAGGACGCGCACTGACCGGGAGAATCGCAGGTACTCAGCCGCCGCGCGGTCAGCGCGCAGCCGCAGAGCGGCCGCGCAGGGCAGCCCAGAGCCGGGTTCCAGGTCGAGGCGTAGCGGAACCGCCTGCTGAGCGCATGGTGGTGGGAACTGGGCGGCGTTCCCAGACGGCTGCGCCGCCGCGCGCGGCTGCGCGGCGCACCACGGTGGCCTTGCGCAGCGCCGGCGCCGGCGGATCGGGCGAGTACTCGGGAGCGACCCAGCCGCCAAACGCCTGCTCGAGCTCGATGGCGATCGCGATCGAGCGGTGGTCCTGGTCCATCGGAGCCATCACCTGCACGCCAAGCGGCAGTCCCTCCTTGCCAAAGCCGAGCGGAATCTGCGTCGAGGGGAACCCGAAGAGGTTGGCAGGCACCATCGTCTGCATCGCCCACGGGCGCAGGGTCGTCCAGCCGTGCGGCGGGGCGGCACGCGGGAGCGGCGGCAGGA
>JAEMRF010000162.1:3248-6924 GCA_016463515.1 Solirubrobacteraceae bacterium | reverse complement strand
CGACCTGACGCCGCCCGCGCGGCCCTGGGGATCGGGCCGCGCGGTCAGCATCATTCCGGCGGCCCGCTGCGTAGCCGAGCCCCGGAAGCTTTGTGGTCCGCGCCGTTAGCGGCTGCGGATCGGACGCGAGAGGTCCGAGCGGTTGCCTGCGCCGTCGGCGACCTCGACCCGAAGGTCAAGGCGCACGCTGCGGCCGGCGCGCAGGGCGTCACGCACCGTCGAGTTCAGCGGAACGACGACCCGGTCAAAGCCGGCGCCGCCGACGATCTCCACGTCGGCCGTGCCGATCGTTCGGCCCGCCACGCGCACGCGCGCCTCACCGGTCACGGCCTCGTTCGCGTTGACCGTGAGCTGCAGGCCCCCGGCCAGCAGGCGCGAGCGCAGCTGCGTGGAGGACGACGACACCGAGAGGTTTGGATCCGACGTGTCGTCGTTGATGTCGCCCGCGGCCGCGAGCGCCACCAGCGGCTGCGAGGTGCCAACCACGAACGCTGCGCCGACTGGTGTCGCCGCGCCGCTCGTCAGGTTCACGCGGTACAGCCCGATGTTGCTGCTGCCGGGCGAGCGCTGGATCGCGGCAAAGCCGTTGTTGCCCTCGGCGATGTCGAACGCAATCGGCTCGCCGGTGGTCCCGAGACCGCCGACGGTCGTCAGCGTGCCCTCGTTCGGCGGGTTCTGCTTGGCCAGGGCGTTGCGCGCGGCGTCGAGCACGAACAGCTCCGTTGATGTCCCGATCGGGAAGGTGTTGGTGTAGGCCGCGGCCGTCACCTTCGGGGCGGTGTTTGCGCCCGCGTCGCCTGGCGCGTACTTCAGGGCGCCGTCCGGCTGGCCCGGCTCCGTCGTCGGCGTGGTCGGTGCAGGCGTCGTCGGTGTGGTGGCCTCCGGCGTGGTCGGCGCGGGAGCCGTCACGGTGCGGCGCACGAGCTGGCCGGTGGCGGGGTCGAGCCGCAGGTTCTGGCCGGCGTTGGTCTCCAGGCGGATCGCGTCGACGGTCGGGTTGAAGTCAAACGCCGCCCGGTCGCCGGTCAGCGCCGGGTTGATCGCGTCGTTGCCCACGTACCGCACGCCGCCGTTGCGCGGGTTGATGACCACGATGCGGCTCTTGTTGGTGACCGCGTAGAGGCGCCAGTCAGCCGGCCGCACGTCGAGGCCCACGACCCGCTCGTCGGCAGCGAGGCCGCGCAACGGCTTGGACGGCACCTGCGTGGTGTTGTCGGACTGGAACTCCGCGAGCCGGTTGTCGGCGGTGACGCCATAGAAGGCCGTCGCAGCGCTGGCTCCGGATGGAGCGGCAGCGATGGCAGCGATGGGGAAGAGCGTGGCGGCGAGGATGCGGCGACGAGCATTGGACATAGAGGAACCTCCGAGCGGTGCGCGGTGCTCGCGGCAGTTGGCTCGGGTGAGCCAGGAGGTGCCGGTTGCAGCGCGCTGGGTACACCCTCTTCAACGCGGCTGCCACCCCGGAGGTGCGCCTGACCATGGGCGCCCACCGCAAGTGGGCGCAGTTGCCCACTTGTCCGCGGCTGTTCAGTCCTTCGGGCTAACCTCGCGCGTCACGCGGGTGATCCAGAAGCACCCGCGACGGCTATCGGTGAGCGCGGCTGCTCACCCCGTGGGCCCGCGACTCAGCTCGCCAGTCGGGTGTCGATCTCGCCAGCGCTCAGGCCGTCGATCTCGACCACCTTGTCGCGCGAGGTATGGCCGATCACGACGGCAACCTGCCGTGCGCGGAGCCCGAGCGCCTTGGCGAGGACCGCGCAGAGCTCCGCGTTGGCACGCCCGTCCTCCGGTGGGGCGCCCACCCGAGCCAGGATCACGCCGTCTTCACGCAGGCCCTGCAGCCCTGGCCGTTTGGCTCTCGGCTGCACGCGCACGGCCCGCCGCACCGGGGCACTCACGGCGCGGCGGCGCGGGACTGGGCCCGCATCGCCCGGGCGCGGCAGTCCTCCAGGCGCTTGGCGGCCCGGGCACGAGCCTTCGCGGTGCGGGCGGCTCGCTTGGGCACCGGGCAGAGCCTGGCGATGCGGCGCATGCCGGCAAGCGCGTCGGCGGTGCTGTCCTTGAAGAACCCTCGCAGCTGCGCTTCCACGGCGGCCCGATCGACGGGCGCCGGCGCTGGTGGGGCAGGCGGGTCGGTCGGCGGAGCTGGAGGGCTGGGGAGCGGTTCGTCGGGCAGGCGCGTGAGCGTCGGGGTGCCCTGGCCCGGGAAGTCGGGGCGGATCCGCACCCACGACGCGATCGACGGCACGCCGAGGTCGTTGAGGACGAACAGCATGTAGTCGCCCGGCGGGGCTGCCGCGGAGGTCGTCGGCCCGCCGACCGTGTAGAGCTCGGTGCCGGTCTTGGTGATCGGCAGTTCGAGCAGCCGTTGGTTCATGTCGACGGCGTGGGTGACCGAGCCGGGCGCGACCAGGGTGGCGCGAGTGATCGGGCGATCGCCACTGGCGCGGATCTCCATGGTCTCTCCGTACCCGGCCGCGGCCGGAGCCGCCTCGATCTGCGGGCGGCTGCCGCGGAACAGATACGGCGGCGAGTACAGCTCAAACAGCGAGTCGAAGTTGTCGGAGCGGTTGTCGTCGAGCAGGCTCGCCGTGTAGTCGTCGCCGGCGCTGAGCACACGGCCGTCGGCCAAGAGGATCGCGATGGAGTGGTAGCCGCGCGGGATCTTCTGTGCCGGACCGAGCGTCCATTCGCCGGTTGCCGGGTTCCAGAGCTCGATCTGCTTCTGGGGCAGATTCGTCGGCGGCGTGCCGGAGAAGCGCAGATCGACCCCGCCTCCGCCGACCGCCACCGCGGTGCCGTCCGGGAGGAGGACGGCCGTCGCGTTGCGCCGAGCCACGTTCAGGGCAGGCTGCTGCCGCCAGGTCTTCTCCGCCTCGGGCTTGATCGCGAAGACCGACTTGCTCAGGGCCGGCTCGAAGAAGCCAGGGAAGAACCCGGGCACCATCACGTTGCCGCCAGCCTGGATGAGTTCGGTCGTGCCGTTCTGATCGCCCGGGCGCGGGAAGGCCGTGGGGTAGGACCCGTTGATGGCCAGCTGCTGGTTGTTGCGCGTGACCCAGCGGCCGGTCGAGGATTCAAAGAGACTCATCGGCCCGGCTCCCCACGACGATGACGCGAGGCGCCCGCTGGGCAGCACCATGGTGTGTGGGTACATGCCGTTGTCGCGGGCAGCGACGTTCGGCTCGTTCGTGGCGATGCCGCTCGTCGGGGCACCGGCATCCAGCCCCGCGACCCCGGTGGACTCGTTGGGGTAGAGCTCGAACGACGCCACACTCTTGCCGGCCTCGTCTTGGCCACCCAGGATCGCGACGCGGCCGCTGGGCATGCGCGTGAGCGTGGGGTACCAGCGGTTGCGGATCATGTCCGGTTCGCGGACCCACGAGTCGGTCGTCGGATCAAACAGGAACAGGATCTTGAGCCCGAAGCCGGGGCTGCCGGCTTCCAGGTTGCCGCCGGCGATCAGGACGCGGCCGTCGGCCAGCTGCACCTGGCCGGCGCAGAACAGTGGCGCGGGGCGCGGGATCGCTGAGCCGGGTCGATTCTGTGGGTCGTCGAGCGGGATCGGTGGCGGGTCGACCTCTTTGAAGGAGGCGGCGCTCGTGCCGAGGGCCGGGTCCCAGATGGTCGCTTGGCCGTCGTTCTCCAAACCCTGCCCGGTATTGCCACCGGAGCC
>JAEMRF010000162.1:1880-3148 GCA_016463515.1 Solirubrobacteraceae bacterium | reverse complement strand
CTGCACAGAGGTGGGCAGCACCATCCTGTGTATCGGCGTTGTTTGCCCCAACCCTCATTCCGCGACCGAGTTTCGGCGCGCGATCGAGGTGAAGACCAGTACCGCTAGCCGGTCCACGGAACGAACCAGGGCCACCACCACGGGCGGGGCGCCTTCGCCGGCGGCGGGGGTGGTGGCGGCGGTGGTGTGGTCTCGACGGGATCCGGGTCGGGCTCGGGTTCAGGGTCCGGCTGAGGATCTGGGTCCGGCTGCGGATCTGGGTTGGGGGCGCCCCACGTCGGACCGCTCAGCGCCGTGTGCCCCGGCGCGCCCTGCGGCAGGATCTGCACGAACTTGCCGACCGACGGAACGCCCGCACTGGAAAGCGCGAAGACCATGTAGTCGCCTGGGGGTGCGGCGGCGGCCGTTGGCGGCGCCGTCACCGTGAGGGTGTTACCGCTCGCGCTCACGATCCGCAGATCCAGGTGGCGCTGGTTCATGTCGAGCGCGTGCGTGTTGGAGCTCGGCGCCACGACGGTGACGCGGCTGATCGCTGTGGCGTCGCCCTGAACCTGGATGGTGAATGGGTTGCCGTAGGTGGCGCGTGCCGGGAGGTTCGTCACGACCGGGCGCGGGCCCTTGAACAGATACGGCGGCGAATACAGCTCAAACGTCGTGTCGTAGACGTCGTTCAGGTTGTCGTCGAACAGGGCCGACTGCAGGTCATCGCCGGCGCTCAGCACGCGACCATCAGGCAGGAGCATCGCGATCGAGTGGTAGCCACGGGGCCGTTTCTGGGCCGGGCCGAGCTTCCACTGCTTCGTGACCGGGTCCCACAGTTCAGGCTGCCTGCGCGTGGGCCATTGGGCCGTCGGGTCGACGACGCGAAGCTCTTTCTGGCCGCCACCGATGGCCACGACCGAGCCGTCTGGCAGGAGCACCGACGGCGCGTTGCGGCGTGAGAGCTTGAGCCCCGGTCCGTCGGTCCAGCGGGCATCGATCCCGGGTCGCACGCTCGAGACCAGCGGCTGCAGCTGGCCCTTGGTCGAGAGCCCGCCGACGGCGAAGATCCGCTCGGGGCCGTCGAAGGTCGACGGCTCGGGGAACGAACTGGCGTAGCCGTTGGCACCCTGGCGGTACCCCAGGATGTTGGTCCACGTCCAGGAGTTCAGGTCGAGCAGGCCCTGGTCGGCCTGGGTCGGCCCGACGATCGCGAGCTTGCCGCTCCGAGTGACGTAGGAGTGCGGGTAGAAGCTGCCCAGGTTGCGCGAGGTCTTGATCTGCGCGCG
>JAEMRF010000162.1:0-1780 GCA_016463515.1 Solirubrobacteraceae bacterium | reverse complement strand
ACGCGGCCGTCGGCGAGCTGCACATGGCCGCTGCAATACACGGGTGCCGCACGCAGCTTGTTGTAGCCGCGTCGACGCTGAGGATCGTCGAGCGGGATCGGCGGCGGGTCGATCATCTTGAACGCGTCGGTCCCGGTGCCGCGGGCCGGATCCCACAGGGCTGCGGTGCCGTCGTTGTTGACGTCCTGCCCGATGTTGGAGCCGGGCCGGCTGGCGCCGTGGTTGTTGCCCATGCTCATCACCAGCACGCGGCCGGTGGGCAGCAGCATGCCGTGGATCCCGTAGGTGGGCGCCTTGAACGGGGCGGCGGTCCACTGGCCATACACGCTCGCGGGGCCCACGTTCTGATCGGCGAGGCGCGTGGCCCGTTGGCTCGACCCCGTCCCGAGTGCCTTGCGCTGCAGCTTGGCCCGCTGCGCTGCTGGCATCGTGCGGATCTTGGCGATCAGTCCATCGACGGCTTCGTGCTCGGCGGCGTGCTGCTTGGTTGGCGCTGCGGCCTTGAACGGGTCCTTGGCGGCATGCGCCGTGGCGCCGTGGCCATGCGCAGCGGCCGGCACGAGCGCAAGCGCGGCGAGCAGCGACGTTGAAATGGTGAAACCGACGGAGCGCATGCGGACGGGGGAACCCGCATCAGTGCCCCCGTCGCGGCGCGTACCCGTGCGCGCCGGCAAGAGACTGGACACGCGCCAAGCGAATCACACCGGAGCGCATAGCGCCACCCCAATCCGGTGGCATCCCGATTACCACCGCGTTTTGAGGTGCATCAGGTGGGCGTTGTTGTCCACATGCTCAATAGGGGGACACGATGGACGCCCTCCCGACATGTTCCCGAGGGACGCGGCCGCGGTGACCCCGGCTACGCTGCGCCGGTGGCCCCGCCCGCCCCCACACCCGAGCGCCGCACCGGGCCACAGGTGCGCGGGAAGGCGACCATCGCGCGGGCCGACTGGCGGCGGCCCCGCGCCGACCGGATCGCTCGACTCCGCGGTCGCCTGCAGCAGGTCTACGGCACTCCGGTGGAGCGTCCTCATGGCGACCCGATCGGGGAGCTGATCCTCACCGTGCTCTCGCAGTCGACCAACGACCGCAACCGCGATATCGCGTACCTGTCGCTCACCGACCGCTTCGGTTCGTGGGAGGACGTGCGCGACGCACCCAACGGGCTCGTCGAAGAGGCGATCCGTCGCGGTGGGATCTCGAAGGTCAAATCGGCTCGGATCCAGGCGATCCTGGAGGCCATCGGCGAGCCCCTCTCGCTGGAGCACCTGCGCGAGCTCTCCGTCCGCGAGGCCCAGGATGAGCTCTGTGCCCTGCCGGGTGTGGGACGCAAGACCGCTGCGTGCGTGCTGCTGTTCTCGTTCGGGATGGACGACATTCCCGTCGATACGCACGTGTCGCGCGTCGGCACCCGCCTTGGTCTGTTTCGACCGGGTGCCCCGCTTGAAGAGCTGCATGACGCGATGCTCGCCTTCACTCCTGCAGGCGCCGCGTGGGAGCTTCACGTGAACCTGCTGCGCCACGGCCGACGGACCTGCGCCGCCCAGCGCCCCGCCTGCGGTGACTGCGCCCTGCGGTCCCTATGCCCGCGGGTGGCGGTGGACTAGGGCGGGGGTGGCGGCCAACCAGCCCAAGCGCCGCAGGTCCGCCGCGCCCTCGGTGTGGACCGCCCGCAAGCACCGAAGCGCCCGCCAGTCCGCCGCCGCCAACAAGCCAAGACGCCGGAGGTCCGCCGCGCCCTCGGTGTGGACCGCCCGCAAGCACCGAAGCGCCCGCCAGT
>JAEMRF010000161.1 GCA_016463515.1 Solirubrobacteraceae bacterium | reverse complement strand
GCGCCGAGCTCCTTGGCCCGCTTGACCGACGAGAACTTGATCTGGTCGAACGCGTTCGGGTAGCCCAGGAACTCGTTGTGGTTGACCTTCACGATGAAGGGGATCTTGTGCGCGTACTTGCGCGAGACCGAACCCAGCACACCCAGCGTCGAGGCGACGGCGTTGGTGCCACCCTCGATCGCGAGCTTCACGATGTTCTCTGGATCGAAGTAGGCGGGGTTCGGCGCAAACGACGCGCCGGCCGAGTGCTCGATGCCCTGGTCGACCGGCAGGATGCTCACGTAGCCAGTGTCGGCCAGGCGACCGTGGCTGAAGAGCGCCTGCAGGTTGCGTAGGACCTGCGGGTTCCGGTCGGTGATCGAGTAGACGCGGTCGACGAAATCCGGGCCCGGCAGGTGCAGTGACTCTGCGGGGATGGTCGTCGAGCGATGGCTCAGCAGCGACTCGGCGTCCGCTCCCAGCAGTTCCTCGAGCCGGTTGCTCGTCAGTTCAGCAGTGGACACCAAGTTCCTCCGTTGTGATGCGATTGGCGATAGGGCCGGAGTCTACGGGCGAAGGGCGTTTCGCGCAGGCATGCGGACGTGTTGTTGTGCGTTGCCTCACCGACCTTGACCGGCCGACGTCGAAGGGACCTTCCGCCCGCACGCCGCTCCACGCCTATGATCCGCGGGAATGGCGCGCGAATTCGTGACCCAATCCGAACTGGAAGCCGCGCTGCAGGCGTTGCGAGTACCAGGTCGGTTCGATGCCGCCGAGCGGCTCGTGGCGCAGGCAGCGCCTGGCCTTCAGCGGATCCTGCTCGAAGCGCTCGCCAGCGGCGGGTGGGGCGCCGAAGATGACGCCCGCGAGGTCGACAAGGCGCTCAGCGGCGATCCGCACGCCGCCCGAGCGTCGATCACGGCACTGCTGGGTGAGCAGACGCGCATCGCGATGCTCGTCGGTGTTGCCGTTGGTATCGAGCTGTCGGCGGAGCTTGGGCTCCATCAGGACGATGCGCCGCCGCTGACCGTCTCCCACCACTCCACGACCGATCAGGGGACCCCGTGAACATCCGTTACCTGGGCCATGCCGCCTTCCAGCTGAGCGGCGGTGGAGCCACTGTGCTGATCGACCCGTTCCTGACTGGCAACCCGAAGGCCGCCGTCAGCGCCGACGAGGTCAGCCCAGACGTGGTCCTGCTGACTCACGGCCACGGCGATCATCTCGGCGACACCGTCGACCTGGCCAAGCGGACCGGCGCCACGGTGGTCGCCATCGTCGAGCTGGCCGCGGAGATCGCGGGCAATCTGCCTGACGGCCACGACGTGCGTGACCCGAACCTGGGCGGCACGGTCACGTTCGACTGGGGTTGGGTGCGACTGACTCCGGCGTGGCACACGGCGGTCTCGCCCAGCGGCACCGCACACACGCCGGCGGGCCTCGTGATCAACTACGGCGGCAAGACCATCTACTTCCTGGGCGACACGGCGCTCTTCAGCGACTTGGCCCTGCCAGGTCAGCGCGACGAGCTCGATGCCGCCGTCGTGCCGATCGGCGGTCACTACACGATGGATCGCTACGACGCCGCGCGCGCCGTCGAGCTCGTCGGGGCCCCGACCGTGATCCCCTGCCACTTCGACACCTTCCCACCCATCGAGACGGACTCCGCTGCCTTCGCGGCCGACGTCGAAGCTGCCGGTAAACGGGCGATCGTGCTCGCACCCGGCGAGGAGACCACGCTATGAACGCATCTGCCGTCGTACTGATCGAGGCCGACCGCACGGCCATGCAGACGCTTGGGAGCGAGCTGGCGCAGATCCCGGGCGTGCGCACGGTGTATGCGGTCACCGGGGAATGGGATTTCGTGGCCACGGTGGATGTCGACGCCCACAACAAGCTTCGCACCGTCATCAGCGAGCACATCCAGCTCCTTGAAGGCGTCGCGCGCACGCAGACCCTCGTCGCGCTCGACGCGCACGAAGGGACCGGCGGCCCCGCGTGACCGCAGCTCAGGCGCCTTCGGGCGAACCCGACGTCCAGACCGAGGCAAGCACCCCAACTGCCGACCCCACGCTGCTCCAGCTCGCTCGCGGCGGGTCGCGCTGGGCCTACGTCGGGATTGCGGTCCTGCTGCTCAGCGCCCTCGTGGCGTTGCTGTCGGCCACGTTGCTGCGGCCTGGCAAGCCGAAGGGCGGGGCGGCGAGTGTCAGCGTCGACGGGACTCCCGGGTTCAAGATGGATTACGCCCGCGGGGAGCTCAAGGTCGTCTCTTCTGGCGCCAAGGGCGTGGAACTCGTCGACCGGCGCGAGAGCGACCCCGCCGGAGGGTCACGGCTTCTCGTCACCCCCCTGCAGTTGCCCGCCTACGAGGGGTCGCCCACTGGCGTGCTCCCCTTGGCCAGCGCCGGAGCTGAGCGCACCATCGCCGCCCGATTTGACCCTGGCTCGACCCGCTTCACCGAGGAGGGCTTGGTCAACGTCGGCCCGAACCCCGGCTACCAGCTGACGTACGTCGCCAAGCGCGACGGATCCACGTGGTACGGCCGCGCCGCCATCGTCGTCCCCGACGTCGACGGTCAGCGCGAAGCGCTGCTGATGGATGGCCAGGAACAGCGGGTTTCCGGCTACTCCCGTGCCATCAAGAGCCCCCGGGCCGTCGGTCGGCAAGGCGACCTGCGCCGCCCGATGCGCACGCTCGTCTTCGTCGACTGACGCTTGCGCGAATCGACGGTCGGTTAGTCGACGGTCGTCGGCGCCGGCACGTCGGGCGTCGACGGGACCACGGGAGCGACCGGCTCGGGCGCCGGCGTGGGTGCGGGCACGCTGGCCGGAGGTGTCGAGGGAGCGGCCGGGGCGGGCGCGGGAGCCGCCGGTGTCGTCGGCGGCTGCGGCCGCATCGACGGCGGCACCGGAATCGGCAGACGCACCGGCGGGCGGACTTGGACCTCGTCCGTGCGGTCCTCGATCTCGGGAAGCTCCGCCGTGCCCGTGCGATCTTCGATGGTCGGCGTCGTGGGCGACGTGGTCGCGGGAGTGGTTGGCGTGCTGACGACCGGGAACTCAGCCTCGGCGGGCGTGGTCGCATTCGGGTCGTCGGGCGTGGTGCCGGGTGTCGTCTCTTCGGGCTCGTCGCTGCGCGCAGCCTTGGCCTTGGCGGACTCCGGCGTGGTGGCCACCAGCGGTACGACGCCGCCAGACGGCACGGTGGTCGCAGCAGGGGCGGCTGCGGCTTGGCTCGCGCCACCAGCGCGTGCTTGCTGGCGTTCGGTGACGGCCGGGCGCGACGGCGTGGTCACGTGTTTGACCTCGACGGCCGCGCCGGTGACGGCGACTGCTGCAGCGAGGCCCGTCATCGTCTTGGCAGAGAGCACGCCGCCGATGGAGATCAGGCCGCCGCTGCTGGCCGCTGCCGCGCCTGCGCCGCCTGCTGCAGCGCTGCCGGCATGGCTGCCGCCGAGGATGGTCTTGGCCAGGAGCAGGAGCCCGAAGGCTGGCGCCAGCATGGCCAGGGCCTTGTTGGTGTCTTTGAGGTCCTGCTGGAACGCAGCGCAGCTGCCGCAGTCCTTGAGGTGCCGCCGGGTGGGCGGCGTGAGCTTGTCGACGAGGCCTTCGGCGTGCTGGCCGAGCTCGAAGCGCACTTCGTCGCAGGAGAGGCGACGCGATTCGGCAGCCTCGGCAAGTCCGACGCGGGCCCGCACGAGCAGCGACTTGACGGCAGCAACGGTGTTGTCCATCGCGAGGGCGATCTGCTCGTAGGAGAGGTCGTCGATCTCGCGGAGCAGGATGGCCGTGCGCTGGGTCTCGGGCAGGGCCTGAATGTCGGAGAGCAGCTGGCGCACCTCGGCGCGCTGATGCACCGTCTCGGCGGTGCCGATGCGCTCATCGACGACCGTCATCTCCATGCCTTCGATGCTGGGCATCGGGTCGCGGCGCAGGTGGTTCAGGCAGCGGTTGCGGGCGATGCGGTACAGCCACGGCCGCACGTTGATCGGTCGCGTGTCGCCGAGCATCGCGCGGTAGGCCGATGTGAAGACCTCTTGGAGGACGTCCTCGGCGTCACGGCGTGCCGATGAGCCCAGCATGTGGCGACAGAACGCGAGCAGACGCGCCTGGTAGCGGGCCACCAGCACCTCGAAGGCGGCCTCGTTGCCGCGCCGAACGTGGGCGACGAGGCGCTCGTCGGCTTGCAGCTTGAGCAGCGCGGTACTCGCGCGGCCGCCACGGGCGGTGCCTGGCGTGCTCGTGAGTGCGGTGTCGTGAGAGCTCATGGAAAGGGTGCGGAACCGGCCTTGGGTGGCGCTGGGATCCTGTGATCCGAGCGGGTGCCAATTGGGTCGTCTTCCCCCAAACCCACCGTAGCCCGAGAAGTTGCGCGCTCGCAGCTACCGGCGCATGCCCGCTGCTCCGCGCTGGATCACGTCGAGTGCCGGGCGCGCGGTGCCGTCGGCCCGGATGAGTCCCGAGTCGAACAGATCTGTGCAGGTGTGGGCGGTCCAGTTGTAGTGGTAGAGGCGGTCCAGGCCCTCGCGTTGCAGCGTGCGGGCGTGCGAGAACATCCGCTGGTTGCCGGTGACCTGCCGGGCCTCGTTGCACGGCCGCGTGCGCGTCGCGGCGACGCCCCCGCTCTCGGTCATCCAGAACCGGGTCTTCTTGACGTAGCGGCGGGCAAAGCGCATCAGGTCGCGGGAACGGTAGGGCCCTTTGGATTCGATCAGCTCGCCATAGTTGTGCACCCCGATGATCTTCACGAGCGAGCGCTTGCTGCCCAGCGCGGTCATGAAGCGCTGCAGGTACCCGCGATAGGTGGCCCCGCCCTTGGACGACGGCCCGCCCTGCGTGAGCAGGTCGACCGCCACGATGGTGCAGCCGGTGCAGGCCGCGCGCAGCTCCAGGAAGAACTGTGCGGCGCGGTCAGGGCGTTTGATCGTCGGCTGCGTGCTGTGGTTGGCCTCGTTCCAGGCGCCCCACTCGGTGACGCCCATCGGCCGCAGCAGCGCCACGAGCGCGCGCATGGCCGTCCGATACTCGGCGCGGGTGGGGAGCGCTTCGCGCGCTCCTCCAGGGCCCATCTGGCCGGTGAGGTGCACGAGCGTCTTCACGCCTGCGGCGTTGGCAGCAGTCACGTAGTCGATCACGCGCTGGCGCTGAAACGGGTCGGTGGCCGCGTCCCACGGGACGTTGTAGCGCGTCAGACGGAGTCCGAGCTGCTGCCAACGGGGGTCGGTGAACATCGCGGTGTGCTGGTCCGCGATGGCGAACCGCACCGGGCTCGTGGTCTGGGTCTTGGTGGCGGCTGTTGCAGAAGCCGCGGTGACGGTCAGTCCGCCGATCAGCGCGAAACTGGCGAGCGTGGCGAGGAGCCAGGGGAGGAGGAGACGGCGCACGTCTCCTCCAGCACCTCGCCAGCTCGGAAGTTGCGGTCGGCGCGAGTGCCGCTGCACGGCAGGTCGCGCCAGCCGAATCAGGCCGGCTGCACCGGCGCCGAGACAGGCCCCGCGGCGGAGATCTGCGCCAGGACCTCGAGCGCGAGCTCACGGTCACCGGCGACCTGCAGTGCGGCATGGTCGCCTGCGGGGCCGAGCGCGGCACGCCACGCAGCCTCGTTGCCGATGAGCGCGCTCGCAGCTTCGGCGTCGAACTCGCGCACGAGGCGCGCACCGCCGTCAGCGAGGGCAACCCGCCAGCGGACTTCGCCGTGGGTCTCATCGAGGATCACGCAGTCCACGTCACCGATCTTGTCGGTCACGATGCCGCCCGCGGTGGCCCGCAGGATCGCGCCGATGTCGACGTGCTCGCCGGCAAGCGCGTCGGTCCAAGCATGCTTGTAGCCCCAGCGCGCGATCGCGGCAATGGCCGGCAACAGCGCACGAGCTTCTTCGGTCAGCTCGTAGTCCACGCGCGGCGGAACCTCGCGGTAGCGCGAGCGCGTGAGCAGCTCATCGTCGACCATTCGATTGAGCCGAGATCGCAGCTGTTCTGTCGAGATGCCTGGCAGCGTGCGCTGCAGGTCGACGAAACGGCGCGGGCCGTCGGCGAGATCCCGGATGATCAATAGCGTCCACTTGTCGCCGACGCGATCAAGCGCGCGAGCGTCCGGACTCCATTGGTTGTACGGATGTCTTTTGCTACCTAGTGCAGTCACCGTGGCTCCTCCCCAAGAGCGGTTGGCGATGAACGGCGAGACCGGATTGGTAGGTCTCGCACGAACTCGGGCCCACCATAACGTGCAAACCTCACAGAGACACAACGTTTGGCGGTTGAATGAGATTTTCCAGGCCATTCGTCCGACACGCGTCCCTCCATTGGGGGACGGTACCACTGCTTCCCGGGAGTTTCCATGTCTGATTTGCCGCATGGCGGTCGTTTGGCCGCCTCGCGCCTTGCTCAGCACGGCGTCAGCACCATCTTCACGCTGTCGGGCGGGCACCTGTTCTCGCTCTACGACGGCGTCAAGCACGAGGGCCTCTCGCTCATCGATGTGCGCCACGAGCAGACTGCTGCGTTCGCCGCCGAAGGCTGGGCAAAGGTCACGCGCACGCCAGGCGTAGCGGCGCTCACCGCTGGCCCAGGCGTCACCAACGGGCTCAGCGCGATGGGGTCGGCACTGACCAACCGCAGCCCGATGGTCGTGCTCGGCGGGCGCGCGCCGCAGATGCGCTGGGGTCAGGGCTCGCTGCAGGAGATCGACCACCTGCCGTTCGTCACGCCGCTCACGCGCTCGGCTCGCACCGTTACCGGTCCGGACGACATCCAGCCCTCCATCGACGCGGCGTTCGTGGCGGCTCAGGCCGCGCCTGGTGGCCCTGCGTTCGTTGACTTCTCCCTCGACCACGTCTTCACCGAGGCCGCCCCGCTCGAGGCCGGCCCAGCTGCGCTTCCGGCCGAATCGCTGGTCGATGCGGGCGAACTGGAGCGCGCGATCGAGCTGCTTCGCGGCGCTGAGCGTCCGGTCGTGATGGC
>JAEMRF010000010.1:20786-27797 GCA_016463515.1 Solirubrobacteraceae bacterium | reverse complement strand
GACCATGCGGGCGACGGTGTAGTGCCACGGGTCCTGCTGGGCGCGGACGCGGCCGGCTTCGAGGTCTTCGGGATCGGTCGGGTCGGAGATCGACACGTAGCCGGGGTGGCCGCCGCCGACACGGGTGGTCTTCATGCGGCGCGAGGCGGCGAGATCGGCCGGGCCGAGCGAGATGCCCTGCATGCGCGGCGAGGCGAAGGCGATCTCTTCGACGTTGGCGACGCCCGAGGCGGTCTCCAGGATGGCGTGGAAGAGGATCGGGCGGGTGATGCCGGCCTTGGCTTCGAGCTGGGCGACGAGGCGGTCGGCGTAGTGGATGTCGTCGGCGGACTCGACCTTCGGGATCATGATCACGTCGAGCTGGTTGCCGATCTCGGTGACGAGCGTGGTGAGGTCATCCAGGACCCACGGCGACTCGAGCGAGTTGATGCGCGTCCACAGCGGGGTACCACCGAGGTCGAGCTCCTTGCCGGCCTTCACGAGGCCGGCGCGGGCCGCTTCCTTCTTGTCGACGGCGACGGCGTCTTCCAGGTTGCCGAGCACGATGTCGGCCTTGGAGGCGATGTCGGGCAGCTTCGCGAGCATCTTCTCGTTGCTCGGGTCGAAGAAGTGGATCATCCGCGAGGGCGTGAACGGGATCTCGCGGAGAGGCTCGGGCGCACCAGCGGCGAGCGGCTTGAAGAAATCACGGGGATGACGCACAGCCGAATCCTACGAAGCGGGGGCCGGTGGCGGCGGCCCGCTATGCGCCCGCGCCGTCACACGGTGGGCTTCTCAGCCACCGTCTTGAGTGCGGCCAGGCCCTTGTCGAAGTCCTTGGCGATCGACTTCTCGATGCCGAGCACCCCGCCCAGGATCTTCATGACCGTGGTCTTGGGGCCGCGCATCTCCCACCGCACGGTCGTCGTGGCGCCCGCTTCCTCCACGGTGAAGGTGGTGGTGTTGCGTGCTTTGAACGGCTTGAGGAACCGCAGATCGATGACGACCTTCGACGGCGCGGCGGCGTCGAGGATCTCCATCCGTCCCTGCCCGGCCTTGCGGTTGCCGGACCACTCGTACACGGCGCCCGTGCCCGACTCGGCGCCCGAATAGGTGCGCGCCAGCGCAGGGTCCAGGTCCTCCCAGGGCGACCACTTGGGCCACTCGTGAAAGTCGGCGAGTAGCGGATAGATCGCGGCCGCTGGTGCCGAGATCGTGGTGGAACGTTCGAGTGCAAACTCAGCCATGGTGCTCTCCGGAAGGTCGGGCCGTCCGAGGCTACCGCGACGAGCGTCTATGCGCCAGCGCGTGCCTGCCCGAGGCGCAGCGCCTCTTCCCAGGTCGGCAGCGCCTGGTCGACCGAGGCGGCGCTAGCGCGCGGGGTCACGTTGACCCGCGAGCCGCCGAGCCGGCCGGTCGCGCGTCCGCTCTTGCTCACGCGCACCGTGCCGGCTGCGGCGTTGCTCCCGGAGAAGGTGAAGGTCGACGTGCCGTTCTCCACGTAGGTGCCGCTGATCTGCACGCCACGCACGAGCTCGTACCGCCGCAGCTGCCAGCGGCGGGCGCTGCGTACCCGGACCGAGCCGCCCCGCAGCCCACCGACGGCCTCGGGTGCCTGGCCGACGGCGATGAGGTCGCCGATGATCTGGCGGCGGATGTCGGCGAGTGCGGCGGGGAGGACGTTGAGCGTGCGGCCAGGCTTTGACGGCAGCGACCGCGCCTTCGACACGTCGCCCAGGGTTTGCGGAATGCGGCCGGTGGGCGCGAACGGGTTCGCCTCGGTCTTGCATGCCGGGACTGGAGCGCCCCTCAGAAATGCGCCGACGGCGTCCTTGCCGCATGTGCCGGACTCGGAGGTGAGCACGGAGTGGCCGGTGTCTGGGACGGCGACGAGCTGGGCTTGGGGCAAACGCGGCGCGAGTGCTCGGGCGTCTTCCAGCGGGGTGCGAAGGTCGGCGCTGCCCGCCAGGAGCAGGACGGGGACGTCGGGCAGGGCGCCGGCCACTGGCGGCGCAGGCGTCGCGACGTTCCAGCCCATGCAGGTCTCGCCGAATCCGCCGAGGCCAACGGCAGCCGGGAAGAGTCCGAAGGAGCCCGCTGGCGCGGCCGCCACCGCCGCGCGCAGCTCCCGCTGGCGCTGCGTGATCGAGGCGCCGCGCGTCCACGGGAAGGTCGGATTCTCCTCACAGAGCGTGGCGAGATACAGCGATCCGTCACCGAACTCGGTGTCCTCGGACTGCAGCGCGATGGGCCGGCGGGCGTCGCCGCCTCCCGAGCCGTTGTCGAGCCCGGCGGCGCGCGCTGAGAGCCGCAGCAGCGGCTGGCGGTCGCCCTTGAGAGCCGAGCGCGCGGCGGCTGGGAACTCGGCCCGCAGGGCCGGATTGAGGTCGCCGGCGGTGAGCAGGTCGAGCAGGCCGTTGACGCCCAGGGAGGCCGTGAACCGGCGCCCGTCGCCGGAGTAGACCGACGCACGCATCGGGGTCCTGGCTACCCGTGCCGCCAGGAGACGCAGGTCGGTCAGCGCGTTCGGCGTGGCGGCATCACAGGCGCCGTTTTCGCAGAGATCCTCGCCGAGCACCCGCGTGACGGCGCCTGCGGAGCCGCGGCGCAGGGCGTCCGGCCCTTCCGGCAGGACGGTCGAGTCGAGGATCAGCGACTGCACGGTCGTGGGGTGGGTGGCGGCGTACGCGAGCGCGACCTTCGTGCCGTAGGACACGCCGTAGAGGATGAGACGGTCGTAGCCACCCTCGATGCGCAGAGCCTCCAGGTCCTTCACGGTGTCGGCGCTCGTGTAGAACGCTCGCCGCGGGCCGAGCTCGTTGGAGCAGGCGCCGATGAGGCGATCGATGCTGCCCCGGCGCTTGAGCGCCCCGCAGCTGAGTGCGTCGGACTTGCCGGTGCCGCGCTGGTCGAACACGAGCAGGTCCTTGTCGGCGAGGCCGGCCGAGAGCAGCGTCGCGAAGCTGCGGGCGAAGGGCTGGGCAGCTTGGCCGGGACCACCGGCGAACGCCACGATCGCGGTGCGAGTCGGGTTTGATCGCGCAACCTTGCGGGTGACGGAGATCGACACCGACCCCGGGACGGCGCCGGAGCGGTCCAGTGGGACGCGCAGCTTGCCGCACTGGTAGTTCGCCGCCAGACATCCGGCCCATGGAATGTCGGCGCGGGCTGCCGCTGGCATGGCCGCGAGGCTGGCCATCACGGCGCTGAGCAGCAAGGGCAACAGGCGACGCGCTGGCATCCCGGCAACCTACCTCTAGGCTCCCGCGCATGGCCCCGCCTCGTGACCCCAGCAACGCGGAGATCGCGCTCGTACTCGAGGAACTCGCCGATCGCTACGAGCTTGATGGCGCGATCGCACATCGCGTATTGGCGTATCGCAACGCCGCTGACGCGGTGCGCTCGGCGTCGACCTCGATCGCCGCGCAGACCCGCGCGGGAACGGTGACCGAAATTCCGGGGATCGGCAAGACCCTCGAAGAGAAGCTCGGCGATCTGCTCGATACCGGGACGATTCCCGCGCTGGAAAAGCTGCGGGCCAAGATTCCGGATGGGCTGCTCGTGCTCACGCGCGTGCCCGGGCTGGGCGCCAAGCGCATCGCCAAGCTCCACAAGGAACTCGGCGTCGATGGGCCACCGGCGCTCAAGGTGGCGCTCGAGGCCGGCACGGTCGCCGATCTCAAGGGGTTTGGTCCGTCGAGCGCAGCCAAGATCGCTGCCGCCTTGGAGGCCGCAGGAGACTCCCTCAGCGGTGGCCCCGAGCGGGTACTGCTGCCGCGCGCCCTGGAGATCGGGGAGGCGCTGCGCGACGAGCTGCGGGCGCATCCCGCGAGCGACCGGGTCGAGCTCGCCGGGTCGGCACGCCGCCGCGCCGAGAGCGTGCACGACCTGGACCTCATTGCCACGAGCACCGACGTGCCGGCGCTCGTCGACGCGTTTGCCGCGTCGGAGCTGATGGCCGAGGTCAAATCCAGAGGCGACAACGGCGCCCACGGGATGACGCAGGCTGGGCTGGCAATCGACCTGCGGATCGTGCCGCCGGCGCAGTTCGGCAACCTGCTGCAGCACTTCACCGGGTCCAAAGCGCACAACGTGGCCCTGCGCACGCAGGCGCAGGCGCGCGGGATTCGCGTGTCGGAGCGGGGGATCCTCAACGAGGAGACCGGTGAGCTGACCCGCTGCGCGACCGAGGAAGAGGTCTACGAGACGCTCGGCCTGACGTGGGTCCCTCCGGAGCTCCGAGAAGACCGCGGCGAGCTCCAGCTCGCCGCGGGCGAGGTGCCCGAGCTGATCGAGCTGGCCGACCTGCGCGGCGACCTGCACCTGCACTCGACCAAGAGCGACGGCCGCGGCACCATCGAGGAGATGGCCCAGGCGGCGATCGAGCTGGGCCATGAGTACCTCGTGATCACCGACCACTCGGCCTCGCACGGGTTCGGTAATCACGTCACCGCAGAGGAGCTGGAGCGCACGATCGCCGAGGTCCGCGAGCTGAACGCGCAACTCGGTGACGGCTTCACGCTGCTGGCGGGCAGTGAGGTCAACATCGGTGTCGACGGCTCCCTCGACTACCCAGACGAACTGCTCGCCGAGCTGGACTGGGTCGTCGCGTCGGTCCACACGGCCTTCACGAGCGACCCGACCGCCCGGATCGTGGCGGCCTGCGAGCACCCGTCCGTCGACCTCATCGGCCACCCGACGGGCCGCATGATCGAGAAGCGCGCCCCGTACGACCTCGACGTGACGAAGGTGATCGAGGTCGCAGCGGCGACCGGCACGTTCTTGGAGATCAACGGATCGCCGCGTCGCCGCGATCTCAGCGAGATTCACGCGCGCGAAGCGGCGCGGCGCGGCGTGAAACTCGTGATCGACTCCGACGCCCATGGCCCCGAGGTGCTCACCAACCTGCAGTGGGGCATCGCGACGGCCCGTCGGGCCTGGCTGACGGCGGGCGACGTGGCCAACACGCGGCCGTGGGCGGAGCTGCGCGAGCTCCGCAAGGGCGGGCGCTAGCTGCGGGGTGCCGCGCGCCCGCTGGCGGGCGTAGCCTGCCAGCGATGGACTTTGGCGCACTTGCCCTCGTGGTCGGTGCCGGGCTGCTGGGTCCGGCGCTCGCGAGCACGCGGCGCCTCACGGCTCCGCTGGTGGTCGGCGAGATCGGCGCTGGGCTCCTGATCGGGCAGACGGGCCTGGGGTGGATCGATGCCGGCGCAGAGCCGCTGGCCAGCCTCGGCGAGATCGGATTCGCGTTGCTCATGCTCGTCGTCGGCACGCACCTGCCGCTGCGCCAGCCGGGTCTGAAGACCGGCCTGCGACTCGGCGCCGCTGCGACGGCTGCGACCTTCGTTCTCGCGGTGCCCGCGGCGTGGGCCATCCGCGAGGTCACCGGGCTCGGCAGCGTCGGCATGATCGTCCTCTTGCTCGCCACATCGTCGGCGGCGATCGTGCTGCCGGTCATCAGCGACCTGCAGGTCGAGGGGCGGCGTGTGGTGGCGGTCATGGCGTGGGTGGCCATCGCCGACGTCGTCTCGGTGGCCGGCGTTCCGCTGGTCACGTCGACGACCGGGCTTGGTGAGGTGCTCGCGGGGAGTCTGCTCGTCGTTGTGCTCGCCGCAGGTGTGTACTTCTTGGCGCGCACGGCGCTGGCCGCCGAGGTGATGCACCACCCCGAGCGACTCGGGCTGGAACGGGACTGGGGGCTGCGGCTGCGCCTCTCGGTGCTGGCGCTCTTCACGCTCTCGTGGGTGGCGACGAGCTTCTCGACCAGCGTGCTGCTGGCCGGGTTCAGCCTTGGATTCGTGATCGCGCTGCTCGGCGAGCCAGACAGCCTCGCGCGTGAGCTGATCGGCGTGGGGGAGGGCTTCCTGATCCCGGTGTTCTTCGTGCTGCTGGGAGCCAAGGTCGACGCCCGCGAGCTCTTCACCGACCACAGCAACCTCGTGCTGTTGGTTGCCCTGGTCGTGGGCAACGTCGCGGTGCACCTCGCCGTCGCCCGCGTGCTGCGCCTCGGCACGCCCGCCGGGTTGGTCGCTTCGGCGCAGATGGGCGTGCCGTCGGCGATCGTTGCGATCGGACTTGGCAACGGTCAGCTCACCGCCGGCCAGGGCGCAGCCATCATCGTGGCGGCAATCCTCACGGTGGGCATCACGGCTGGCGCCGCGGCGCACCTGCAGTCACATCGGTCTCGCGAGCGCGCGCCCACCGGACCACCGCAGGCAACGACCTAGTCCGGGCCAGCCACACCCGGGTCGGAGGTGTCCGGGGGCACCGGTGACGGTGGACGCTGGCCGGGAACCGTCCTCGCGACGTAGGCCTGGTGGGCTGCGACGGCCAGCAGGATCACCTCGGCAGCGCCGAGCGCCGCGAGTGCACTGACCCCGATGAGCAGCGCGCCGATCACGGCCCCCGCGAGCATCGCGAGGATCGCCGCAAGTCGGATGCCTTGGTTTCGGCGCTCGCCGCCGCCCAGGCGAGAGTCGGTGGCGAGGTCGGTGACGGTCGACGTGAGCACCGTCGTGGGAACGTCCTTGAAGCCGAGCCGACGCACGGTCGCGTTGCGTAGCCCCATGGCGAGCCCGAGGACGGCGATCGCGCCGTATCGCCGCGGTTCGTCGGGGGTCTCGATGCCAGCCGGAAGGCCCACGAGCAACCCACCCGCGAGGCCAACGAGGACGATCTCGATCGCGGTGACTCGGCGAAACCAGACGAACGGCGCGTGGTGCCACGTCCGCGCGAGGCGCCCCGCGGCCACGCCGCCGGCCGCAAAGGCAACCAGGGCGAGCAGCGCCCGGTCGACCGGGAACGCGTCGACGCCGCCGAGCCCAAACCCCAGCAACACGACGTTGCCGGTCATGTTGGCCGTGAACACGCTGCCGATGGCCAGGTAGCTCACCGCGTCGATCAGTCCGGTGGCAAAGGTCATCGCCAAGAGCGATGGCAACAAGAGCCTGCGCCTCGGCGAGGCCTCAAGGTGCGCCTGGGCGGCAGCGGGGTCGATGGCTGGCGCGCGCAGCATGCCGCAGGTCAGCCGGC
>JAEMRF010000010.1:0-20686 GCA_016463515.1 Solirubrobacteraceae bacterium | reverse complement strand
TGGGCGGCAGCGGGGTCGATGGCTGGCGCGCGCAGCATGCCGCAGGTCAGCCGGCTGCGGGCGTTGGACGCACGAGCAGGGTCTGCGCGCTGCGCCCGAGCATGCCATCGGCGTCACCGACGGCTGCGGTGGCGAGGCCGACGCCGCCCTCGGCCACGCGCGTCACCGCGTCCAGCAGGATCCAGTCGCCCCGTGGCTCGCGGGCCACATGCACGGTCAGGTCGGTGTTGATGAACAACCAGCCGTCCCATGGAAGTGCGGAGCTGATTCCGCTGGACGAGTCGACCACGGTCATCAGCCGCTGCAGGCCGGTCATCGTCTCGCCCTCGATGAGCGGCAGGCGCGGGCGCCCCCAGACCGCTGCGGGCCCAGGCTCGAGCCAATCGCCGGCCGCCGCGCGCCACTCGATCGACCGCAGGTAGCCACGATCCGCAATCTGTGGTGGAGGGGCGCTCGCCGTCGGCGGGAGCTGGGCCGGCGTGGGTTCCGGCGGGCCTGCCGTGACCTCGGATCGCTGGACCTGCCACGCCCTGGCCGCAAGGACGGGCGTGCCGCCGGCGAGCATCTCGGCAGACAGGAGCTGGACGCTGCGCCCCGGGCGCTCGACGGTGGCACGGACCTCGAGCTCGCCGACGGGGACGGGGCGCAGGAACTCGACCGAGATCCGCGAGAGCATCGCGTCCGGACGTGGATCCAGGCCCTCGAGTGCGCGGGTGAGGAGGGCGCAAGGTGGCCCGCCGTGCTGTGCGAGTGAGGACCATGGGCCCTCGGTGTGCTCGGTCGCGCGGTACCGGCCGTGGCCGAGCGACTCGAAATACGCAGAGGCGGGAGCCGGGGTGGTCACCCCGGCCAACCTAGCGCTCGCGGACTACTCGATCGCGCCGACGGGCAGGATCGTGAGGTTCGAGCGCTTCACGTCGACGGAGTACCCGCCTGGCGGGACCTTGCACTCGATCGCGATGGAGTCGTTGGCGAGGACCGTCACGGCGGCGGTGTAGGCCGCGCCACTCTTCTGGCCGTTGCTCGTGAGTGAGTCGTCGCTGCTGTCGAGCACCACACGGGTTGGGCCACTGAGGTGGACGAGCTCGCACTGGACGGTCGCTCCGGGCCCAGCGAGCGCCTCGAACGAGGTCTTGGCATTGATGACGTAGCTGCCGGCGTCCGGGAGAATCTTCGTGACGGTCGGCTCGAACGAGCTGGTGAGCAGGTCGACCTGCGCGGTGCCGTCGCCATCGGTGGCCACGTAGACGGTGGAGCTGCCAGAGGGACCGGCCGGGCCTTGGGCGCCGGGAGGTCCGGGAGGACCAGCGGGTCCCTGGATGCCAGCGGCACCGGTTGCGCCGGCCGCGCCAGTGGCACCGGCATCGCCCTTGGCTCCGGGAGCACCTGTCGCCCCGGTCGGGCCAGCTGGGCCTGCCGGACCGGTGTCGCCCTTGGGCCCGGCCGCACCGGTGGCCCCGGCCGAGGCGCTGGAGGCGGTCTGGGCCATCTTCAGCGCCTTGGTGGCGTTCTTGTCGGCCTTGGTGGCGAGCTTCGTGACCTTGGCGATCTGCGACGCGACCGATGGCGCGCCAACCGCGGGCGGTACCGCGATCGCGAGCACGATGACGCCGGTACAGGCGGTGAGTCGTTGCCGGCGGGCGGTCGATAGGGCAAAGCGCAGCATTGTCCTATTCCGTCGACCGCTTTCCTGGTCCATGGAGTTGATCTGGGTTTGATTTGACGAACCCTCGGTGAGACGTCCAGCAGGGTGGCGCCCTCGGGGGACGGGTGGCGCGTCGCCGCTCAACACACCAACTCTGCGGCATTCCCGCAGCCGCCTGGGTCAATGACACACCCGTGCGCTCGCGCGAGCCGGTATTCTCGCCCGATTCGCTGGTCGCTGCACGACGTCGTGCAGCCACCGGCTGGCCCCGCCGTCCTGCAGGGCCAACTGAGATCAACAGCTGATTCGAAGAAGGCCCAAGAAGTGCCCAACACCTTCGCCGCCCCCACCGCCAATGCCAAGCTCACCGCGTGGGTGGATGAGATCGCCGAACTCACGCAGCCGACCGACGTCGTGTGGTGCGACGGCTCCGCGGAGGAGTACGACCGCTTCTGCCAGGAGCTCGTCGACGCGGGCACCTTCCGCAAGCTGTCCGACGCCAAGCGTCCGAACTCCTACCTCGCGTGGTCGGATCCAAGCGACGTCGCCCGCGTCGAAGACCGAACGTTCATCTGCGCCGAGAACGAGATCGACGCTGGCCCCAACAACAACTGGCGCGCGCCCGACGAGATGCGCGCCGAGCTCAAAGAGGTCTTCACGGGCTCGATGAAGGGTCGCACCATGTACGTGGTGCCCTTCTCGATGGGCCCGGTCGGCTCGGACTCCGCCAAGATCGGCGTCCAGCTCACCGACTCGCTCTACGCGGTCGTCCACATGCGGATCATGACCCGCATGGGCACGCAGGCACTCGAGGCGCTGGGCAACGGCGAGTTCGTCCCGTGCGTGCACTCGATCGGTGCACCGCTCGAGGAAGGCCAGGCCGACTCCCCGTGGCCGACCAACACCGACACGAAGTACATCGTCCACTACCCCGAGACCCGTGAGATCTGGTCCTACGGTTCGGGCTACGGCGGCAACGCGCTGCTGGGCAAGAAGTGCCTGGCGCTGCGCATCGCCTCCGTGCTGGCGCGCGACGAGGGCTGGCTCGCCGAGCACATGCTCATCCTCAAGCTCACCTCGCCCACGGGCGACGTGAAGTACGTGACCGGCGCCTTCCCGTCGGCGTGTGGCAAGACCAACCTCGCCATGCTCGTCCCGACCCTCGAGGGCTGGACCGTGGAGACCGTCGGCGACGACATCGCCTGGCTGCGCTTCGGCGACGACGGCCAGCTGTACGCGATCAACCCGGAGGCCGGCTTCTTCGGCGTCGCGCCGGGCACCGGCCCTGACACGAACCCCAGCGCGATCGCTTCGATCACGAAGAACACGCTCTTCACAAACGCTGCCCTGACCGACGACGGCGACATCTGGTGGGAGGGCCTCACCGACGAGACCCCCGCTCACCTCATCGACTGGCACGGCGACGACTGGACTCCGGAGGCCGACCACCCGGCCGCCCACCCCAACGCCCGGTTCACCGTCCCTGCTGACCAGGCGCCGTGCCTGGCCGACAACTGGGAGGACCCGGCCGGCGTGCCGATCAGCGCCTTCCTGTTCGGCGGCCGCCGCGCGAGCGTCGTGCCGCTGGTGCGCGAGGCCTTCGACTGGGAGCACGGCGTGTTCCTCGGCGCGACGATGAGCTCCGAGCAGACGGCAGCCGCCTTCGGCACCGTCGGCCAGCTGCGATTCGATCCGTTCGCTCAGCTGCCGTTTGCCGGCTACAACATGGGCGACTACATGGCCCACTGGCTCAAGATCGGCGCGACCGAAGGGGCCAAGCTCCCGAAGGTCTTCTACGTGAACTGGTTCCGCAAGGACGACCAGGGCAAGTTCATCTGGCCGGGCTTTGGCGACAACAGCCGCGTGCTGGAATGGGTGTTCAACCGCGTCGACGGCAATGCCGACGCCGTCGAGACGCCCATCGGCTTCGTGCCGACCAAGGAGTCCCTGAACATCGAAGGTCTGGATCTCTCGGACTCCGACCTGGAGCTGCTGCTCACCGTCGACGCCGAGGCCGTCAAGTCCGAGCTCCCGCAGGTCGAGGCGCACCTGGCGCAGTTCGGCGACCGTCTGCCGGCCGCCATCGCGGCACAGCTCGACAGCCTGAAGGCCAAGCTGAGCTAGTCGCTTTGCCCACCTGGCGCCCCGCCCTCGCGCGCGGTCGCCTACGGTGATGATCCTTGGGGGTCGGCGTGCCTATGCCTGGTGCCGCCGGCCCCCAAGTCTGTTTCGGGGCGCGATCGTCGCCCGCGCCAGGTGCACTGGCTGGACCTTGACGTTTGTGTGCCGTGCCCGTCGGCGAACGTCTGGGATCGCGGGCAGGCACTGAAGTTCGGGGCAATGCTCGCCGATGATCCGGCCGCAGCCTTCCCCCCGGAAAAGGACCTCCGTGCTCAGACCCCTGGCAGCCGCCGCCGCACTGGTGGTGGGCTCGCTCGTGCCTTCCGCAGCCCATGCGGCGCAGACGCTCAAGCTCGACCTCGCCGCCTCGGCGAACGCGACGCTCGGCACGCCCGCGGTCTCCAGCGCGCCGCTCGATGCCGGGCAGTCCTACGTGGTCACGATCTCGGGCACGGGCTCGCTATGGAGTCCGATCGATACGCCGTCTCCCGTGACCTGCGGGGCTCCCGAGGCTGCGCCGATCGTCGAGCCCTCACCCGGGAAGCCGGCCGCCGTTCCTACGGTCGACGCGGCGCTGATCTTCGCCGCGCCGATCGGCGTCTCCCTGTGGGACACCCTCGCGTGTGACGGGCCGAACCCCGCGACGCCGCCGGCGCCGTCGGGGCTGCGCATGGGCGTAGATGGCGCGCTGGAGCCGGCGGTGCCCATCGGCGGTCTCCCGGCAGCTGCGAGTCCCTCGCACACCTACGCCTATGCGGTGCAGGGCACCGGTGCTCCGCTGGGGTTCCAGCTCTTCGACGTGCGGCCCGACGACAACTCGGGGATCTTCACGATCGTGATCCGCAGTCAGGGTGAGTGCGACAGCGAAACCTGCCTGGCTGGCCTCGTTCCGCCGCCCACTCAGGTCATGTTGCCGGCGACGGGGACTCCCGGCACGTCAGCTCCGCCTGCGTCGACGGGTCAGCCGGTGCCCACCTCGGCTCCCCAGTCGGCCGCTACGGTCGATCCCAGTGCGTGCCTGGCCTCGCGGGTGCTCTCCGTGCGGTTGCGGGCGAAGAAGGGGCAGATCTACACCAAGGCCGTGTACTGGATCAACGGCAAGCGCCAAGCGAAGATCACGGGCAAGAAGCTCTACATCGCGCGCCGCGCGACGACGTCGCGGCGCTCCAAGCGCGAGCTGCGGGTGCAGAAGTTCAAGGTGCTGCCTCGGGGCCCGGTGGTCCTGAAGGTCATGGTTCGCACGAAGGGCGGCAAGCTGCTGCGCACCACGAAGACCTTCTACCGCTGCACCCCGCCGAACAAGAAGGCCAAGGCCGTTTCGTTCTCCTAGGCGAACGTCGGTCGCGGTGCGGCGCCATTGTCGGCGCCGCGCCCGGCCGACTTGAGGCGTATGGGCGCGCATACGCTCTGGTGCAGGGATTATTCCGGACATCTGGCGCGCGTCCGTTCAACCTTCTTCTGGTGGCACCGATATCCGGAGGGAAGTCGCGCCTGGACGCGACCGTCCGTTTCCCCCGACCGGCAACCCCTGTGCCCCCGATGCCCAAGCCCCCAGCGATCTCCGTGATCATTCCGGCCTACAACGAGTCGCGCCGGCTCATCCCGACCCTCGATCGCGTGCTCGAACACCCGTGGCTGGGAGAGCAGGCAGAGATCATCGTGGTCGACGACGGCAGCACCGATCACACCTTCGCGCTGGCGAGCCAATGCCTGGCCGGTCATCCGCTGGCCAAGGTGTTGCGGCTCGAGCGCAACGCCGGCAAGGGCGCGGCGATCCGCCGAGGCGTCAAGGAAGCCACCGGCGACAAAGTCCTGTTCATGGACGCCGATCTCGCCACCAGTCTGAACGCGGTCGGGCCCATGATCGACCGGCTCGAGGCCGACGATGTGGTCGTCGGTTCCCGGTCCCATGAAGACTCCGTCGTGACCGGTCGGTCGCGAAGCCGTGCCGTGATGCACCGTGCGTTCAGCGCTCCGGCGCGGCAGGTCACCGGGCTGAAGGTCTCCGATCCGCAATGCGGGTTCAAGGGGTTTCGGGCCGACGCCGCCAAGGAACTCTTCCAGCGTTCGCTCGTCAACGGCTACACGATCGACGTGGAGCTGCTGATGATCGCCGGACGCCTGGGCATGAGCATTTCGGAGATTCCCGTGCAGTGGCGCGCGGTCGAAGGCAGCAAGATTCGCGCTGTGCGCGATCCGCTCGCGATGGCCGCCGACGTCGCCAAGCTGCGGTATCGCAATCGCCAGCGCCTGGGTGGGCGGCGGCTCGACGCCCCGGACGCGCCGAAGGCAGCCGCCTGACGATGACGGTGGCTGAGCGACCGCTGCGGATCGGGTTCGTCGCCTGGCGTGACCTGGACCATCCCCAGGCTGGTGGGTCGGAGGTCGTGGTGGATCGACTGCTACGCGGACTCTCGGGCCGCGGCCACGACGTGCAGCTCATGTGCGGCGGTCCAGCTGGCGAGCGGCCGTACCCCGTGCATGGGCTCGGGGGCACCTACACGCAATACCTGCGGGCCCCGGTCCGCCACGCGCAGACCTTGCGCCACGCCGATGTGCTCGTAGACGTGCAAAACGGCATCCCCTTCTTTGCACCGCTGTGGCGCTCGCGGCCGACCGTCTGCCTCGTGCACCACGTCCACACCGAGCAGTGGGACCTCGCCTTCCCCCGGCCCGTGGCCGCGTTCGGCCGCGCGCTGGAGTCGCGGGTCATGCCGTGGACGTACCGGCGCAGCCAATACGTCGCGGTGTCGCCGGGCACGGCGACCGCGCTCGCCGACTTGGGCGTGCGCGAGGACCAGGTGAACGTGGTGACCAATGGCGTGGAGCTCACCGAGCGTGTGGCGCTGCGCTCGCCGGAGCCGCTCTTCCTGGCGCTCGGCCGGCTCGTGCCCCACAAGCGGATCGACCTGCTGCTGGAGCTGTGGGAACGCGTGCGGCCCCACACCGGTGGGCGTTTGGTGATTGCTGGCGGGGGCCCGATGCTCGAAGCATTGCGTGCCCAGGCTGGGGACTCGGTCGAACTCCTGGGGCCGGTGAGCGAGGCGACGAAGCAGGAGCTGCTCTCGCAGGCCTGGGCGCTCGTGCATCCAGCGATGCATGAAGGCTGGGGGATGGTCGTCCTCGAAGCGGCGATGCACCGCACGCCGACGCTCGCCTTCGATGTGCCCGGCTTGCGCGACACCGTCGTGCCGGACGAGACTGGCTATCTGGCAGCCGACCACGATGGGTTCGTGGAACGGTGGATCAGACTGGCTCGCGACGCGCCTGAGCGCTCGCGCCTGGGCGATGCGGCACGGCCGTGGGCTGAGCGGTTCACGTGGGATCGGTCCGTCGAGCGGTTCGAAGACGTGCTGCGAGGCGCCGCCGCCGCTGGTTGACCTGGCAGGCTGGGCGGACCGTGGCTGCAAGAACGTTCTTCTCCAGCGGCGGTGGCGCCGTCGCGGTGTTCTGGGCCTCGTCGCTGAGCGTCGGCCTCGCGGCGTTCGTGGTCTTGGCCGTGATCGCGCGCACCGCCTCGGCCGGCGGGGTCGCCGATGCCTCAGCGGTCCTGAGCGTGTCGTTCGTGCTCGCGGTCGTGCCAGGCGCTATCCAATTGCGGTCGGCAGCCTCGGCCGCCGAACCACCGCGCGAGGCGCTCTCGGTGCCTGCCTGGACCTGGTGGGCCGCTGCTGCGTTGCTCGCCGCCTCCCCGGTGCTTGCTGCCGTGCTCACGGTGCCGGCCGCCAGCCTGGCGCTGCTGGCGGTCCAGTTTCCGCTCGCCGGCCTGGCTGCCGCACAGCGCGGCGCCGCGATCGGACGCACCGAGTTCGCGCGCGCGAGCGCCAGTATGGGCGTGGAAGCGGGGGTGCGTGTCGTGGCGGGTGTGGCGCTCGGCATCACGCTGGGCGCGACCGGCCTTGCTGCAGCGCTGGTACTTGGTACCGCCGCCGCGGCGGCCCTTGGCGCGCGCTGGTATCCGGGTGGAGCGGTCATGGCGACCGGGGCGGTCATCGGCCCTGCCGTGAGTCTGGGCGTGCTGATGCTGTTTGCCAATCTCGACACGCTGGCCGCTCCCCGTTTGCTGGAGGCCGCAGCCGACGAGTATGCGCTGGCGGCGCTGCCGGCCAAGGGCGTGTTCTTTGCCCTCTTCGCGGCCAGCTGGACCGCCGTGCCGGTCGCGACACGGAGCGTGACGGCGCGCGCGCTCCTGGGTCCGGTGGCGGTGGTCCTCGCGCTCGGACTGCTGGCCACGGCTGCGGTTGGCCTGTTGCGGCCACTCGTGGTCGCGATCCTCGGGGAGCCCGAGCCCACCAGGGCACTCCTGGTGACGCTCACGGCGGCGATGTCGGTCGCGGCCGCGCTCGCCACCGTGCTCGCCATGGCCATCGCGCGGGGCGCAGCTCGCGCGTGGATCCCGGCGCTCGCGGCGACGATCGCACTCGCCGGCGTGCTGCTGTGGGTGAGCGTTGATCCGGTCGAGCTGGCTCGGCTGACCTTGATCGCGCAGCTCGCCGTCCTGGCCGTTACCACGCTGATGCTCCTGCGCACGCTACCCCGCCACGATGCCGCGCTGGCGGGCGCACCCCAAGGGGTGTCGTGACCGCCGAGCACGCCGCTCCTGCGGCGCCAACCGGCAGCGCTGCGTCGGCCGGCACACCGGGACCGGCGATGCCACGCCGCTGGCTCCTGCTCGCCTCGCTGGCCCTCGTGCTGCTGGTCTTCCTCCAGGAGCCCGGGCGGGTCGCCTTTGAGACGAAGTTCGACCTCGTCGCGAACCCTGGTGGCTTCCTGCTGCGCGCCCTGAACCTGTGGGACGCGACGGCGGGCTGGGGGCAGGTCCAGAACCAGGCGGTGGGCTACCTGTTCCCGATGGGGCCGTTCTTCACGGCGGGCCACGAGCTCGGGGTGCCCGGGTGGATCATCCAGCGCGCGTGGCTGGCTGCCATCCTCGTGATCGCGATGTGGGGCATGGCCCGGCTGGCTGCCGCCTTGCGGATCGGCGGCCCGGCCGGCTGGGTCGTGGCAGGCCTCGCCTACGCGCTGTGCCCGTTCGTGGTCGGGCTCGTCGGTTTCACCTCGGCGGGTGTGCTCCCGGCGGCCGTGATGCCGTGGGCGGTGCTGCCGCTCATCACGGCGTCGGCCGGCGGCTCCACCCGCCGCGCCGCGGGGCGCTCGGGGCTCGCGATCCTCTGCATGGGCGGCGTGAACGCAACTTCGGTCATCACGGTGCTTGCCGTTCCGGCGTTCTACCTGCTCACGCGCGCGCCCGGCCGCAGGCGCACCGCGCTCATGGCGTGGTGGGGGCTCGCGGTCTTCCTGGCGTGTTTCTGGTGGCTAGCGGCGCTGGTCTTCCAGGCCAAGTACGGACTCGACGTGACGGCGTTCACCGAGACCGCCGAGGTCACCCTCTCGACCACGGCTGCGGCCGAGGTGATGCGCGGGACGGGCAACTGGCTGGGCTACCTCAATCTCGGTGAGCCTTGGGTGCAGGCCAGCTGGGTGCTGGTCAGCTCGGCTGTCGCGATCCTCGCGACCACGCTGGTGGCCTGCGGCGGGTTGGCCGGGCTGGCGTCGACCCGGCTGCCGGAGCGTCGGTTCGTGCTCGTGACCTTCGGCTTCGGGGTCATCGCGATCTGCGCCGGCTACACCGGCCAGATGGCCGGACTCTTCACCGACCAGGTCGTGGCGCTGATCGGTGGTCCGCTGGCGCCGTTTCGCAACATCTACAAGTTCGCGCCGCTCGTCTCGGCCGGCATCGCGCTCGGTCTCGCCCACGCGGTGGCGTCGGCCCCGCCGCTGCTGGCGCGCGCACCTGGCCGCGCGCGCGTCTGGCTTCCGGCCGCCGTTGTGGTTTCCGTGTTGCCGTTTGCGGCGCTTCCGTTCGTGCAGGAGCGAGCCCTGACTCGCGGTGCATTCAAGGAAGTCCCCGGGTACTGGCAGGAGGCCAGCGACTGGCTCGGCCGCGAGGCTCCACGGCAGAGCACACTGCTGTTGCCGGCCTCAGCCTTTGGCGAGTACGACTGGGGCAGGCCGCTCGACGAGCCCATGCAGGCGCTGCAGCAAGGCCCCTGGGTGGCGCGCACGCTGCAGCCGCTCGGCGGCGCGGCGAGCACACGGCTGCTCGACGCGATCGAGCAGCTCATCGTGACCCAGCGTGAGTCGCCCGGTCTGCGTGGTGCGCTGCGCCGCAGCGGCGTGCGGTACGTGCTCGTGCGCAATGACCTGGATTGGCGGCGGACCGCCTCACCCCGGCCGATCGCCGTGCGCGATGCCTTGGTGAAGGCCGGCATGGGGCGGGTGCGATCGTTCGGCCCGACGCTGGCGGAGCTCGGCACACCGCCAGAGTTCAGCGCCGATTTGGGACTGAGCCGTCGCGAGAGCCGGCTGCGGGCGGTGGAGATCTATGCAGCGGCGCCTGCCGCCAAAGAGGTCTCGACGTTCGCCGCCACCCGGCGGCAGATCGTGAGCGGAGGGCCGGAGTCCACCATCCAAGTGTCGGACTGGGATCGTCTGCGCGGCCGGGCGTCGGTCTTGGCTGCCGATCTGCCTGGCCGCGCGGGTCCCGATGACGAGTGGATCGTGACGGACGGACTGCGCCGTACCCGCAGCGATTTCGGGCTCACGCACGACAACGCCTCCTACACGCTGGCGCGCGACGAGCTCGCGCCCGGGACCACCGAGACGGCGCAGCTGTTGCCACCAACGCTCGTAGGCGCAGAAGCGGTCGCGACGACCCCCCGGCAGTCGGCCACGGTGCGAGCGTCGACCTACGGCTCGTGGCTGCTGCAGCTCCCCGAGCTGCAGCCGGTCAACGCGTTTGACCGCGACCCCGCCACCGTCTGGGTGGCCGGCGATGCCACGACGTCGGCCGGGCAGTGGATCGAGCTCGAGTTCCCCAGGCCGACGGCGGTCGATCGCTTGTCGGTCAGGCTGCTGCGGGAAGGCAGTTTCCGTCCACGGATCACTTCGGTGCGCGTGACCACCGATCAGGGTGATCGCGTGACGCAGCTTGCCGACGGCGAGCGCCTGCAGCAGCTGCAGCTGGCCGCCGGTCAGACGCGGCGCGTGCGCCTCACCCTGGAGCGCGTGACTGGCGAGCGCCGGGGTGAGGTCGGTGCGGGCCTGCGGGACGTCTTCGTGCCTGGGGTACGCGTGCTGCGCTTCATCGCCCCGCCACAGGAGCCGGAACTGATGCGTGCTGCCCGGGCCGCAGGCCGCAACCCCACGTTCCTGTTCACGCGCGCCGCCGCAGACCCGCAAAACCTCGTGCGGCGCGACGAGGAGCCCCAGCTGCGCCGGGAGTTCACCCTCCCGGTCGACGGCCGCATGGCCATCGCGGCGAGGTCGACGCCGCGTCCTGGTCCGGCCCTGGACCGGCTGCTCACGCGGACGCGTGGGCTGCAGGTGCGCGCCACCTCGACCTACAACGGCCTGCCGCGGTACCGCGCCTCGGGCGCCTTCGACGGAACGCGGACCACCGAGTGGATCGCAGCGCCACCCGGTCCGCGGGCGCTGCGGGCTCCGTCCGCACCAGGACTCACGAGTACGGGCACCCGCAGCGGGACCCGGCGCACCTCGCCGGTGCCGCTGGTGACCGACGCCGCCCCGGCGCTGCGTGTGCGGTTCAGCGTTCGCCGCACGCTCACCAGCGTGCGGGTGCTGAACGCGGGTCCGAGCGCCAGTAGGCCGACCCGGCTCCGCATCGTCGCCGGCCAGCAGACGCGCATCGTCAACGTCGGGAACGAGCGGTTGGTGCGGTTTGCGCCCCTGCGTGCGAGCGCGGTGACGGTCGAGTTCGTCGGTGTCGATCGACGGTTCACGACCGGGACTGAGCGCGTCGCGCTCCCGGTTGGCGTGGCCGACGTGGACTTCCCGGCACTGCGCGACCAGCGCGTGATTCCGCTGCCACCCGAGCTCCCGATTGCGACGCGCTGCGGTCAGGGGCCGGATCTGCTGGTCGACGGCCAGCGCATCCAAACGCGCGTCACGACCACCGCCGGCGACGCGACCGCGATGCGTGCCGCGCCGGTGGCACCGTGTGACCGCGCAACCGTGGCCCTGAAGGCCGGGGGCCACGAACTGACCTCCGGCGGCAGCGGCGCGTTCACCGTGCGTGACCTCATCCTCGAACCGACGCGGGCCCGCATCGCACCGCCCCGTCAGGCCGCAGCAGCCCGGCCTGCGCGGGGCTCCAGCGACCGCCGGCTGGCCACTGTGCGCCGCTGGGACACGACGCGCCGCACGGTCGCCGTGACGGCCGGTCCGCAGACGTACCTGCAGCTGCACCAGAACGCCAACACCGGCTGGGTTGCTTCGATGGGCGGCGCGCCGCTGGCTTCGATCACGCTGGACGGCTGGCAGCAGGGATACGTGGTTCCGGCCGGCGCGGCTGGCACGATCGAGCTGGAGTTCGTGCCGAACCGTGCCTACCGCGGACTGCTGACCGTTGGTGGTGGCTTGGCGTTGCTGCTCCTTCCACTCGCGCTGCTGCCCCCCTGGCGGCGCAGCCTCCGCCGCGCATCGGCGCCAGCCATCGGGCCATGGCTCATGGGGCGCGCGCGGGCCCGCTGGTTGTGGGGCGCGGGCGTCACCGTCGCCGTTGCTGCGGTCTGCACGCCGGTGGCCCTCACCGTGCCGGCGTTCGTCGCGGTGCGCACGCGGTGGCCGGTGGTCCCGGTCCTGGTGGCACCCGCCGCGATGTTGGCCGCTGGTCTCTGCACCGCGCTGGCTGGGACCCCATTCTCCGGCGACGGGCGCGGGGCGTTCGGCCCGGCGGCGCAGCTCCTCGCCACTCTGGCGCTTGCCGCAGTCCTGGTGTCGCTCATCCCGACGGCGTCCGATGACCAGGGGGAGACCCCGTGACGACGACTTGGACCTCCCGCGCTGCCACGCCCTCCGAGGCGGCGATCCTGCACCACCCTGACCGGCAGACTGCTTGGGCGCCGCTGCTCGTGGTCGAGGTCGCTGGAGCACCACTCACCGAAGCCGACGTCCACGCGCGGCTCGCTGACCTGGCTTCCCGCCACTGGATCTTGCGTGCTCGGCGGCTGGGCACCAGGTGGGTCGCCGCCGATGCGGTTTCCCCGCCCACGAGGCTGGGTGCGCTGGCTGACCTGTGCCGCCCGTTCGATCTCGCCGCCGATGCGCCGCTGCGGATCGCCCTGGCCACGGACGGTCGCCGCCTTGCCCTCACCGCGCATCACGCCGCGTTGGATGGTCGCGCGCTCCTCACGGTCGCCGCTCATCTCCTCGGCACGCCGGCGGGCGAGCCTGCAGACGTCGCAGAGGTCGACCACGCACCGACGCCGGCACCAGCACCGGCCGCGGCTGAGCCCGGCTCGTCCGGCAGGTCGGCCGGGGCGATCGACGCTCTGCGACGCCTCGCGCGCCCCGCCGACCGTGTGGCGCCTTCGGTCGCGCCGCCGTCGCGCGAGGTGTTCGTCTCGGCGGAGCTTCCTCTCCAGGCGTCGGCCCGGGTGGCGCAGCTGGCCGCCGCTGCCTGTGCGGCAGCGCAGGACTGGAATGGTGCACGCGGTGCGCCGTGGCGTCGGGTCGGACTCACGATCCCGGTCGGCGGGCCGCCGGTGCTGGGAAACGTGTCCACGCACCGCCGGGTCGACCTGCCGGCCACGGCCGATCCGGCAGCTGCCGTGCAGCATGCGCTTCGCGCAGCCCATGGGCCCGCCTCCCGCGCGCCGCACCCCGCGGTCCTGCGGATGCTGGCCCCGGTGGTCCACCGCTTCTCGGACTCACTGCTGGTGTCGAATCTCGGGCTCGTCACCCTGCCGGGCGCAGCGGCCGTGGACTTCTACCCGCAGGCTCGGGGTCGCTCGGCGGTTGCGCTGGGTGCCGCGAGCGTGGTCGGCGGTGGGCGCCGGCTCACGCTGCGCGCACGCGACCTGACCGAGGACGACGCTCGAGCCCTGCTGGACTCGACACTCGCCCGCCTCTAGGGGCGAAGCGCGGCCCGCACGTCGACGCGGAACAGCCACTGATCAAGGGCTGCCGGCGCGCACGGCCACGTCGAGCAGCTGGCGTGGCTTGCCAGCTGCTGCACCGGGATCCACAAGCTGCCGGTGCGCTGGTCGATTGCGGTCTTGCGTGGCCCGATCCGCGCCACACGGCGATCGACCAAACCGTCCAAGCCGAGGTCGATCGGGGGCAGAGCGCGCGGTGAGGTGGCGTCGCCGGGCGGCAGCATCGGCAGCACGACTCCAGACATCGTCGTCAGCAGCATGGCGCCCGTGGCGTGGTCTTCTACGAGGCTTCGTCCGACGCCGAGAGGGGCGGCAGCTGCGACCCGGGCATCCGGCGCGCAGGCCGTTGCCCATCGCTCGCCGTGCCAGCCCTGAGGCGCCGAGCAGCCAGGTCGGCCGCCGAGCACGGCCCGCCCGCCCGCAGCGCGGTAGACGGCCACCGGCGCGCCGTGCAGTGTGCCGGTTCGCGCCTGCGCCGCCCAGAGCGAACCGTCTCGCGCATACTGCGCGGTCTCAAAGCCGACGGGACTCCCGTTCGCAGCGACGTCGCCGGAGAGGACCGGCACCGACACCGGACGGATCGTGCGCGCGCGATCGTCGTAGCGGAACTCCTGCATCGCAAAGGGAGGTGTGGGTGCGCCGGGAGCTCCGACGGCGTCGAAGATCACCACGAACCGCTCCTCGCCACGGCGGCCGGTGGGGTCAGCGTTGACCTCACGCGGGTGCACCACGAGGCGCTTCCCGTCTGGCAGCGAGATGCGTGGATAGGCGTAGGAGGCAAGCACCTGCCCCGCGGGATCCAGGACGGAGATGCGCCCGCTCGGTGTCGCCGCGTCGCTGGAGGCGTACTGCGTGACCACGAGCGCGCGGGAGCGTGGCAGCTGAGCCAGTTCGGCCGGCATGTGGCACGTCCCGACGGGCGCCGACACTCGCCCAGAGGCGGTGGCCTCCTGCTGGCAGGCGGGCGCTCCCCGGTGGCTGCGCCGCGCGAGGTCGAGCGCAGTGCGGCTTCGCCGAGGGTCGGCGACCCAGTCCCCGCCACGGTCGCGGCGCAGGTAGCCGAGGGTGGGGTAGACGCCTGCGGCCTCGGCGTCCCAGCCCCAATAGGGCATGGCACTGGTGAACGCGATCCGCCAGCCGCCGTCCTGGCGCACGAGCTCCACGTCAGACACGTCGCCGCCGCCGACCAGCCCGGCCGCGCCGGCCCAGGGTCCACTGACCTCGGTGCGGCCCGTGGTGGTCGCGATGACCTCGTTGCGAAACGCGAGCCGGCGCGGGTCAAAGGTCGAGAGCACCATCTGGCGGGCGGTCGGGAGGAGCTGGTTGTCGGTTTGCGGTTCGTTGGCCATGACCACAGTGCCGTCTGGGGTCACGGCCGGGAAGTACGCCGACTGGCCTGGAAGAAAGCGCCACCCGTCCACGGCGTGGGCAGCGAAGGGGTGGCCCGTTGGCGTCGCCGAGCGCAGACCGACGCCGCCAAAGGTGCCGGAAGCGCCGTACGCCGTGACCACTGGCGGGCCGAGCGGCGCCGTGAGGGGCCGTTGCCGTGGTGATCGGCTGGGGGCCGGGACGTCCGGTCGGCCAGGCCGCACACCGTCAGTGGCCTCGGACGGCGGGGTGTCTCGCGGGGAACGATCGGGCGCGGCGCGCTGGACGCCGGGCCCAGGTTGCGCCCGAGTGACCGGCGAGGTTGCCCCGAACAGCGAGCACACCAGTGCGCCGAGCATCAATGCCCTGACCTGTGTGGGGCGGTCCATGGCCAACACATCGGGACGCCCGGCCGAGCCTGCACCGCGGCGGTGCACAAATTGGACCAACGACCCAGTGCGACCGGTGGCAGGATGCGCCGATCCCGTGAACGGGACTGACAGACAAGTTTGCGAGCGGCAGGATTGGGGTCGGATAGTTTCGAGCCAACGGTCATGTGCCGCCGCCGGCCTGCCGAGAGAAGCCGTGAGTTCCCATGGACGATGCATCTGTACCTGCTGACCACGCCGCGCCACCAGCGTCGCGGACCGACGTCGAGGCGCCGCGCGACCCCGCCAGTCCGGACCGGGCTGGCGGCCCAGACCTGACGGAACTCGGCGAGCGTCTGCTCGCGCTCGGTGCGACCGACCCAGTTCGGCGCAGTGCGCTCGAGGAGCTGCTGAACACCCGCGGGGAGGCGCTCGTGGCGACGTCCGTCGGCACCCCTCAGCAGCCGGACCGCGGCTCGCTCTTGGCTGCGGTCGTCGATGACCGACCGTTCCTGCTCGACACGTTGCTCGTGGCCGTGCGCCGCGCCGGCCATACGCCGCGGGCTGTCGACCATCCCGTCCTCCCGCGCGAGGGAGAGGCGGGCATCGACGCTGACGCCGACGGCATCAGCGACGCGCTGCAATCTGAGCACGGCCCCGAAACCCTCGTGGAGCTCAGCGGCCACGACGCCGGAGCGCAGCTGCCCGGCATGCCGGTGTCTCCACGCGCCGCGGCCGTCGCTGCGATGGTCGTCGAACTCGACACCCGTCTGGATCCGGTTTCGCTGGTCGCGCTCGAGGACCACGCTCGCCGAGGGCTGCTGGCCGCCACCTGCGTCGTCGACGACCACGCGCAGGCGCTGGCTGCGATCAACTCAGCTGCAGCCGCCGATGGCGTCGATCCTGAAGCGGCGCAGCTGCTCTATTGGCTCGCCGACAATCGCATGATCTTGCTCGGCGTCGCGACCCACACGATCGCCGCCGACGGCACCTATGGGCCCGAATATGGCGGTCTGGGGCTG
Organism: Solirubrobacteraceae bacterium; assembly: GCA_016463515.1. Lineage (GTDB taxonomy): Bacteria > Actinomycetota > Thermoleophilia > Solirubrobacterales > Solirubrobacteraceae > JAGIBJ01. Next base: position 4,203 of record JAEMRF010000010.1, on the reverse strand, counting down.
CTGTCGCCCACGGCCAGCGACGGTGGCAAGCGCAGCTGGGTCGGTCCGGTGGAGGACGGCGGCGACGCCCTCGAGGTCGAGCCGCCCGCGCTCGCATCGCTGGACCCGTTGCGCGCCGGCGCCTCGTTGGCCGTCGGCCCGGTCGGTTCGCGTTCGCCCGTGCACCGCGGCACGCGCCCGCAGGAGCTGCTGCTCCCGGCGCGCGACGCCGACGGCATGCTGATCGGCGTAGCCCGCGTGCTCTACCTGCTCACGCACCGCGCTGAGACCGAGCCCGCCAGCGCCGTGCCGGTGTTGCGCCAGCGGCTCACAGCTGCGCTCGAGCAGGCAGGCCTGCGTGCCGGGTCCCACGACCACAAACGCATGGTCGCGCTCTACGACGCGATGCCCAAGGACGAACTCTTGGCCATCGGCACCAGCGAGCTCGTGGCCATGCTGCGCGCCCTGATGGCGGTCGGCGCCGAAGAGGTCATGGTGCGCTCGCGCACCCACCTGGATCAACGCACCGCCTCGATCGTGATCGCGATCCCGCGCGACCGCTACGTGCCCGCGCTTCGCGAACGCCTGGAGGCGCTCGTCGCTGCCCGGTACGACACCGACGACACCGTCGCCCATGAGGTGATCGGCGACGAAGCCCACGTGCAGCTCCACGTGGTCGTCCACGACCCCAAGGGGCTGCGGCCGGTCGATGAACGCGAACTCGAAGCTGCCGTCTCGGCGATGGCGCGCACCTGGCTCACGTCGCTGCGCGACGCGCTCATCGATCGCGAAGGCGACGAGCCGGGCCGGTTGCTCGCCGCCCATTGGGGCCCGCGCATTCCCGAGCAGTACCGCGCGGTGGTCGACCCCGTGTCTGCAGTCGACGACGTGTTGGCGCTCGATCACCTGCACCGCAGCGGGGAGCCGTCGTTCGTCGCGCTGCGCCAGGAGGACGGTCCGACCGGCACGGTCACGCGCGTCGCGCTGCTCTCGCGCAAGAAGAAGGCCGAACTCTCGCGGGTCATCATGATCCTGGAGGACCTCGGACTCACCGTGATCGAGGAGCGCCCCACCCGAGTGACCGGCGGAGGCGAGGAGCTCTGGATCCAGGACTTCGGCGTGACCGGCCCCGGGGGCGAACCCCTGGACTTGGACGTCTGCGGCGACCGCGTGGCCGCCTGCGTGAGTGCCGTGTGGCGCGGGGAGGCCGAGAGCGACGCGCTGCACCGCCTCATCGTCACCACCGACCTGGACCACGAGCGGCTCGAGGTCTTGCGCGCGTACCGCCGCTACCGCTCGCGCGTGGGCTCGCGCTACACCGAGCGGTTCCAGAATCAGGTGATCGTCGAGCACCCGCAGACCACTGCGGCGTTGATCCGGCTGTTCGAGCAGCGCTTCGATCCGAGCCGCCCGTCCGACCCCGCCGCTGAGCAGGCACTGCGCGACGAAATCGTTGCCTACGTCGACGAGGTCGAATCGCTCGACCACGACCGGATCCTGCGCAACCAGCTCGGCCTGATCGACGCGACCGTGCGCACGAACCACTACGTGCCGGGCGCCAAGACGCTGGCGATCAAGCTCCGTGCCGCCGACGTTCCGGCGCTGCCGCAGCCCGCACCGCTGTGGGAGGTCTACGTCTACGCGCCGCACATGGAGGGCATTCACCTGCGCGGCGGCATGATCGCCCGCGGCGGCCTGCGCTGGTCTGATCGTGAGGACTTCCGCACCGAGGTCCTGGGACTCATGCGAGCCCAGATGGTCAAGAACTCCGTGATCGTGCCGGCCGGGGCCAAGGGCGGCTTCCGTCTGCGGCAGACCCCGTCCGATCCCGCCGAGCTGCGCACCGCGGTGGAGGCAGCCTACGTCGACTACGTGGGCGCGCTGCTGGAACTCACCGACAGCCGCGAGGGCGGCGAGGTCATCCACCCGGCCCACGTGACGGTGCGCGACGGTGACGACCCCTACTTGGTGGTGGCCGCCGACAAGGGCACGGCCACCTTCTCCGATACCGCCAACCGCGTGGCGCATCAGCGCGGCTTCTGGCTCGATGACGCGTTCGCGTCCGGTGGGTCCCGCGGCTACGACCACAAGGTGCTCGGCATCACCGCCCGCGGCGCTTGGGAGTCCGTCAAACGCCACTTCCGCGAGCGCGGGCTCGACCCCGAGGTCGACCCGATCAGCGTGGTCGGCATCGGCGACATGTCTGGCGATGTGTTCGGCAACGGTCTGCTGCGCTCCAAGAGCCTGCGGCTGATCGGCGCCTACGATCACCGCCACATCTTCATCGACCCCGTTCCGGCTGATGCGGAGGCCTCGTTCAACGAGCGCCAGCGGCTGTTCGACACGCCGCGGTCCTCGTGGGATGACTACGACCGCGCCCTGATCTCACCTGGTGGCGGCGTCTTCCCGCGCACGCTCAAGTCGATTCCGCTGACCGATGAGATGCGCGCCTGCCTGGGCGTCGACGACGAGCGGCTCGCCCCGAGCGATCTCATTCGCGCCGTGCTGCGCGCCCCGGTCGACCTGCTGTGGAACGGCGGCATCGGCACGGTCGTGAAGGCCAGCACCGAGACCGACGCCGACGCGCAGGATCGCTCCTCGGACAGCATCCGCGTCGACGCCCGTGACCTGCGTGCCTCGGTGGTCGGCGAGGGCGGCAACCTCGGCTTCACGCACCGCGCCCGCATCGAGTACGCCAAAGCGGGCGGCGCCATCAACGCCGACTTCATCGACAACTCGGCAGGTGTTGATTGCTCCGACCACGAGGTCAACCTCAAGATCCTGCTCGGCGAGGCCATCCGGCGTGGCGACCTCGACATGGACGGCCGCGACGCATTGCTCGAGCAAGCCACCGACGAGGTGTGCGACCACGTCCTGGCCACCAGCTATCGCCAAGCGCGCATCCTCACCGAAGAACAACGTCGCTCGCCCGGCCGCATGGCTGCCTACGAAGAGCTCATGGTCGCGCTCGAGGAGCAGGCGGGCCTGATCCGCGCCGACCACGACCTGCCGACGTCAGACCAGATGACCGAGCGCCACGCTACCGGCGACGACGGCATGACTCGCCCCGAGCTCTCGGTGTTGCTCTCGCTCGCCAAGATCGCGGTCACCGAGCAGCTGCTGGACTCGCCGCTGGTCGACGACCGCGCCCTGGAGGGCGACCTGCTTGCCTACTTCCCCAAGCCGGTCGTGGAGCGCTTCGGGTACCTCGCGTGGGAGCACCCGCTGCGTCGCGAGCTGCTGGCGATGTTGGCCGCCAACGATGTGGTCGACACCATGGGCGAGAGCTTCGTGTTTCGCCGCGCCGCCGAGTTCGGAGCGAGCGCGTCGGCGGTCGTCCGTGCGTTCCTCATTGCGCGCGACGTGTGCGACGCGCCTGGCCTGATCTCGCAGATCGAGCTCCTCGACGTCGATCCAGAGACCCGCTGGTCGCTGTCTGCCGTGGTGCAGGACGCCGTCCGTCAGGTCAGTCGCTGGTACCTGCGCAACGACGTGACGGCCGATGACGACCTGCGGGCGACCGTTGACGCGCACCGCGACGCTGCACGCGCGCTGATCGCCGGCTCGGCGCAGCAGTTCGGTCCTGAGGAGCTGGAGTCCGAGCGCAGTCAGGGGCAGCTGAGCTCCGCGACCGCCGAGGTCGACGCGTGGGAGACCGCCGGCGTGCCCCACGATCTGGCAGTTGCCGTTGCACGGTGCCGGCTGCTCCCGTTTGCGCCCTACCTTGCCGGCGTCTCGGCCCGGACCGGTGGGTCGGTCCCGGCGCTGGTCGAAGCGGTCGGTGCGCTGCGTCGGTCACTGCCGCTCGACGTGCTCCAGGGCCTGATCTCGAGTCTTCCCGCGGGGACGCGCGTGGCACGGTGGGCCAACCAGGCGCTCCGCGACGACTACTTGGCTGCGGTCGCCCGACTTGCTGGCCTTGCGATCGCGGACGACTCCGCCAGCGACCCGCAGGCCGCGGTCCAGTCAGGCATCGAACGTCGGCAGTCTGGTGTGCGCCGCCTGCAGGTGCTGGTCCGCGAGGCGAGTCTGTCGCAGCACACCCAGGTCGCCGGCACCACGCTCGCCGTCCGGCAGCTCCGTGAGCTCGCTGGGTGGATGACGCGCCGGCGCAGCCGCGCGGTGAAGGATGTCGCCGAGTCCGACGGCGCTGGCGGCAGCTGAGCCGCTCAGTGCGAGTCGTCGGCTGCGGCGGGCGGCCGCGCCTCTTCCGCCAGTGACGTG
>JAEMRF010000160.1 GCA_016463515.1 Solirubrobacteraceae bacterium | reverse complement strand
ACGAGCGCCTTGGGCACGTTGACCCGCGGATTCTCGACCTCCTCGGCCACGTCGGCCGCCGACTCAAAGCCGATGAACGCCCAACCCACGAGCGCTACGGCCACGAGGAAACCGCTGAACCCAGCGCCGCCCTCGGCGAAGCCCGACGTGAGGTCGCTCCAGCCGTTTTCGCGGTGGAACACCAGCAACAGCGTGCCGATGACGAGGCTGCCGATCAGCTCGCAGGCGATCGAGACGGCCACGAAGATCGCAAGCGGTTTGCGGCCAACCACGTTGGCGGTCGTCGCGATGGCGAGGAAGAGGAGCGCGAGGACCAGGCGCGTGCCGTTGCCGGGCTCGTCGATGCCGACCGCGGTGGCCGCGAACGGCGTTGCGGTGTAGGCGGTGGCGATCGCGAGGGCGATCAGCGTCCAGATGTAGGCCCAGCCGGAGATCCACCCAAAGGTGGCGCCGCGCAAGATCCGGCCCCATTGGTAGAGGCCGCCGGCCATCGGCCAGCGCCCCGAGAGCTCAGCGAAGCCAAGTGCCACGAGCAGCTGCCCAAGCAGCACGACCGGGAAGGCGAACCACATCGTGGGACCGGCCGCGCCGAGCGCGAGACCGAAGATCGCGTAGAGGGCGATGATCGGGGAAATGAATGCGAACGCCAGCGAGAAGGTGTTGCGGAGCGTGAACTCTCGCAGCAAGGTCTCGTGGCCCTCGGCACTAGCGGTGCTGGGCATGGGCAGGACGACTCCTGGGTGGGGCTGACCTTGCCGATGGTGCGCCCGTGGCGGCCTGTCGGGGTTGGCCCGAAGGACAAACTTGCGGGCGCCAGCCTGTACCGGCGTTCGACGGGCGGCGTGGCCTCTCACGTGGGCGTGCGTGCGAGCGCTGCGCGACGCGCCCGCATGGAAGCGCCGCGGAGCGGCCTGCTGCGGTGGGCACCTATCGGGCACCCGTCATCGCTTCCACCGACGCCGCCGGGTCGTTTGGCCAAAGGTCCAAACGACCTGGCGCGATGTTGGGTCGGCTGGCCAACCAGTCGCGAGCCCTGCCGGGTTACGGTGGGCAGCGCCCTAGGGTTCCGCCACCGCTTCACGGTGGGCCTGGTCCGAGAGGGCAACCTCAGCACCGCACATAGCTGAGGCCGCACGGAGGGAGAAAAGCCCGGGAGACGTTCCAGTCTCGCGGGCTTTCGTCGTTTTTGAAGGAGCCACGGATGCCCACCACCAACACCACCAGCACCCACGACGCCACCACGAGCGCTCCAGCCACGCCCGCCGTTCCACGACTCACCGAGGTGCTTCCCGGCGGCGCGACGTGGTCGGCCGTCCTGCGCCGCGGGACGCTGCTCACGCTCACCGACCTGCATGGCGCCGGGACCGCCACCCTCACGCTCATCCGTGCCGACCTGACCGCCGAGCGCCTCAACCTTCCGGACACGATGAAGGCGCAGAAGGTCTGCCGGATCACCGAAGGCATCTCGCTCATGAGCGACATGGGTCGCTCGCTGGCGACCGTCGTGGCCGACGGCACCGGCGGGCATGACCCGATCGGCGGCATGACCGACGACGCCACGCTCACCGCGAGGCTCGGCGAAAGCTCCTACCAGCGGGACCGCAACGAGCGCTGGCTCTCGGCCCGCACCATGCTGCTCGTCGAGCTCGAGAAGTACGGCCTCGGCAAAGCCGACCTCTCGGATGTCGTCCAAGTGTTCTCCGTGCTGGACGTCGCGCCGGACGGCGCGCTGACCCTGCGCCACTCGGCAGATTCCGGCGCCGCCGTAAGCCTGCGCTGCGACCTCGACGTGATCGCGCTCGTCCACGTCGGTCCCCACCCCTACGACGACGCACCGGTCTGGCCCGGCAGCCCGGTCGGTCTCACGCTGAGCCTCGCCGCTGAGCCTGCCGCCGACGAGCTCGGCCGCACCCGCACCGCCCAGGGTGCGCGGGCGATCGAGCGCTCCGACCGCGCCGCCACCTGGGCACCCCAGCTTGCCCCCGGCGCCGCGCTGCTCGACGCTCCCGGCACGCCGCTGCCAGGTGCGGCCCAGCCCACTGCGGCGCTGACCTGGTCCACCCCAGCCCCGCAGACCGAGCTGGCCGAGGCCGTGCGCGGCACGGCGATCCCCGGCGGCGCCACGCTCGCCGGTGATCCGATCGAGCTCCCACCCGCGATCACCCCACCGGCAATCGACGGGTCCGTGCGGCTCGACGAAACGATCGAGTCCGGCGACGGCTGGCTGCGACGCGTCGAAGCCGGCGAGGTCCTACGGATCACTGACCTGGAAGGAAACCAAGCCGCCGACACCGTCTTCTTCTGCGCCGAGAACCCCGGCGCCGTGCGCTACTCCCACACGGCCACGGTCGCCGATCAGCGCAACCCCTACCTCACGACCGGCTCACGGATCATGGCCACCGAAGGCGAACCCTTCGCCACGATCACCGCCGACACGTGCGGCAACCACGACACCCTCGGCGGCGCCTGCGCCCGCGAGTCCAACGTGGTGCGCTACGGCGAGCACACCCGCTACCAGCACGCCTGCCGCGACACGTTCGTGCGGTCGCTGGTGGAGTCCGGCCTGCCGCTCGGCAAGCGCGACATCACCGCCAACATCAACTTCTTCATGAACGTCCCGTTGGACTCCGAAGGCGGCCTGGACTTCGCCGACGGCCTCTCGCGGCCCGGCGGCTACTTCGAGCTCACCTTCCACCGCCCGACGCTGGTGCTGATCAGCAACTGCCCGCAGCTCAACAACCCCTGCAACGCGTTTGACCCCACGCCGGTCCGCGCCGAGATCTACCGCCCGAGCGCGCTGGAGGCCTGAGCGATGCCCGACCACGACACCGACCTGCACACCGACTTCGGGTTCAGCTACGGCCAGACCCTCGCCGCCCTGCTGCGGATCATCGAGATCGAACAGCCCGGCCTGCTCACGACCGTGCAGGACCTGCCGGGCCGCACCGGCCTGTGGGAGGTCGGGGTACCGCCGTCGGGCCCGATGGATGCCCGCAGCTTCGCCCACGCCAACGCGCTGGTGGGCAACGACCCGGGCGCCGCTGGCCTGGAGGCCACGCTCACCGGTCCGTCGTTTCGGATGCCCGGCGGCGGCGTGATCGCGGTGAGCGGCGGCGACGCCCCGATCACCGTGGCAGGGCGCCCGGCACCAGCCAACCAGGCGATCACCGTTCCGGCCGGCGGACTGGTTGAGATCGGCTCATCCACGCACGGCGCCCGGATCTACGTCGCGTTCCGCGGCGGCCTCGACGTGCCCGACTACCTCGGCAGCCGCTCGACCTTCATCGCCGCGAAGTTCGGCGGCTTCGAGGGCCGTCCGCTGCAGTCAGGTGATCGCGTGCCGGTCGCGCGGGTCGGCGATCGCGGCGTGCCCGATCCGGGCGTGTTGTCGCGGCCCCGCCCCTTCCCGCACGCTGCGACCGCCGAGGACCCGTGGGAGCTGCACGTGCTCCACGGCCCCCACGGCGCGCCCGACATCCTGGCCCCGGAAGGCCTTGAGACGATGCTCACGACGACCTGGAAGGTCGGCACCATGGCCGACCGCACGGGCGTGCGGCTCGAGGGCGCCGCGCCGAAATGGGCCCGCGACAGCGGCGGCGACGCCGGCCTGGACCCCAGCAACGTGACCGAAACGCCGTATGCCCTCGGCGCGATCATGGTCTCGGGCGACACACCCATCATCGTCGGCCCCGACGGACCCAGCCTCGGCGGGTTCGCGGCACCGCTGTGCGTCGCGATCCGCGACCGGTGGAAGATCGGCCAGCTGCGCCCCGGCGACCACGTGCGCCTCGTGCCGGGCGATGAGACCGGCGTGGTCCACGCAGCCGCGGGCGCCGTCCGCGGGGGTTCGGCACCCGCCGCACTCACCGAAGCGATCCTCGCCGAGGACCCGCCGGCCGCTGCGACCGTCGCCACGGCCACGTCAGGCAGCGCCACCGACCTCGACGACCCGGGCCTCGCGCCACCGGTGCGCTACCGACGCGCCGGCGACTGCGACCTCGTCGTCGAATACGGCGATCCCGTCACCGACCTGGCCCTGCGCTTCCGGATCCACGTGCTCCAGGCCGCGCTGCGCGACGCGAGCATCCCCGGGATTCTCGACACCACGCCGGGCATGCGCTGCATGCAGGTGCGGTTCGACCCGACCAAGCTCGACCACGCCGACGTGATCGCCGCGCTGCGCGAGCTGGAGGTCAGCCTGCCGCCGGCCTCCGAACTCGAGGTGCCCTCACGCGAAGTCGTGATGCCGCTGTGCTGGGAGCACCCCGGCGCCGTGGAAGCCATGCGCCGCTACGCCGAGCAGGTCCGCCCGGACGCCCCCTGGTGCCCAGACAACATCGAGTTCATCCGCCGCATCAACGGCCTGGAATCGGTGGCCGAGGTGCAGCGCACGATCCTGGACGCCAGCTACTGCGTGATCGGCCTGGGCGACGTGTACCTCGGGGCGCCGGTCGCGCTGCCGCTGGATCCACGCCACCAACTCGTCACCACCAAGTACACGCCTCCGCGTGGGTGGACGCCCGAGAACGCCGTCGGGATCGGCGGCTCGTTCCTCTGCATCTACGGCATGGAAGGTCCGGGCGGCTACCAGCTGTTCGGTCGCACGACGCAGGTCTGGAACCGTGCGGCGCAGTCTGGGGGCGTGACCACGCCGGGGTCGGTCGAGGGCCAGACGCCGTGGCTGCTGCGGCACTTCGACCGGATCCGCTTTGAGCTGGTGAGCGAGAAGGAACTCGCCGACCTGCGCGACGCCTCATCGGCTGGCAAACAGGTCGTGAGCATCACCGACGGCACGCTGCGCCTGAGCGATCGCCTCGCGCTCGAGCAGGCCAACGAAGCCGAGATCGCCGTACTGCGTGCACAGCGCGCCGCAGCCTTTGACGAAGAGCGAGCCCGTTGGGCAGCATGATGGGCAGCACACCCACCCGGCCGGACGCCCCCACCGGCCGCACGAAGCCCCGCACCACACCGACCGACCCGAGGACACCCGTGGACCCAACCAGCGAGACCGCGACGGACCAGGCCCCTGCGACGGCCGGCTCCCCCGAGTCGATTGGCGCCGTCCTCGGACGCGTGCGCCTGGGCCAGCAGACCGTGGCCGAGTCGGCCCTGGCGGCCCTCGCGCGCGCAGACGGTCATGGTGCGCCGGCCAGCGCGCTGTTCCCGGCACCGGGCAGTGGCGCCGCGCCGGCTGCCCCTGAGGGCGTCGACGTGGTCTGGATCGACCGCCTCGACGAGGTCGCGGTGGAGGCAGGAGCGATGCGCGCTGAGCTCGCCGGCCCACACGCGCGCCTGCTCGGCGTCCCCGTCGCGGTGAAAGGCAACATCGACGTCGAGGGTCTGCCCACGACCGCCGCCTGCCCGACCTTCGCCGCTGGCCCGGCCGAGCTCTCCGCGACCGCCGTGCGTCGGCTGGAAGACGCAGGCGCCGTCGTTCTGGGCACCACCAACCTGGATCAGTTCGCCACGGGTCTCAACGGCACGCGCTCGCCGTATGGCGCGCCGCACGCCGTCGGCCACCCCGGGTACGTCTCCGGCGGATCGTCGTCTGGGTCGGCTGTGGCCGTGGCCCGCGGCGACGTGCCGCTTGCCCTTGGCACCGACACCGCCGGTTCGGGCCGCGTGCCGGCCGCGCTCAACGGCATCGTGGGACTGAAACCCAGCAAGGGCCTCGTGAGCACTGCCGGCGTCTTGCCGGCCTGCCGCTCGCAGGACGTCGTGAGCATCTTCGCCGCCGACGTCGACTCCGCTGCTCTCGCCCTCGACGTACTCGCCGGGCCCGACCCGACCGATCACTGGTCGCGGCACGCGCCGACGGCGGGCACGAGCATCCCGGCTGGGCTGTTCGACGACCCGACGGTCACCACCGACGAGGCGCTTGCCGTGCGCGGCGCCGCCCAGACGCCAGCCGCGCCCGGCCCGGCTCCGGTTCCTGCGCGCAGCCGCGACGAGCTCGTGCTCGGCATTCCGGCGTCGCTGGCGGTGACGGCCGCCGACGAGGAAGCCTCGATCGCCTGGGAACATGCCCTGCGCCTCGCCAAGTCACTGCCAGCGCCCGGCGGCGTGCGGCTCGTGCCGATCGACCTCGCGCCGTTCCTGGAGGCCGGCGCGATGCTCTACGGCAGCGCGTTCGTGGCTGAGCGGTACGCGTCGGTTGGGGCCTTCATCGAAGCTGCCACGGCGGCAGCTGGGGCAGACGCCGACCCGGCGCTGGATCCGACCGTCGCCTCGATCGTGCTCGCCGGCGCCGAGCCGACGGCCGCCGAAGCGTTTGCGGCGATCGACCGCATGCGCGAGCTCGTCAAACAGACCCACGCCGTGCTGGCCGAGGTCGACGCGCTGCTCACGCCAACCGTCATGGAACACCCGACCCATGAGGAGATGGCCGCGGACCCGATCGGCGTGAACGCCCGCCTGGGCACCTTCACCACGTTCGGGAACCTGCTCGACCTCTCCGTGCTCGCGGTCCCGAGCCTGCCGCGGATGGATGGTCTCCCGTTTGGCGTGAGCTTTCACGCGCTGCCGTTCGCCGAGACACGCCTGCTGCGCCTCGGCGCCCGCTGGGAGCGAGCCGTGCGCGAGGCAGCCGCGGGCGCGCAAGCCGAGGAGGCCGCCGAAGACCGGGTGCTGGTGGCCGTGGGCGGCGCCCACATGGCCGGACTGCCGGCCAACCCAGAGCTCATCGAAGCTGGCGGCGAGTACGTGCGCCTGACCCGCACCGACACCGACTACCGCCTCCACGTGCTCGACACGTCGGTCGGTCCACGCCCCGGCATTGAACGCTTTGCGGGCGAGGGCCCGGGTGTGGAGGTTGAGGTGTGGTCGGTCCCCGCCACGCGCCTGGGCTGGTTCGCCGGCAAGGTGCCGCCCGGACTGGCCATCGGCCCCATGACGCTGCTCGACGGCTCCACCGCCCTGGGCTTCGTGGCCGCGGGCGCCGACGA
>JAEMRF010000159.1:1322-6951 GCA_016463515.1 Solirubrobacteraceae bacterium | reverse complement strand
TCACCGAGCGACATCGCCTCGCGGATCAGGCGGTCGACGTGGCGACCGGTGAGTGCGGACGCGGTGAGCACCGGTGGACGCTGGCGCAGCTTGCTGGCCACGAACGCCCGCTGATGGATCAGCTCGGCCTCGTCCATCGTCGTGATGTCCCACTTGTTGAGCACCAGCGCGGTGGCGCAGCCAGACTCCATCGCCAGCTGGGCGACGCGCAGGTCCTGGCTGGTGACGCCTTCGCTGGCATCGCAGACCACGAGGGCCACATCGGCGCGGTCGGCAGCACGGCGCGAGCGCAGGCCCATGTAGTACTCGACGTCGTTCGTGACCTTTGCCTGGCGACGCAGACCGGCGGTGTCGACGAGGATCACCTGGCGGCCGTCGATCTCGAGCCGCAGGTCGATCGCGTCGCGGGTGGTGCCGGCCACGTCGGACACGATGACGCGGTCCTTCCCGATGATCTTGTTCATCAGACTGGATTTGCCCACGTTCGGCCGACCCAGGAACGTGAGGCGGATCGCGTCGTCGTCGTCGGGCTCAGGGTCACCCTCGGGGAGGAGCTCCACCACGCGGTCCAGCAGATCGCCGGTGCCCAGACCCTGCATCGCTGAAACCGGGATCGGGTCGCCCAGGCCCAGGCGGTAGCCGTCCATGGCGTCTGGGATGGAGCCGGCACCGTCGATCTTGTTGGCTGCCACGATGACCGGGATTCGCCGGTTGCGAAGCAGCTGAGCCAGTTCCTCATCGCCGGGACGCACGCCGGCTTTGCCGTCGAACACGAACACGGCGACGACCGCCTCATCCAGCGCGTGGGCCGCCTGCTCACGGATCGAACCAGCGATCGGATCAAGGTCTTCGTTGTCGAGACCGCCAGTGTCGATCAGCGTGAACTGACGCCCATTCCACTCGGCGTCGATCTCTTTGCGATCGCGGGTGATGCCCGGCGTCTCGTGGACGACGGCCTCTCTCGTTCCGCTCAGGCGGTTGACGAGCGAGCTCTTCCCCACGTTCGGGTACCCGACGATCGCGACTTTGTGCACGCATCAAGGGTAGGGAAGCGCTGCCGCTGCAGGCGGAGCGGCCATACGGCACTCAGACTGAGCGACCTAGAACACCAGTCCTCATTGGGCCAATCGGCCACCCAAGCGGAGCTACCTTCGGCAAATGCTGAGCGCACTGCAAGTGAAGGCGTTTCGTCGCCTTGCGGCGCTCTATCCACTGGATGGACTCCTTGAGTGGAGTTCCAGCATCGCGCTCATGGTGCTCGTGTACGACCGCACCGGCAGCGCGCTGGCCACGGGCGCGCTGCTCGTGTGCAAGCAGATCGTTCCGGGGCTGCTCACGCCGCTGGCGGGGCGCAGACTCGATGCCGCGCCGATCGGCGCGACGATCGCGATGGCGATGCTGGTGCGCGCACTCGCCGTCGCAGGCGCTGCAGCAGTCGGCTATGGGGCGCCGCTGTTCGTGCTCGCCCTGGTGGCTGGGCTCGGCGGGACACTCTCCCGGGCTGCGTTTCGCACCGGAGTCGCGCGGACCCTGCACGGAGAGCAGCGCCGCTCCGGCAACGCGCTGCTGAACGTGGCGATGGGGCTGGTCTCGCTGGGTGGACCCGCCGCTGCCGGGCTCGCGCTCACGGCAGTCTCCGCGAGGTACCTCCTCGATGTGTCGGCCGTGATCGGTCTGGCCTGCGCGGCGGCGGCGTTGCTGCTGGCTCCGGGGCGCACCGCCCATGTCGGCTCAGAACCCCAAGGTCAACCAGCGAATACAGATGCCAAGTCCGCGGACGACCCTATCTCTGCGCCGGCGCCGGTCACCGAGCCGCCGCTGCCGGTCCCCGTCCTGCTGGTCCTGGCCGGACTGGTCTTCACGGCGTTTGCCATGGACGAGCCGTCACTGCTGCCGTACGCCGAGCAGTCGCTCGGCGAAGGTGTGGGCGTCTACGGGGCGATCCTCTCGTGCTGGGGCCTGGGCATCATCATCGGCAGCGTGGCATTCAGCCGCGTCCTCGACCGGCCGATGATCACCGTCGGAGCCGTCGGCACGGCCATCGCGGCACTGGGGTACCTCGGGCTCGGACTGGCCCCGAATGCGACGGTCGCGTTCGCGGTCGCGATCGTCGGCGGAATCGGAAACGGCTTCAATTGGGTCGCGCTCGTCACGGCGGTGCAGGAGTCCACGCCGGCGGAGGAGCAAGGGCAGGCGGCCACGCGGCTCGAGGCCATCGCCACCGTGGGGCCGGGTGTGGGCTATCTGATCGGCGGGCTCATGGCCGACGCCGCGAACCCACGCCTCACGCTGATCGTGCCAGGCGTCTTTGCCCTGGCGGTGCTCGCGGGTGGCCTGGCGGCCTCGGTCGCACGCGCACGCCGACGCGAGCCCGCCCGGGCGCTCAGCACCGTGGTGGAGATCTGAGGCGCGGCGCTGGCGCGAACTGGTGCGGGCCGACGGCCCGCCCTCAGGCGATCAGCCTTGGGTGCGAGAGGTGGCCAGCGCTGCGATCTGGTCGACCACCTGCTCGATCGACAGGCCGGTCGTATCGAGAATCACCGCGTCGTCGGCGGCTTTGAGGGGCGCAGCCTCACGGGTACGGTCGCGCTCGTCTCGCTCGTTCTGCTGCGCGAGAACCTCGTTGACGTCGGCGCCGAGCTGAGCGGCGCGGCGCTGGGCGCGTTCGAGGGGGTCGGCGTCCAAGAAGACTTTGAGCTCTGCGTCCGGCACGACGACGGTGCCAACGTCGCGACCTTCGGCGACCCAGTCGCCGTGCGCCATGAGCTCGCGCTGACGCTCGACCAGCCCAGCCCGGACGGAGGGCTCTGCCGCGACCTTCGACGCCAGCGAGGTGACCTCCGGTGAGCGGATCAGCAAGGTCACGTCTTCCCCCGCCAGCAGCACTTCGCCGTCGGGCGCAAAGTCGATCTCGATCTCGCCTGGCGCGGCCTCGCCGCGCAGCGAGGCCAGGGCCGCGCAGCGATACATGGCCCCGGTATCGAGGTAGGTGAACTCCAGGCGCTCGGCAACGAGGCGCGCCACGGTGGACTTCCCTGCACCTGCCGGGCCATCGATCGCAATCCGCATGTGGCCAACCTTACCCCGACCGAGGCGTCCGCCCGAGCCTCCACCAGCGCCCCAACGGCCTTTGCCTGTCGGTCCATGCGCGTGTGGCTCGGCTGGCGCACCCCGCAGCTTGGCCCAGAGCATGCGCGGGCTGATGCCCAGGTAACGCGCCGCGAAGATCGCCGCGATCGCGCCACCCGCGTCGGCGCCGATGATCAGCGCGCCACCGGCCGTCGCGAGCCACGCCGAACCGCCGCCGACCGTCGCGCCGACCAGCCCCCAGCCGAGCGTCCGCGGGATCACGCCGATCGCCGTGCCCAGGCCGATCTGCCACCGCTTCAGGCGCGTGAGTCCGGCGGCGTAGTTGAGTGGTGCGTCCGGCATGGCGGGCATGAGCCGAAAGCCGATCACGGCGAGCAGGCCGTAGCGATCGAGCCAGGTGGTCAGCTGGCCGAGCCGCGCGCCGGCGATCTCCTCGGCTGCGTCGCGGCCCATATGGGAGCCGACCTCGCGGCAGATCAGCGCACACACGACCGAACCTGCAATCCCCAGGGGAATGCCGAGCAATGGGCCGAAGAGCGCGCTGGCGAGGATCGCGAAGACCGGTCCTGGAACGAAGAGCGCGCCGAGCACGCCGGACACGAGCACGAAGATCACGGGCGCGAGCGGTCCGAACTCGCGGATCTCGCGCTGCATCTCGTCGCGCTCGAAGTCGATGACTCCGCCGACCAAGACGGCCAGAGCCACGATGACCAAGATCCCGACGAACAACCCGAGGCGGGTCATCGCGCGCCGCCTCACGCGCTGTCGGTGCCGGTCGATGTCGCCGGCGTCGGTCATCGGGAGCGCAGCGCCGCCAGATCGTCGAGGAACGTGGGGTAGCTGACGTCGGCGGCTTCCATGTCGACCACGTCGACGCCCTTGGCCGAGGCCAGGCCGGCCAGGGCGCCGATCATCGCCATGCGGTGATCGCCGCGGCTGTGCAGGGTTCCGCCGATCAGGCCGCCGGTGCCCTCGACGATGAAGCCGTCGTCGGTCGGGGTGATCTTTCCGCCGAGCGCTCCGAGCTCCTCGGCGACGGCCGCGATGCGGTCGGTCTCCTTCACACGCAGCTCTTGTGCCCCGGTCACGGTCGTGATCTCGCCAGGTTCCGCAAAGCAGCCGAGCAGGGCGACCAGCGGCAGCTCGTCGATCGCGAGCGGCACTTCGTCGGCCTCGACCGTGGTGCCGCGCAGCGGCCCGTGGGTGACCGAGAGCGTCGTCGTGACTTCGGGGGTGGTGTGCGGCGTCCCCGGTGCTTCCACGGGGCCTTCGATCTGGGCGCCCATCCGTCGGGCGATGTGCACGAACCCTGCGCGGGTCCAGTTGGTGGAGACCTCGTCGACGTGCACGGTCGACCCGGGGACGATCAGGGCGGCCGCGATCGGGAACGCGGCCGACGAGGGATCGCCGGGGACGCGCGTGTCGCCGAGCTCGATGGCGTCGGTGGTGCGGATGGTGATCCGGTCGCCGTCGCGGGTGAGTGGAGCGCCGGCGGCCGCGAGCATCCGCTCGGTGTGATCGCGGCTGGCGACCGGCTCGACGACCGTCGTCTCGCCCTCGGCCAACATCCCGGCGATCAGCACGCAGCTCTTCACCTGGGCGCTGGCTACCGGCAGCGTGTACTCGATGCCCCGCAACGTGCCGCCGGTGACCGTGACCGGAGCGAACCGATCGTTGGTGGCATCGATCTGCGCGTCCATCAGACGAAGCGGGTCGATCACGCGCCCCATGGGACGGGTACGGATCGACGCGTCGCCATCGAGCGTGACGACGAGCCCCGGCACGCCGGCGATCCAGCCCGCGA
Organism: Solirubrobacteraceae bacterium; assembly: GCA_016463515.1. Taxonomy (GTDB): domain Bacteria; phylum Actinomycetota; class Thermoleophilia; order Solirubrobacterales; family Solirubrobacteraceae; genus JAGIBJ01. The sequence goes on along the minus strand of JAEMRF010000159.1, from coordinate 2,057 downwards.
GCAGGCGCAGCAGCGTGCCCGCGTTCCCCACGTCGACGATGCCGCCAGGCGCGGTGAGTCCACGCAGGCCGACGCCGTCGATCACGACGCGGTCGCCGTCGCGTTGCACACGGGCGCCGAGCGACTCGACTGCCGCCAGCGTGGAGAGGGTGTCCTGTGCCACGAGGTAGCGCTCGATCACGGTACGCCCCTGACTCATCGCGCCGAAGAGTGCGCAGCGGTGGGAGATCGACTTGTCTGGCGGGCACAGCACGTGGCCGCTGAGCGGGCCGGTCGCCGGATCGATCCGCGTCGTGGTCGGGTTGGCGGAGGCGCTCATGCGTCGGCCTTGGCGTTGGAGGCTTCGGCGGCGGCCCGCGCACCGCGCTCACGGCGGGCGTCGTCGAGGCGTTCGCCGCCGATGACTTCAACCCCGAGTTCGTCGAGGAGCGCGAGGGCGTCGGTGGCCTGCTCCAGCGGGCACCACAGTGCCACCATGCCGGTCGCGCCGCCTGGCAAGGGCGCCACGCTGATGTCGACGATGTTCACGCCGGCCTTGGAGAACGCGAGCGCGAGCTCGGCGATCGCGCCGGGGCGGTTGGGGACGATGGTGCGCAGTTCGACGAGTTCGTCGCCGGTGAGCGCCTGATCGACGAGCCGGCGCCGGAGCTGGGCGGCTCCGGCCTGCCAGTCGGTGAGGTCTTCGCCGTCGCGGATGCGGTCGCGGACGGTGGTCAGCCGCGAGATCACGCGATC
>JAEMRF010000159.1:0-1222 GCA_016463515.1 Solirubrobacteraceae bacterium | reverse complement strand
CCGGCCAGGAGGGCGGCCTGGGCGACCTTGTCGACGTACTCCGGGAACTCCGAGAGGCGCAGTGCCTGCGGACCGTCGCAGACGGCCTCTTCGGGGTGCGGGTGCACTTCGACGATGATGCCGTCGGCGCCGGCGGCCGCGGCCGCAAGGCTCATCGGCTCCACGAGGTGGCGCTTGCCGGCCGCGTGGCTGGGGTCGACGATCACCGGCAGGTGAGTGCGCTCCTGCAGGACCGGGATGGCTAGCAGGTCGAGGGTGAAGCGGTACGCGTTCTCGAAGGTGCGGATGCCACGCTCGCAGAGCATGACGTTCTTGTTGCCCTCTTTGAGGATGTACTCGGCGGCGAGCAGGAGCTCGTCGAGCGTGGCGGAGAGGCCGCGCTTGAGCAGGACCGGGCGGCCGGCCTTGCCGAGCTCGGTCAGCAGGTTGTAGTTCTGCATGTTCCGCGCGCCGACCTGGATCACGTCGGCGACTTCGAGGACCGCATCGAGCTCGCGGGTGTCCATCAGTTCGGTCACGATCGGGAAGCCGGTCGCGTCCTTGGCTTCCTGCAGGAGCTTGAGGCCGTCGCGGCCGAGGCCCATGAAGGAGTACGGGCCGGTGCGTGGCTTGTAGGCCCCGCCGCGGAACATCGTGATGTCGAGCTTGTGCTCCTTGAAGAACTCGGCGGTGCCGACGGTCTGCTCGCGGCTCTCGACGGTGCAGGGCCCTGCGATCAGAGCGAAGTGGCCGCCGCCGACCTTGCGACCGCCGATCTCGAAGATCGAGCTGTCGGTTTCGGAGAGCTGCGTGGAGGCGAGCTTGTAGGGCTTGGCGATCGGGACGACGCGGTCGACGCCGGAGTCTTCCTCGAGGCCGAGGTTGGCGACCTTCTCGTCGTGCTCGGTGTCGCCGATGGCGCCGATCACGGTGAGGGTCTCGCCTTCAGACACGTGCGGGCGAGCGCCGGTCGACTTGACTCGGTCGATCACGTTCTGGATCTCGCCGTCGGTGGCGGCGGGCTTCATGACGATCATCATCGGTTTTGGTTCCTAGGAGAGAGAAGAGAGCTGGTGCGGGTGTGGGTATGCGGCGCTCGGAAAGCGGCGCCACGCGCGCACGTCAGCGCAGCGCAGCGGTCCCGAGCACCCGGGGAAATCGCCAGCCCTGATATCGCGCGGGGCGATGCCGATGATGGAGATGCTCAGCCATGTCCGTAGAACAATGTAGGGGATCACGGGCA
>JAEMRF010000592.1 GCA_016463515.1 Solirubrobacteraceae bacterium | reverse complement strand
GGGCGTCTCGGCGGGGCTCGACGGTTTGGCGGTCACGCCTGGAGCGTCGCAGATGGCCGGCGGGCGGCGGCGAGGAATTCACCGCAGCCTCGCGAGGCACTACCGCAGCGCTGGCGGCGCAGCGGCAACGGAACTCGTAGGCGTCGTCGTCGTCGCATGCACCGTTGCGACGGCGCAGGCGCCCCCAGCGGTGAGGCCATGCGACTGGATACCGAGGGCGTTGGCGAGACGGGCCCGCGAGTTCTCCCAGCCGATCATCGCGGTGAGCTCGACGAGCTGTTCGTCGGACCAGTGCTCGGAAAGCCGGGCCCAGAGCTCGTCGTCGACCGTCGGCGGCGTGGCCGACATCGCCACGGCAAGGTCGAATGCCGCGACTTCGCCCGGGGTGAAGACGCCGGAGCCAGCGTGATCGGAGAGTCCGCGGATCTCGTCTTCGGTGGCACCGCTCTTCTCTTGCGCCAAGTAGGAGCCCATGTCGAGGCAGAACGAGCACCCGATCTCCATCGCGGCTCGAACCGACACCAGCTCCAGCATGCGGTGCGACACCGCCCGGCGGCCCATGAACGCGCGCTCCATGCCGCCGCTGGCGCGCAGGATGGCCGGGACGCGCGCGGCAATACCGACCCCGTCGAGGTGTCGCCCGACCAGGCGGCGCACGACGAGGTCGGTCAGCCTGGCCGAGGGCCCGAACTTGGAACGGGGGAGCGGGGCAATGCGCGTCATGGCTGCCAGCGTAAGCTCCGGATCGTGTCGGGCACAGGACCAGTTGGCGACTCGGTCCCCGGACCGGTTGCGACCGAGGCAGCCGCGCAGCGTCGCCGCGTCGTCGACCTCGGGATCGCCGTGGACCGCGCGGCCGCGGCTCCGTTGCCCGACCAGCTCGAGCACCTCTTGCATGCGCTGATCGTTCGCGGCGAGCTCGCGCCCGGCGACGTCCTTCCGAGTTCCCGCGCACTGGCTGGCGCCCTGGAAGTCTCCCGTGGCGTGGTCGTCGAGGCCTACGACCGACTGCTGCGTCACGGGCTGCTTGCCAGCCGACCCGGTGGGGTGGTGCGAGTTTCCGTGGACCTTCCGCCGGCAGACGGCGTCGTCTCACCTGCCGAGCCCCCGCCGACGCCGCCCGCCGAGCCGGCAGGCGCTGCGCAGTTGCGGACGGACCTGCACCCAGCGGCCACGCCGATCGGAACCCTCGACCGGCGCGCTTGGGCGGCTGCGCACCGCACCGCGCTGCGCGATGCCTCCGAGGCAGAGCTTGGGTCGCTCGATCCCGCCGGTCTGCCGGGGCTCCGCGGCGCGCTGGCTGCCCAGCTCGGCCGCTCGCGAGGCGTCGTGACCACCTCCGAGCAGCTCGTGATCACCTCCGGCGTCACCGATGCCCTGCATGGGCTTGCCCCGCTGCTTGCGGCCCGCGGCGGACGTGTGGCCGTGGAGGACCCCGGATTCGGCCTGCACCGCGCCACGCTCATCGGCGCGGGGCTCACCCTCGTCCCGATCCCCACCGATCAGGACGGTCTCGACATCGACGCTCTTGCGCAGGCCGACGTCTGCGCTGCGCTCATCACGCCCGCGCACCAGATGCCGCTTGGCGTTCCGCTGGCCCCGGAACGGCGAGCACGCCTGGTGGCCTGGGCCCGCGAACGCGGCACCTGGCTGCTGGAAGACGACTACGACGGCGAGCTGCGTTACGACCGCCGCGGCGTGCGCAGCCTCCATGGCCTCGCCCCAGATCGCGTGCTGTATCTCGGAACCACCTCGAAGGTGCT
>JAEMRF010000591.1 GCA_016463515.1 Solirubrobacteraceae bacterium | reverse complement strand
CCCGGCGGTCTGAGCGCCGAGTTCGATCCCCACGCGTTCCTGTGGTGGCCCAAGACGCAGCTGGCGTTGCTGCCCTACGGCGGCCCCGACCCCGTCACGTACCGCTCAGCGGCCGCCGCGATCGGCGTCACGGCTTCCCGCGCGGGCCTCGAGGAAGTCGGCCGGATCACCCACGGCCCCGAGTGGGACCGCGGCGACGTGGTGCGCTCGATGATCGTGGGCGACCGCGTGATCACCGTCTCCGAGCTCGGGATCGCCACCAGTGCGCTGTCTGGCCTAGGACCGGTCGACTTCCAGGCGTTCGTGGCCGCCGGGTAGACCTACAACGGTGTTACGGGCTGGGTCGGGGGGTTCCGGCAGGTCGGGCCGTCCCGGTACCCTTGCGGGGTGGCCTTCCCTGAAAGTCGTCCGCGGCGTCTGCGCCGCACGCCAGCCATCCGCGACCTGGTCGCCGAGACGCTGCTGGATCCCGGCGACCTGATCCTTCCGATCTTCGTAGAAGAGGGACTTTCCGGGCGCCGCCCGATCACCGCCATGCCGGGCGTCGATCGCCTCGGGCTCGACGAGCTCGCCGCCGAGGCCGAGGTCGCCAAGGTCCTGGGCCTCGGTGGCCTGCTGCTCTTCGGCGTGCCGTCGAGCAAGGACCTCAAAGGCAGCGGCGCCTACGACGACCGCGGCATCGTGCAGCAGGCGATCGGCGAGATCAAGCGCGCTGTGCCGGAGACGGTCGTCATCGCCGACGTGTGCCTGTGTGAGTACACGAGCCACGGCCATTGCGGCGTGCTGCACGGCGACGAGGTCGACAACGACGCCACGCTGCCCCTGATCGCCCGCACCGCCAAGTCGCTGGCGAGCGCGGGCGCCGACATCGTCGCCCCGAGCGACATGATGGACGGCCGCGTGGCCGCGATCCGCGCCGAGCTCGACAAAGCCGGCCTGCAGCAGACGCCCATCGCGTCCTACGCCGTGAAATACGCCTCAGCGTTCTACGGGCCGTTCCGCGACGCCGCCGACTCCACGCCCGCCTTCGGCGACCGCCGCGGCTACCAAATGGATCCACGCAACGCCGACGAAGCGCTGCGCGAGGCCCGCGCCGACCTGGACGAGGGCGCCGACCTGCTCATCGTCAAGCCGGCACTGCCCTACCTCGACATCCTGCACCGGGTCAAGACGGAGACGTCTGCACCCACGATGGCCTACCACGTCAGCGGCGAGTACTCGATGCTCAAGGCTGCCGCGCACGCCGGGTTCCTGGACGAGCGAGCCGCCGTCCTGGAAAGTCTCACTTCGCTGCGGCGTGGGGGCGCCGACGCGATCATCACCTACTCCGCCAAGGACGCAGCCGCTTGGCTGCGGACCCTCTGAGCGGCTCTCCCTCGATCGGAAGACGGCCATGACCATCTCCATTCGCGACGCACGATCGGCCGAGCAGTACGAGCGCGCGGTCAAGTTCTTGCCGGGCGGCGTCAACTCGCCGGTGCGCGCCATGCGCTCGATCGGCCGCACGCCGGTCTTCATCGAGCGCGGCAGCGGCGCCGAGATCGTCGACATCGACGGCAACCACTACATCGACTGGGTCTGCTCGTGGGGTCCGCTGATCCACGGCCATGCCCACCCGGAGATCGTGGCTGCCATCACTGAGCAGGCCGCCCGCGGGACCACGTTCGGCGCCGCGACCGTCGGGGAAGTCGACCTGGCGGCCGAGCTGGCTCGCCGCATCCCGTCGATCGAGATGCTGCGGATGACGACGTCGGGCACCGAGG
>JAEMRF010000158.1 GCA_016463515.1 Solirubrobacteraceae bacterium | reverse complement strand
GTGCTGCGAACCGGGCTGCGCCAGAACTCAGGCCGCGCCGGGCCCGGCGGCGGGCGTTCAGGGATCAGGCGCAACGCAGCTCCGCGAACCAGCGCCCGCCATCCGACCAACGGTCGGCGCACACGAGGCCCGCGCCCAGCGCGATCTCTTCGATCGCGTCGTTACACACCCGCGCCCACGGGAACCACAGCGACACATCGTCGCCCTTCTCGAGCCGCACAGGCACCGACCGCGCACCTTGCCCCGGTGCGTCGGTCTCCACGAGCACCGTGCCGGTTGGCGTGAGGAACTCGCGCACACGAGCCAGAAGAGCTCCGGGATCGCCGCCGATGCCCAGGTTGCCGTCGAGCAGCAGCACGGTCTCCCAGACGCCGACCTCGAGGCCGTGGGTGAACACATCCCCAAGGATTGCCTCTGCCCCGCGCTCACTGGCGATGCGCACCGCCAGAGGCGAGGCATCCAGGCCGAGCGCGGGAATCTTGCGGCGCACGAGCGCATGCACATGCCGCCCTGGGCCACAGCCTACGTCGAGCACAGGGCCCCGGGCACGGGCCACCAGCCGTTCGTCGACGGGATCTGCGTCGGCGAGCCAACGGCTCACAGCCAGCAGCTCGGTCACGCCGTCGGCATGGCGCGCCGTGAGCGTCGTGCCGGAGTCCAGCGCCGCCTCGTAGAGCGTCCAGGGGTGAGCGCTCATGCAGTGACCTCGTTGGCGTGGGCCGCGGTGAAGCGACCGGAAGGATGTGGTGGGTCGCCGAGCAGGCCCGCGGCCGCCACGGCCTGCGCGAATTGCCCGTTTGGCACGCGCTCGGCCACGGCGCGAGCGTCGCTGGCGTGGTCGACATCGCGGAGCTGGGGCAGCGTGTCGTCGATGACGAGCCCCTCGCGCTGGAGGCGGATGAGCTGCAGCGCGCCGGTGTCGTCCTGGCTCATCGGGACGCCGACGAAGAGCGCATCCCACGAACGGTGCAGCCCCACACCCCAGTAGCCGCCGTCATCGGTATATCCCATGACTGCGTCGACCCCTGGTGCGTGCAGCGCGGACACCGCGCCAGCTAGCAGTGCAGGCGTGAGCTGCGGGGTATCCATGCCTACGAGGAATGCGGGCTCGTCGACATCCGAGAATGCGGCAGCCAGGCGCTCGTCAAGGCCATCACCGCGCTGGGGGATGACCTCGAAACCCTCCGGGAGCCAGGGTCCCGGGTCGCCCTCGAGTACGCAGATCCTGCGGGTCGCGGGGGTTGCCGCCACGGCAGCCAGGGTGTCCTGCAGGGCACCTTGAGCGATTGCTGCCGCCTGCTGCGGCGTGCACGGTGGGCACAGGCGCGTCTTCACCCGGCCCGGCACTGGTGCCTTGGCGATCACGATCAGCGCGACGCTCACGACATCACCGCGGCCATGTCGCGCACGGCCCTCACGGTGCCGCGAACGGTGCCCGTGACCTTGCTGGTGCCCACGCGCGGTCGGTAGTCGACCGTCACTTCTTGCACGCGCCAGTCGCGCTCAGCTGCGCGCAAGACCATCTCCAGCGGCCAGCCGAACCGTCGGTCCTGAATCCCGAGCGCCAAGAGGTCCTCGCGCCGCGCGGCGCGCATCGGCCCCAAATCCCGCAGCGGGAGCCCCGCTCTGCGACGCAGCTGCCATGCCAGCACGCCATTGGCGGCCCGCGCGTGTGCAGGCCAGGCCCCGCGGCCTGTGGAACGCCGACGACCGAGCACGAGGTCGGCAGTGCCGTCTACGACCGGGTCCGTGACGAGCGGCAGCTGGCGAGGGTCCAGCGAGGCGTCGCAATCCATGAAGCACACGACATCAGCCGTCGCGGCGGTAAGTCCCGCGAAACAGGCTGCTCCAAACCCGGGCTGGGGCTCAGTCACCACGCGCGCGCCCAGCCGCGCAGCAACGTCGGCAGAGCCGTCAGTAGATCCATTGTCGACCACGATCGGGGTGTAGCCCGCCGGCACCCGCTCCAGGACCCATGGGATCGCCTCAGCTTCGTTCAGCACGGGGAGTATGAGATCTGGCACGCCAACCATCTTCGAGCACTCGTCCGCCAAAACAGTGAAATGTTACGAACGAACCCGGGCACGCCAGTGAAGGGTCGCCCGGCCATAGGTACGGTGCCCCCATGTTGCTCGTGACCGGTGGTGCCGGATTCATCGGTTCCCACATCGTGGATGCGCTTGCCGCTGCTGGGATTCCAGTGCGGGTGCTCGATCACGAACCACCGCGCTGGCCACTGCCTCAGGGCGTCGAGATCCGGGAGGGCGACGTCCGCGACCCCGAGGCCGTGATCGCTGCGCTCGACGGCGTGACGGCGGTTTGCCATCAGGCAGCCATGGTCGGGCTCGGCGTCGACCTCGACGACATCGCGGACTACACCTCGCACAATGACCTGGGTACGGCGGTCCTGCTGCGCGCGATGGCCAGGCTCGGGACGGTCGACCGGTTGGTGCTGGCCTCCAGCATGGTGGTCTACGGAGAGGGGCGCTACCGCTGCGCCGAGCACGGGGTCGTGGGGCCCGGTCCCAGGGCGCGTGCCGATCTCGAAGCAGGCCAGTTCGAGCCGCCGTGCCCGGCGTGCGGCCAAGCGCTGACGCCAGAGGCCGTTCCGGAGGGCGCTCCGGTCGACCCACGGAATGTCTACGCGGCCACCAAGCTGCATCAGGAGCACCTCTCGGCCGCGTTCTCCCGCGAGACCGGTGTGCCGGTCACGGCGCTGCGGTACCACAACGTCTACGGCCCGCGGATGCCTCGCGACACGCCGTACGCCGGCGTCGCGTCGCTGTTTGCCAGCGAGCTGGCCGCGGGTCGCCCGCCACGAGTCTTCGAAGACGGCGGTCAACGTCGGGACTTCGTGCACGTCCGCGACATCGCCCGCGCCAACGTGATCGCGCTGACCGCCGACGAGGCCATCCCCGGAGCGTTCAACGTGTGTTCGGGCACCCCGCGCAGCGTGCTCGACATGGCGCAGGCGCTGCATGCAGCCTCGGGCAACGAACACGCACCCGAGATCACCGGTGGTTTCCGCCTCGGCGACGTGCGCCACGTGTTCGCCGATGCCACTCGCGCCGCGCAGGTCCTGGGATTCCAGGCCCAGGAAGACTTCGACGCCGGGATGCGCGAACTGTTCGCCGGGGAGACCGCCGGCACTCGGTAGCTGCACCTTCGAACTCACGCCGGCATCACGTTCACCGGGTGCGGCGCGGTCGCCCAGAGGTGCTGCACCGCATAGGCCCGCCATGGCCGCCACGCCTGCGCTCGCGCCGTGAGCGCGGCTGGGGTCGGGGCGAGTCCGAGCGCCCGCGCTGCCGCCCGCACGCCAAGGTCGGTGGGGATGAATGCGTCGCCGTCGGCGAGCGCCCGCATCGCAACGGTCTCCGCGGTCCAGGGACCGACGCCCGGAAGCGCCTGCAGCGCCTCGCGGACGGCGGCTGGATCTGACCCTGGCTCGAGCGGTGGGAGTTCGCCTGCGGCAAGACTGGTCGAGAGTGCCCGGAGCGAGCGCTGCCGCGCCGCGGGGAACGCAAACGTTTCGGGCCGCGCCGCCGCTACGGCACTCGGCGTGGGGAACAGGTGCGTCAAGCCGCCTTCGGGGTCATCGATTGGCTGGCCCACAGCCGCGACGAGCCGGCCAGCGTGCGTCCGTGCCGCGGCCGTCGAGACCTGCTGCCCGAGCACGGCCCGAACGGCCATCTCGTCGCCGCCGGCAGCTCCTGGCACCCGGCGCCCTGGCGCAGCCTGGATCAGCGGCGCCAGCACAGGGTCGTCGGCCAGTACAGGGTCCACCACAGCGGGATCAGCATCGAGGTCCAGGAGCCTGCGGGACGTCTGCAGCGCCGCCGGCTGATCGGATGCGTCTTCCAGGAGGAGCCGAGCGAGCACCACGCCCGGACCGCCAGGTCGCAAGGCCACGATGCCGTAGCTGCCACTGGCGAATCGCAGCGTTCGGCGGTAGGCGCCGTCTCGCCATTCTTCGACGCCCGGAACCGCCGTGGCGACCAAATGGCCGTAGAGGTTGTCTGGGAACAAGGGCGCGATGAACGAGAGCCGGTGCGTTGACAGCTGGAGGCGCGGCACGATCCGCGCATGGTGGCGGGTCGTGCTCCACCTCGTACCCGGTCCCCGCGCCGTGTCCGAGCGGAAGGGGTGGAAACCTCGCCGCCCCGTGCGCCAACGTTCGGCCAGGTTGCCCGGTTCCGTCCACGACTTGGCGCGTCCGGGGACCTAGCCTCAGACATATGCCTCTGGCCGAGCCGCTCTCACCGACCAGGCCCTCACCCGATCCCGATTGGGCGCAGTGGGAAGCCGAACTCGCGGCTGCCCGCCTGCGCGAGCCGGGCCACCCCGGCCCGCCGGAGCCCCCCGAGCCACCAGCCGACGGCTTCGGCCGCGGCGGTGACGATCACGGCGACGGGGATGGCGAGGGCGACAAGGATCACGCGCATCGGTCGCGCAGCTCCCGGGCAGGCTGGCTACGACTCTTCGGTTGCGCAGTGGTCGCTGCCATCTCGATGGTCGTACTCAGCGTCGTCCAGGGAGACCGTCCCCAGGCACCTCTACCGACCTCGCCGTCGTCGATCGTGCAGTCTGCGCCGCCTGCGGTGCTTTCGCAGGCGCCGCTGCCCGTCCGCGCTGAGCGCACCCCGTAGGTGCGCCGCGCCGCCGCCGGCGGCGAGACGCGAGAGGGAGATCGCGGCCCGCCGCCGTGCGGCGATGGAGTGCGCCGCGCTGGCGCTGCTCCGGTTCAGGTCAGGTCGTACTGCCGGATTACCAGTGCCCACCCGTCAGGCCCGGGGGACGACCTGAGGGGGAATCGAGTGGAGCAATGGTTAGACCTAACCTGCAAGCAGCATTGCGGGACGGACCCACCGAGTCATCGGTCGATCGCAGATTTCCCCGTGCCACCGGCAATCGCCGCTTGGCCGGGGCCATTCGGCCCATGAAGTTCGGCCACAGGTCAGGCCACGACCAAGGTCCGGTGCATTCAAGATGAAGGTTGGTCTCCTCCCCCTTGATCGTGATCTCGCTCCAGTCACTTACCCACGTGGTAAAGCACCTCCCGATCCCTGTTGTCCTCACCGATGACGCCGGGTACGTGGTCGGGTCGAGTGCGCTCGCAGACTCCGTGCTCGACTCCTCAGCAGACCAGCAACACCTGCACCTCGAGGACCACCTGCTCACCATCGCGGGCCCTCGCCCCACCACCGACCGTGCCACGATCACAAGCGACGTCGGGCCCCACGAACTGATCGTCCTCGGGCAGCCAGTCGTCGGCCAGGCGGCTCCGGCCGATGTCGCCGCACTCGCGGGCGAGGTGGCGCACGACTTCAACAATCTGCTCGGCGTGATCATGAACTACGCGAGCCTGGCCGCTGCATCAGCCGACGAAGGTAGTCAACAGGCCAAGGACCTTGCCGAGGTACTTGAAGCGTCGCGACGGGCCGCCGATATCGCTGACCGCTTGCGGCGCATGAGTGCCGCAGCCGGTCCACAGTGACAATCAGCTGAACAACAGGCGATTTGCAGGTCGAACCGCGACCTGCTGCTTGTTGACCAACCACCAACAGGTGACGAGCGCCGCCAGGCATGGTTGACTGCGTGTGATGTCTGACGCACAGGTACGCCTGCTCATCGCCGATGATCACCCGCTGTATCGCTCCAGCGTGGAACGAGTCGTCCGACTGAACGCCCGGCTTGCCGTGGTTGGTCTCGCGTCCGACGGGCGCGAGGCGCTGGACCGGATCATCGCGCTGCAGCCCGATGTGGCGGTGGTCGATCTCAACATGCCGGGCCTGGATGGCCTGCAGCTCCTCGACGCACTCTCGCAAGAGGACTCGGGTACCCGTGTCGTCATTCTGACCGGCAACCTCGACAGCGATCAGGTCTACCGCGCCGTGGAGCTCGGCGCAGCTGCGGTGCTGTCGAAGCTCATCGAACCTGAGGCATTGGTCTCGACCCTCCTGGATGTGGCCGCAGGCAACACTGTGCTGGGTGGCGAGGTCCAGGCGCTGCTCGCGGGCGAAGTCCGCAATCGTCGCCGTGAGGACCGGCCGGTGCTCACCGATCGCGAGCGGGAGGTCTTGGGCCAGATCGCCGACGGCGCCAGCGTCGCTGAGATCGCGGCAGCCATCCACCTGAGCCCGTCGACGGTCAAGTCACATCTAGAGAGCCTGTATCGCAAGCTCGAGGTGTCGGATCGGGCGGCTGCGGTCGCGACCGCGATGCGCAAGGGTTTGTTGCGCTGAGCGTGGACTCAGCTCAGACTCGCGGTGAGCTGCCGAGCAGTCGCAGGACCTCGGCGGCGAGGTCATCGATCGAGCATGGCTTGGGCAAGATGGCGCTCACGCCGCGACGCTCGGCGTCGTCCTGATCTTCGCCGGCCATGTAGCCGGAGGTCAAGACGACCGGGATGTCTGAGCGAACGGCCCGTAGGCGTTCCGTGAGCTCCAAACCGGTCAAACCGGGCATCGAGAGGTCGGTGACCACGGCATCGAACGCCTTCGGATCGGCGACGAACGCCTCGAGTGCCTCCTCGGGGTCCGTGAACCCCGTCACCTGGCACCCGCAATAGGGCATGGCGCGGTAGGCGAGGCGGACGAGCGCCTCCTCGTCGTCGACGAAGAGCACGCGGGCGACCGGCTGGTCACCGACGACAGGCGCAGCAGGTTTCGGCATGGTGGCGGGTGATTCCGGGGGTGTTTGGACAGGGAGGTAGGCGGTGAACATCGCCCCGCCGCCGCGGTGGCGTTCGGCGGCGATCACGCCACCGTGATTGCGAATGATGCTGTGGACGGCGGCCAACCCCAGCCCGGTGCCCTCGTTGGGTCCCTTCGTGGTGAAGAACGGATCAAAGACCTTCCCGAGAATGGATTCAGACACTCCGGGGCCATCGTCGATCACCCGTAGCCGCAGGTACTCGCCGGCATCGAGTCCCGCGACAACGCCGGTGCGCCGCTCCCC
>JAEMRF010000590.1 GCA_016463515.1 Solirubrobacteraceae bacterium | reverse complement strand
CCGGTGCTCGTGGTCCCGCTGGCCCGCAGGGCCCCGCTGGACCGGCGGCAGCTGCGGCGCCCGCAGCGCTTCCGGAGTATGCGGGGGACTTCGTGCTGGAGATCGCCGGTGAGGACGTGCGGATCAACAAGGTTGCAGGCTGCTCGACGCCGCGCTTTGCCGAACAGCCCCTGGACTGCCGATTCACCGTGGCAGGCGTGCCGCCCAAGGTCGTGCTGGACTGGATCAACGAAAGCCTTCAGCGGTCGGCGCTTCCTCGCGACATCGGTGTGGTCGCGATCGACTTCAACCTCAACAAGCGCCAGCGCGCCGCGCTCCTCGTGGCCGAGCTCACGCGTGTGCAGCTGCCCACGCTGGATGCGTCGACTCGCGCCGTGGCCGGGCTCGAGCTCACCGTGCGCGCCGAAGAGATCAAGCAGGAGGCGGCCACCGGTCGAGCCAACTTGGGTACGACGGCCAGCAAATCCTTGCTGGCATCCAACTTCCAAGCGACCCTCGACGGCGTCGCGCTGAACCGAGTCGCTGAGATCCGTGGGCTCGTCGTCAACATCACCCCGGCGAGGTTCTTCGGCGGCGCGCTGGCGCCCGCCAATGTCGTGCCAGGGGTCCTGACCCTGAGCGCTTCACCCACCGACACGCTGCTGCGCCCGTGGGTCGCCGACACCGTCGTTGGTAAGCCTGCGCGCGAGCTCGAGGTCACGTTGCTGGACTCCACGCTGCGGGACGTGCTGCTCAAGTGGACGGTGATCGACACCGTGCCGCTCGGCGAGGCGTCGCCCTTCGCGGTCGGGGCGGCTGGCACGACCGGGCGCATCGAACTCGACGCTCAGGGCGAGCGAGTCACGATCAACTAGCGCTGCCATCGACCGATCGGTCAGCAGAGCCCGGTCCCGAAGTGCTCGGGGCCGGGCGACACCCGAACCGGCAGCAACGCCAAGAGTTCGGCCACATCGTCGGCGATGTGGTGTGCGTCGCTCAGCTGCGCCGCGACGTGACTGGTCGTCACGGCCACGACCTGCATTCCTGCAGCACGACCCGCGGCAATCCCGGCGGGCGCATCTTCAAGCACCAGGCAGTCGGCGGGCTCTAGGCCAAGCAGCTCGGCTGCGAGCAGATACGGATCCGGGTCCGGCTTGACTCGCTCGGTGCGCTCGGCGGTGACCACGATCGAAGGCGGCGCCAGGCCCGCGATCCGCAGGCGGGTCTCGGCGAGCGCCGCCGTGCATGACGTGACGATCGCAATCTCAAGGCCCCACGTGGCGTCGGCGGCGAGCAAGGCTGCGGCGCCCGGCAGCGCGACGACACCATCGGTGTCGGCGATCTCGCGGCGTTCCAGCTCGGCGGCTTCCTCGATCGCATCCAGCGCCGGTGCCAGAAGCTGGACGACCTCCCGCGCGGGGATGCCGTGCGGGTGCGGGGCGCCCGTCGGCAGACCGCGGTCGCGCTTCCAGCCGTTCCACACACGCTCGGTCGCCTGCGTGGAATCCACGAGGGTCCCGTCGAGATCGGAGAGGATGGCGCGAACCGCGCCGAGGTCAAGTGGTGCGGCCACGGGCAGCAGGCTACGGCAGCCCTGTGCCCCGGGCGGCCGGTTGGGTGCAGGCGGCGCTTGCTCGCTGGCGAGCGGCCAGGCCAGGCCACGCGAACGCTGAACGGCGCTTCCCTGACCGACCCGCGCCTCGCGGCGCAGTGCCGCTGCGGCAGGATGGGGCCGTGAGCGACTCCAGCACCCCGACCACCGACGCCGCGAGCGAGGGCCCGGCGCC
>JAEMRF010000589.1 GCA_016463515.1 Solirubrobacteraceae bacterium | reverse complement strand
GGCCGCGTGAGCGCACTGAATCAGTCGCTGCGCGACCTCGGGATCCCCGTTGAGATTGCTGAGGGCGCTGAGCTGTCGGCCGCGCGCGCTGACCACCTCACGGGCGTCGAGCTGCGGGAGGTCTCCCTCGGGGCGACCGGCCGTTGGATCCTGCTGGAACCGAGCCCCGGTGCGATCGGCGCAGACTTTGTGGCGCTCGTGGACCGGCTGCACGACCGCGGCGTGCGCTGCGTGGTCGCACATCCCGAGCGCCACGCGGCGGCCGACATCGCCGACTGGCTCACCCGGCTCGTGGACCGCGGGGCGCTCGTGCAGGTCACGGCGGCATTCCTGGTGGGCCATGGCGCCGCGCCCGTGATCCTGAGCTGGGCCGCCCAAGGGCTCGTGCACCTGGTCGGCAGCGACGCCCACTCCGCTCGCGTTGGCCGACCGGCGACGGTCTCCCAGGGGCTGCGTGCGCTCGCGACGGTGCCGGAGCTCGCCGAGCACATGGCGTGGATCGCCGCAGATGCACCCCGCGCCATCCTTGCGGGCGAGCAGGTCGACGTCCCGTTCTAGACCGGATCAGCGCGCGGCGGGGTCCAAACGCGGCAGCAGCTCGAGCTGGACCGAGGGCGCGAGTTCGCGGACGACGTCCGGGTCGGCGCTGCCAAGTCCGCACCGCAGGAAGTTCACGGCGCCGGCGGCGGCGCCAATCCGCAAGGCGTGGTCCCATTCGCCGCCGGTGGCGAGAATGGCGGCCATCGCGCCCATCATCGAGTCCCCGCAGCCCTCGCGGAACCCGTGACTGAAGCTCGGGGCGGTGAGCTCCCAGCGGTCCTCACCGCGGAACACCATCGCAGACCGCTCACCGCGCGTGATGATCACCGCCTGGCTGCCGTCGGCCATGATCCGGCTTGCCGCGCGAGCCAAGTCGTGTGGATCCTCGACCGGTCCGGAGACGTACTCGGCGAGCTCCCAGTCGTTGATCTTCACGAGGTCCAGCCCACCGCGCAGGGCAGCATTGAGTCGCGGCGACGAAAGGTCGGCCAAGACGCGCACGCCATGACCGCGCACATCGGCAACGATCCGCTCGTAGAACTCCTCGCTGAGCGCGTCGCCCGGCAGCGGGTTGCACAGGACGAGCAGCCCGCAGCGCAGCGCCGCGGCGATCGTGGCCGACACGAGCGCGTCGACCTCGTGCCGCCCGGGCGGCGTCCCGAACGCCTGCGCGACGCGCTCGTAGCTACCGCCGCGCCGGTCCATGATGAAGCTGCCGCTGTCGGCCGCAGTGCGAACGAATCGTCGCTCGCCGGGCATGCCAGCGAGCAACGGTTCCAGCAGCTGGCCGGTCTCCCCTCCGAGGAATCCACACAGGATCGGATCGGCCCCCAGCGCCGCGGCCATCCGCGCCACCCACACCCCTTGCCCGCCCGGGTGGAAGTGGATCTCGTCGGCGCCACCGGGGTAGGGCTCGATGTTCACCGCCAGCACCGGGTGCGGGCCGAGGATCGCGACTTGCGGACGTGGTGCAGGTGCGCCCGAAAGGTTCATGCCTTCACCGTACGCCGCGCTGCGCCTCTCGCCAGGCGAGGAAGGCCGCCGCACGCGAGCGGAGAAGTACGGAGCCGCGGACCAGGCCGCGGCTACCGCTCCCTCAACGGTCTAGCGAACGTTCGTGGTGTAGATCGTGGTGGTCTGCACGAGCGGCGCCGGCGTCGGCTGCCCAGCGACAGCCCGCGGCCGCACCGTGATCTTCAGCTTCATCGGGATCGCCCAGAGCGGCTTGGG
>JAEMRF010000588.1 GCA_016463515.1 Solirubrobacteraceae bacterium | reverse complement strand
TGGAATGGGTCTGGAAGTTCTGGCGGGCGCTCGTCACGCGCAACGTCGAAGTGCAGACGGTCGACCGTGGCGTGGCGCTCGGGGCGCAAGCGTTCACCGCCGTGGTGCCGCTCCTCATGCTGTTTGCCCTCGTCGCGCCGCGGCGCGAAGGTCGGGACTTTGCCGACACGCTCATCGCCCGCTTTGAGCTCAGCGGATCCTCGGCAGAGGCCTTGCGCCAGGCGTTCTCGCCACCCGAACTCACCACACAGTCGGTGTCGGTGTTCGGCGTGGTGCTGCTGATCATTGCCACCCTGTCGTTCACCCGCACGCTCCAGCGCCTCTACGAGAACGCCTACGGACTGCCCAAGTTGGGCTTCCGGGGCACGCCGTGGGGCCTGATCTGGATCGGCTTCCTCGCAGTGGCCACGTCCGTCAACCCGCTCGTGCGGTCGTTCTTCGACGGCACACTCGGCGTGGTCGTCGCGATCGGCGTGGCCGCCATCTCGTGGGGCATCACGCCCTACATCCTCACCGCCAAGCGGATCGTTCCCGGTCAAGCGGTCACTGCGGGAATCATCGGCGGCATCGCGATGACCGGGCTAGGCGTGGCATCGACGATCTGGTTCCCCCACAGCGTCGCGACGTCGGCGGCGCAGTACGGCCTGATCGGCGTGGCGTTTGCGTCCGTCGGCTGGCTCGTCAGCGCCGGACTCACCCTGGCGTTCTCCGCCGTCGGCGCGGCCGTCGTCGCCGATTTCCTTGGGTACGGCCCGGCCGAGAAAGAGCCCACATGAGACACCGCGCCATCTCACTGTTCGCCCTCCTGGTCTCCGGTGCGCTTGGCATCGCGCTGTCTGGCCTGGTGCTCTCTGGCGTGACCGTCAACTCGTGGGCCGCTGCGTTTGCGGCGGCCACGCTCGTCGCGGTCCTCAACACGCTGATCTGGCCACTCATCATCCGGTTCGCCTTGCCGCTCACCGTTGCCACGCTCGGCCTCGGCGCCCTGGTCCTCAACGGCGCACTCATGTTGATCGTCTCGGCCGCGGCCCCCGGCTTCGACATCGTCGGTCTCACCGCAGCCGTGGGCACCGTGTTGATCGTCACCACCGTCACCACGCTGGCCGGCGGCATCCTCTCGATCGATGAGGACGAGCGCCTGCGGCGCCACCGCGCCCGCCGCGCTGCGCGGCGCAAGGAGCTGGAGCCGGGCGAACTCCCGTTGGACGTGCCAGGCATCCTGTTCCTGGAGATCGACGGCCTTGCCTACGACGTGCTGCGACGCGCCATGCGCGACGGCAACGCACCAGCGCTTGCGTCCTGGGTCGCCAAGGGCTCCCACCACCTCGTGCGCTGGGAGACGGACTGGTCATCGCAGACCGGCGCGTGCCAGGCCGGCCTGCTTCACGGAAACAACCACGACATGCCGGCGTTTCGCTGGTGGGAGAAGGACCGCGGCCAACCGATCGTGACCAACAAGCCCAAGGACGCTGCGCTGCTCGAGTCGCGCATCTCCGACGGCAAAGGACTCCTGCACGAGCAGGGCGCCAGCCGCGCGAACATCCTCTCTGGCGACGCCACCCACTCGCTGCTGACCATGAGCACGGTGCTCGACGTGCGCCGCGACCGGATCGGCGCCGACTACGCCAGCTACTTCTCCAGCCCCTACAACGTGGCGCGCACACTGCTGCGCGCCATCGCAGAGGTGATTGGCGAGCGGTACGCGGCCGGCCGCGCCCGCCGCGCCGGCGTGCAGCCGAGCATCCACCGCGGCTGGGTCTACGCGATCATGC
>JAEMRF010000587.1 GCA_016463515.1 Solirubrobacteraceae bacterium | reverse complement strand
CCCGCGCGTCGCTGTCGATGCTGCCGGCAACGCCACCGCCGTCTGGTTTCGCTCCGACGGCACACACTCCCGGGTGCAGGCCGCTGGCTATGATGCCGTCGGCCCGACGCTCTCGAATGTCGAAGTGCCCTCCACCGGCACTGCGGGCAGCCCCGTCAGCGTGAGCGCGTCGGCGACCGACGTTTGGAGTGCCGTGGGCTCGATCGTCTGGAGCTTTGGCGATGGAACCACCGCCACGGGCGCACAGGCCACGCATACCTACGCCGCTGGCAGCTACACCGTCACCGTTTCCGCCACCGACGCATTCGGCACGACCTCAACCGCGACGCGCGCGATCACGGTCTCGCCGGCTGGCGCCCTCGTTCAGCTCCCTCCGGTCCTGCCGAAGCTCTCTGCCACCGCCAAGCTGACCTGGAAGCGCCTTTCCTCCGGCGCCACCCGCCTGACCAGCCTGCGAGTCAACCGGGCCGAGACTGGCTCGACCGTCACTCTGACCTGCACCGGCAAGGGGTGCCGCAAAGCGGCGAGCCGCAGAATCGTGCTGACGACCAAGAACGTCAAGCGAAAATCCATCACGCTCACTCGCTACATCAGCGGCATGACTCTGCGCCCGGGCAGCGCCCTATCGATCGGCGTCAGCCGCCCCGGCTACCAGAGCCGCACCTTCCGCTACACCATGGTCAAACGCCGCAGTCCCAAGAAGACCACCACCTGCCTGACTCCCGGTGCCGCAAACGCAGTGAGCTGCTGAGCGCCGCTCCACGGCGCGTCGGCCGGCAAGGCCGAGGAGAGCGTGCGACCGCCCGCCGGGTAAGGTGGCCCGCGCGCCCGCGCTGATCGCGATCCCACGCAGAACCGGATGACCACTATGAGCCCTGCGCATCAAGACGAGCCGTTCGACGCCGTCCTCTTCCTCTCGTTCGGCGGCCCGGATGGTCCCGACGACGTGCGGCCGTTCCTGGAGAACGTGACGCGCGGCCGCGGCATTCCGCCCGAGCGCCTGGACGAAGTCGTCGAGCACTACCTGCACTTCGGCGGCGTCTCTCCGATCAACGCCCTGAATCGCGACCTCATCGACCGCTTGCGGGTCGAGCTCGATGCCCGCGGGATCGACTTGCCAGTGGTGTTCGGGAACCGCAACTGGCACCCGATGATCGAGGACGCGGTCGCCGAGCTCTACGACGCCGGTCACCGCCGCGTGCTGGTGTTTGCGACGTCCGCCTGGGGCGGCTACTCGGGGTGTGCGCAGTACCACGAGGACATCGGACGGGCGCTCGATGCCCTTGCCGCTCGTGAGGGCGCCGCGAACGGCAGCGAGCTGCTCACGCTGCGCAAGCTCCCCCACTTCTGGGACCGCCCGCAGATGCGCGCAGCCTGCGCCGATGCGATCACCGCTGCCCGCGAGGAGCTGCCAGAAGGCGCGCGCGCCGGCGCGAGGCTCGTGTTCACCGCGCACTCGATCCCGACCGCTGCCGACAAGAACGCGGGCCCGCCCGCCGAAGGCGGGCACCTCTACAGCCGCCAAGTGCACGCCGCCGCAGCCGAGGCCGCGGGTGCGGCTGGGTTTGCTGACTTCGACGTCGTGTGGCAGTCGCGGTCGGGTCCGCCGCAGGTGCCGTGGCTTGAGCCCGACGTCTGCGACCACCTCGAGGGGCTGCCCGCGGCCGGCGTCGCTGCGGTGATCGTCTGCCCGATCGGCTTCGTCTCCGACCACCTCGAGGTGGTGTGGGATCTCGACACGGAAGCCGAGGCGAAGGCCCGCGAGCTCGGGCTGGC
>JAEMRF010000157.1 GCA_016463515.1 Solirubrobacteraceae bacterium | reverse complement strand
GCCGCCTACGCGGCGCTGACCGCTTCGGCTGGCTTGCCCGGTCCGGCGGCCTTCTTGCCGCTCGGCACCGAGAACTCCATGACGCCGTCGTCGACCTTGGCGAACTTCAGCATCGGGAGGTCCAAGAGGAAGTTCTGCCGCAGGGACCACGGCTGCTGGGAACCCTGCGAGGGCAGGTTGTCGAGCGAGCGCAGCACGTAGCCGGCGCCGAAGTCCAAGAAGGGGCGACGCTCGACGGAGTCGTCGACCTGCGGCACGCAGATCTTGTTGCCGGTCTTGTCGAGGTGCGACAGCAGACGGCCCACGTAGTCGCCGGTGAGGTCGGCCTTCAGGGTCCACGAGGAGTTCGTGTAGCCGATCGCAAACGCCATGTTCGGCACGCCCGAGAGCATCATGCCCTTGTAGACCACGCGGTCAGACGGGTCGACCTGCTCGCCGTCGACGGTGAACGGGATGCCGCCCAGCAGCAGCAGGTTCAGGCCGGTGGCCGTGATGATGATGTCGGCCTCGAGCTCCTGCCCGGACTTCAGCAGGATGCCCTTCTCGGTGAAGGTGTCGATGTGATCGGTGACGACCGACGCGTCGCCCTTCTTGATCGACCGGAACAGGTCGCCGCTGGGCACCGCGCACAGGCGCTGATCCCACGGGTTGTAGGGCGGGGTGAAGTGGGTGGCGATGTCGTAGCCGTCCGGCAGCATGCGCTTCTGCTGCTTGTGGATGAAGTCCGACAGGACGCTCGGGCGCTTGCGGCTCAGCTGGTAGATCGCGATCTGCCGCAGGATGTTCTTCCAGCGCACCGCGCCAAAAGCGAGGCGATCCGGCAGGACGGCCGAGAGGCGCTCAGCGATCTTGTCGACCGACGGGATCGGCGCGACCCATGTGGGCGTGCGCTGCAGCATCGTGATGTGCGCGGTGTCGTCGGCCATGGCCGGCACCAAGGTGACGGCCGTTGCTCCGGAGCCGATCACGATCACGCGCTTGCCCTTGTAGTCCAGATCCTCGGGCCAGTGCTGCGGATGCACGATCTGACCCTTGAAGCGCTCGCGGCCCTTGAACTCCGGCGTGAAGCCCTCGTCGTAGCGGTAGTAGCCGGTGCACGAGAGGTAGAAGTTGCAGGTGATCTGCGAGCGCTCGCCGGTCGACGGAGTCTCGATGTCGACGGTCCACAGGCCGTCCGCGGTCGAGAACGACGCGCCGAGGACCTTGCGGTCGTAGCGGATCTTCTGGTCGATGCCGTATTCGACGGCGGTGTCGCGCAGGTACTCCAGGATCGCGGGGCCGTCGGCCAGCGAGGCGGTCTCCGTCCACGGGCGGAACGGGAACCCAAGGGTCGACATGTCGGAGTCCGACCGGATCCCCGGGTACTTGAACAGCTCCCAGGTGCCACCCAGCGTGTCGCGGGCCTCGAGGATCGCGTACGACCGCCCGGGGTGCGACTTCTGCAAGTGGTACGCGGCGCCGATGCCCGAGAGGCCGGCTCCCACGATGAGGACGTCGAGATGCTCTGGCTGCGACATACTCGGGGCAGCGTATCGACACCGTGTCGATTTTGCCAACACTGCGTCGACAGTTGATCGACGGATCGCTATCGTCGTCGACCGTGAGTACGTCCTCCTCCGCGTCGCCAGGCGCACCCAAGGCCCGCAGCCGCCGCGCCAAGCGGATGAACGGCGATGACCGCGAGGCCGCGATCCTGGAGACCTGCGAGGTCCTGCTGGAGACCCACTCGCTGCATGAGCTGTCGGTCGACGTGATCGCTCGTGGCGCCGGCATCTCGCGCTCGTCGTTCTACTTCTACTTCCCGTCCAAGGAAGCGGTCCTGCTCAGCCTGATGGACCGCGTCATCGGCGAAGCCAACGCGCGCCGCGACGCTGCATTCGCCGCCGTTGGGCCCGATCCGCGAGAGCTGTGCCGCGTCGGCATCACCGCGTTCTACGACACCTTCCGCGAGCACCGCGCCGTGTCGCTGGCAGCTGCGGACTCGCGCGACCGGTTGCCGGAGGCACGCGAACTGTGGTCTCGCGTGATGGACGGCTGGGTCGAACTCACCGCAGGCCTGATCGCGCTGCAGCCCCGCACTGGCGCCGCGGCCGCCGTCTCGCCGCGCGACCTTGCGACCGCGCTGAACCTCATGAACGAGCGCGTGCTGCACGCCACGTTTGCCCAGGACACCCCGTCGATCGACGAGGCCAGCGTGGTCGACACGCTCGTCGCGATCTGGACGGCCGCCATCTTCGGTCCCGCTCCGGACCCAGGCACCACTCCCGAAAGGACCTGATGACTTCCATCACCGGCAAAGTCGCCGCCGTCACCGGCGCCGGCTCCGGCATCGGCCGCGCGCTCGCGCTCGGCCTCGCACGCCGCGGCGCCAAGCTCGCGCTGTCAGACGTCAACGAAGCTGGCCTGGCCGAGACCGTGGCTGCAGCCGAGGCGCTCGGCGCGACCGTCCACAGCGCCAAGCTCGACGTAAGCGACCGCGCGGCCTTCGAGGCCTACGCGACCACCGTGGCCGAGCACTTCGGCGTCGTGCACCAGATCTACAACAACGCCGGCATCGCGTTCAACCGCCCGATCGTGGAGTCCACCTACGAGGACTACGAGCGGGTCTGGGGCATCAACCTGTGGGGCGTGCTGACCGGCACCAAGGCGTTCCTGCCGCACCTGATCGCCTCCGGCGACGGCTACGTGATCAACATCTCCAGCCTCAACGGGATCATGGCCCAGGCCAACATGAGCCACTACGTGAGCGCGAAGTTCGCCGTCCGCGGACTCACCGAGACGCTGCGCCTGGAGATGGCCGACGCCGGCCACCCGGTCAAGGCCCTCTCCGTCCACCCGGGCGGGATCAAGACGAACATCGCCTCCAATGCGACGATCGCCGCCCGCGAGCGCGGCGAGGAGATCACCGCCAAGGAGATCGCGATCGAGAAGACCTACAACGAGAAGCTGCTGAAGATGAGCCCGGATGCGGCCGCCGAGGTGATCCTCAAGGCCGTCGAGAAGGACAAGTCGCGCGTGGTCGTCGGCAACGACGCCAAGGCGCTGGATCTCCTGATCCGTGTCGCGCCGTCCACGTCGCTGTCGATCATCTCCAGCGCCATGAAGCGCATCGTCCGCTAGCGGGCAGCGGCCGCCGTGCTGGTCGAGATCGCGCCCGTCAGACGGTCTGCATTTCGACCGGCTCCACGGCCGAGGCGGCGTCGCTCGGACGCCGCGCTATGCGCCCATGTTGCGGGCGATGTCGGCAACGATCACGTTCGCGGCGATCGGCCCGCCGGCGCCGGCCCAGGCTGACCCGTCGACCGGGACCACTTGCCGCGTGCCAAACGCGGCAAGCCGTCTGAACGCTGGCCTGTTTCGTGCTGCCGCAATCGCCTGGACGGCCGCCTCAACACCGACTGCAGTTGGCGAGGTGCCCGAGGGGTCGCCGTCCGGCAGTGCGCCGAAGAAGATCCAGTCGGCATCGATCTGCTCGAGGTCCGTCAGGCTGACCCTGCGCGACTGCGCGGTGCCGCTCGTGGCGCTCGGCTGGACGTGGGGGAGGCCCAGGTCCGCGAGGACCCGGCCGGGGAGGGAACGCTCGGTCGAGACGGCGACCGGCCCCTTGCCGGTCCAGCGCAGCACGCTGACCGTCTGCTCCGTGCGGCCCCTGAGCGCGAGCTTCGTCTCGTTCACGCGCTGGTCGTAGGCCGCCAAAACATCGGCGCCGTCGGTCTCGCGGCCGAGCGCCGCGGCCGTCTGCTCAAACGTGGCGCGCCAGTCCCCGCCGGGTTTGCTCACGGCGACCGTCGGTGCGATCTGGCGCAGCCGCATGAGCACGGCCCGGTCCGGGACAGACGTGGAATCGAGCAGGATCACGTCTGGAGCGAGCTGCTTGATCGCGGCCAGATCCGGGGTGCCTGGTCGCCCGACCCGTTTCATCTCGGCACTTCGCGGCGCCAGGTAAGCCGGGATGCCGCTGCCCTCGGGGCCGGCCGCGGTCGCGATCGGCGTGATGCCGAGCGCCAGCGTGGCATCGAGGGTCTGGTCGCTGAGCGGCAGCACGCGTGCAGGCCGTGCAGGCAACGTGACCTGCTCGCCAGCGGCATCGGTCAGCGTCCGCTGCGCGTCGTTGGCCGTCGCGGCGCTCGGGGCGTCGGCTTGACCGGTCGACGTCGTCGGGCCGACGCTGCTTGCGTCCCCGCACCCTGCGAGGCCTACCGCCGCGAGCAGGAGGGCGAGCGCCTGTGTGCAGCGGCGCAGCGCTTGCGACGGCGACGCAGCCTGCGTGGTTCGAGCACTCTCCACGGTCGCGACTCTGGCAGGTTGCCGCGATCAGCCTCGCCAAGTGGTGCTGCGGCGCAGCTCGCGAACGCCTACGGAGAACCCGATGCGCGTCCGGGGCACCACGCTCTATTCTCAAAGGCACGGCGCGCCTTCCTTCACGGCGCGTCGGTCTTCACTCTCGTGCCGAGAACCCACCACGACATCCCGCCAACGGGTGCGCATCCCTGCGTCGCTTCAACCGTTTCGACCGCTCGCTACCTGCTGGCGATCTTCGAGGTTGACCGCGACGAACCGCGCCTCACCGCAGCCGCGGTTGCCCGGCGCCTCGGCGTCAGCACCCCGTCGGCGCACGAGATGATCGGCCGGCTGGAAACGATGGGGCTCGTTGAGCGCCACCCGCTCAAGCTCTCTGCCGACGGCATGAGCACGGCCCTCGTGCTCTCCACCCGCCGCCGCGCTGCGCGCCGTCTGGCCCACGACGTGCTCGGCATGGACGGCGAATCCGCCGACGAAGAGGCCCACCACCTCGCCGCCACGCTCTCGCCGATGCTCGGCCGCAGGCTCACCGACTGGTACAACAAACAGCCGCCCAGCGACGACGAAGAGTCGGCCGCCCCGCAGGGGTAGGACGGGTTGAGTTCGCCGTCGCGAGCTCCACCAGATGTCCTCCGGGCGCTGCCTGAGACCCTCCCGAAAAAACTTTTGGCCGACCTGTCCTCGGAGGTCGTCCTCAGTCGTCCCCCCTATAGAGAGCGACAGTCGCTCTCCTTGAGAAAGGGGACCCACCATGGGCCGTTACACGACCGTCACCCGCACCGGACACACCGATGCACCAGCCGAGCAGATCATTGCGCTCGTGAGCTCCACCGAGGGGTTCACGAAGATCAACCCGCACCTCACGGCCGACCCGAAACTGGAGATCACGCCGATCGGCGAGACCGTCGGCGTCGGCTCGGGCTTTGCGTTTCGCGGCAAGAACGGCAAGGGCACCCAAACGGTGGAGCAGGTGTCCGATGGGGCCGTCGACTACGCGATCGACATGGGTTCCATGGGCCGGTGCAAGCAGCGGATCGTGGCCGTGCCGTCCGAGCGGGGTGGCAGCGACCTCGAGTGGACGATGGTCCTCGATGCCGGTGGCAATCCGCTCCTGCGGATCTTCGGCATGATGGCCGGCAGGATCGTCGGTCCGACGCTGGAGACCGGCATCCGCAACCTCTCGGCCGCTTCGTCCAACTAACGCCCGTCCCGTCCCGTCCCGTCCCAACACTCTTCTGAAAAGGCCTTGACCATGCAGTACACGTTCCTCCTCTACAGCGACCACAGCCTCCGCGGCGAGCCGACTCCCGCAGAGATCGAGCAGGAGATGGCCGTCTTCGGCGCCTACATCGGCGCACTCCAGGAGGCTGGGGTGTTCGTCTCCACCGACTGGCTCCAGCCGACCGAAACCGCCAAGACGGTGTCGCTTGCGAGCGGCGAGGCCGTCGTTCACGACGGGCCATTTGCTGAGACGCACGAGCAGCTCGGCGGCACCTTCGTGATCAACGCGCCCGACCTCGAGGTCGCACTGGAATGGGCCAAGAAGTGCCCCGTTGCCCAGTACGGCAAGGTCGAAGTGCGCGCCTCAGCGATGGAAGGCTGAGCCGCATCGACGTCGATCCGACCACCCGCGAGTCGCGTCCGCCCCATGACCTCCTCTTGCAGGTCGTGCGGGAGCACCGGGCGCGACTCGTCGGCGGGCTCGCGCGCTGGTGCGGCGACGTGCAGCTCGCTGAGGACGGCTTCGCCGATGCCGTGGAGCGGGCGCTGATGGCGTGGCCGTCCGACATGCCGCGGGACCCGACCGCGTGGATCGTGACCACGGCCCGAAACCGCATTCGCGACATCTTGAAATCCGCGGAGCGCACCCGCACCACCGTGCTCGACGAGCGCACGCCCCACCGGGCGGTAGAGGACCACTACGTCCGCGACGACGACACCCTCGCCCTGATGCTGGCCTGCGCGCACCCGCTGCTGGACCGCGCCGTTCACGCACCGCTCATCCTCCAGGTCGTCATCGGCTCCCAGACCACCGACATCGCGACCGCCTTCGCGCTTCCTTCGGCCACGCTGGCAAAGCGACTCGTGCGCGCCAAACAGCGCCTCCGCGCCGACCCGGATGCGTTCGAGGTGCCCGAAGGCATCCCGACCGAGCGCGTGCAGAGCGTGCTCGACGCGATCTATGCCGCCTATTCGATCGAGTGGCTGCGCGTCTCGCCCACCGATGCGGTCGATCTGGTGACCGAGCAGGCGATCCACGCCAGCCAACTCATGCTGCAGGCGCTCCCCGGAGACCACGAGGCGCGCGGGCTCGCCGCGCTGCTGCTGTATCTGCACTCCCGCCGCGACACCCGCATCCGCGATGGGGTGCTGGTCCCCACAGATGAGCAGGACCCCGCCCAGTGGGACCACGAGCTCATCCGGCGCGCGGAGGGCCTGCTGCGGTTCGGGCTTGCGAGGCCGCGAGAGAGCACGCCGGGGCCATACGAGCTGCAGGCCGCAATCCAGTCCGCCCACGCCTCGCGTTCCGGCGAGGCGCAGGTCCCATGGGAAACCGTCGCGCGCCTCTACGACGCGCTGATCCTCGTCACCCCGAGCAAAGGCGCCTCGGTCGCGCGCGCCGTCGCGATCGCCCGCGCGACCGACGCCGGCACCGGCCTACGAATCCTCGATGAACTGGGGACGGGCGACGCCTCCTTGGAGGCGTTCCAGCCCTTCCATGC
>JAEMRF010000156.1:3747-7039 GCA_016463515.1 Solirubrobacteraceae bacterium | reverse complement strand
GCGCGGCCAATCGGCGCGGCACCCCAGGTAGGTTCATTCGATGAGAATCGTCGACTTTCGTCCGTTCCCGGACGAACCGGGCTTTCGCGAGGCCCTGCTCGAACTTGCCGATGAGGTCCTGCCGGGCAACCTGCAACGGACGGTTCCCACCTCGGCTGAGGCTCCGGTTGCGATCGGACTCTCCAGCGGGCTCACGGAAGACGAGCTCCGCGCTCAGGCCGGCCTCGTCAAGGACGACCTGGAAGGCGCGCTCGGAGCGGCGTTCGCGGTCGAGTTCTCGATCAGCGCCGACGACCGGACCGTCTAGCTACTTCTGCTCAGGCTTGTGAAAGTCGCCGCCGCAGATCTGAAAGACGCCCGCTTCGGCCTCTTCGGCTGACGCCGTTGCTTTGCGGAACTCCTCGTCGAGGAGAATCGGCTCCCCGCGCTGCTCGTAGACCTCGGCCCAACCGGCGTTGAGCAGCTGCTCTTGCCACGTCGTCCCACCGGTCTCGCTGGTCACGTAGGCCAAGAGCCGACCGTACTGGTCGCGTTCGTCTTGGCTGGGATCAAACGCGATCTCGATCTTCGGTGAGCGGGCCACGAGCGACTTCATCGCGCCGCGCGCAAACGCGCCCCCGCATTCGATCTTGCCGTTGCGCTTGGTCGTGGACTCCGGTGCGTCGATGCCGAGCAGACGCACGCGCTCGGTTTTGCCGTCGAGCTTCACGTCGAGGGTGTCGCCGTCGATCGCCCGCACCGCCTCGGCCGGCTTGCCCTTCGGCGCCGAGGACGGCTGCTTGCCAGGCGTGGTGCCGCCAGCGCCCGTCTCGTCGTCGCCGCAGCCTGCCGCGGCAAGGGTGAGTCCGGTCAGCAAGGCCGCGAGGGCGGAGGTGGAGCGGGGACGAGACAGGTGAGACACCCCGCCATGATCGCGCGTTGGCCGGTCCGGGCGCCCCGCGCCCTCAGGGTGCCCGCCGCGACAGGCCAAACGGTAGGTGATGCAGTGCGGCTACCGGCGCCCTCACGAAACCCCTGCTCACGCTACCCTCGGTCCGTGGACCTCTCAGTGTTCTTTGCGGGCACGGGGGCGTCGTCGCCCTCAGCCCGCCGCGGGCTCTCCGCCACGCTCATTCGAGCGGGCGGCGACCGGCTGCTGGTGGACTGCGGCGAAGGCACCCAGCGACAGCTCGTGCGCAGCGTCGGCCTGCCCGAGATCGACACGGTTCTGCTGACGCACCTGCACGCCGACCACTGGTTCGGGTTGCCAGGCATGCTGAAGACGTTCGACCTGCGAGACCGCGACAAACCGCTGGAGATCTTCGGACCGATCGGTACGCGCGCCATGCTCGACCGCGTCTCGGCCGTGCATGGCAAGCTCGGGTACCGCGTGGAGGTGGAAGAGCTCGACGTCGACGAGTCCTTGCGCTTTGACGGCTACCGCGTCCAAACGTTCGCCACGCGTCACCGGGGTCCGTCGATCGGCTTCGTGTTCGTGGAGGACGATCGCCCGGGCCGTTTCGATGCCGACCAGGCCATCGCGCTTGGTATCCAGCCCGGTCCCGAGTTCGGGCAGCTGCAGCGTGGCGAAGCGGTGCGCGGCGTCGAGCCGAGCCAGGTGATGGGGGAGACGCGTCGCGGGCGACGCATCGTGATCACCGGCGATACCCGCCCCGGCGACGCCACGGTGGTGGCCGCGAGCGGCGCCGACCTCCTGATCCATGAGGGCACCTTTGCCTCGGTCGATCGCGACCGTGCTGCGGAGACCGCCCACTCGACCGGCGTGCAGGCGGCCCAGGTCGCCGCCGACGCCGGCGTGAAGCTCCTCGTGATCACCCACGTGGCCGCGCGCGTGCACGGCGGAGAGCTGGAGCGCGAAGCGCGTGAGGTGTTTGGAAACACGGTGGTCGCCCGCGATTTCGACGAAGTCGAGCTGCCGCTCCCCGACCGCGGCGACCCCGTGCACCACACCTGGAGCGACCGCCGCAAAGCGCTGGCGCAGGACGAAAACGCCGCGGAGCAGGCAGAGCCTGCGGTGGGGCCGGAGCCGGCCCCGGCGGGAACCTGAGCCGCCCCCGAGGCTGGTAGGGTCGGGGCCGTCCTTTAACCCGGTCCCGTGAGGCCAGGAAGGTGCCCGAGATCAGTCAGAAGATCGTCCTCGACGGCGACGCCGTCAGCCGTGCGCTCACCCGCATCGCCCATGAGATCGCCGAACGCGATGCTCGCCACGGGCCGATCGTGATCGTGGGGATTCACCGCCGCGGCGTGCCGTTGTCTCGCCGCTTGGCCCCGCAGGTCAGCGAGCTCGTTGAGGCGCCGGTCGAGCTGGGCACCATCGACATCGCGTTCTACCGCGACGACCTCGGCACGCGCCCATCGGCGCCGATCGTCAACAGCACCGAGATCGACGTCGACTTGACGGGCAAAACCGTCGTGCTCGTCGACGACGTGCTCTTCACGGGCCGCACGACGCGGGCAGCGATCGATGCACTCTTTGATCTGGGACGCCCAGGGCGCGTGCGGCTCGCCGTCTTGATTGACCGTGGGCACCGCGAGTTGCCCCTGCGTCCGGACTTCGTGGGCAAGAACCTGCCGACGTCGTCTGACGAACGCGTGCACGTGCGGGTGACCGAGCTCGACGGCACCGACGAGGTCACCCTCGACACCCCAGATGGAGCCGGTGCATGAAGCATCTCCTTTCGATCGCTGACCTCGAGCGCGACGACGTCGAACTCGTGCTCGATCGCGCCGCCTCGTTCTCCGAAGTCGTCGGCCGCGAGATCAAGAAGGTCCCGGCGCTGCGCGGCCGCACGGTCCTGACGCTCTTCTACGAAGCCTCCACACGCACCCGCTCCTCCTTCGAACTCGCCGCCAAGCGCCTCTCGGCCGACACGGTCAGCTTCTCCGCCGGCGGCTCGTCGGTCGAGAAGGGTGAGTCCCTCAAGGACACCGTCCTGACGCTCGCCGCGCACTCGCCGGACGCGATCGTGGTTCGCGCACCCTGGGCAGGCACGCCGCAGCTGGTGTCGCAATGGACCGACGCGGCGATCGTCAACGCCGGCGACGGCAAATGCGAGCACCCCACGCAGGCGCTCCTTGATCTCTTCACGATGCGCCAGCAGCTCGGCGCCGACCTCGAGGGCCGCTCGGTCTGGATCGTCGGCGACGTCGCGCACTCGCGTGTGGCCCGCTCGCTGATCCGCATCCTCGTGCTGACCGGTGTGCACGTGACCGTCTGCGGCCCCCCGACGCTGATCCCGCCGGACATCGCCGCCCTGGGCTGCGACGTGACCTACGACATCAGCGGCATCAA
>JAEMRF010000156.1:0-3647 GCA_016463515.1 Solirubrobacteraceae bacterium | reverse complement strand
CGCGGGCTGCACTGCTTCCCGGGCTTCTTCGACCCGCACGTGCACCTGCGCACGCCGGGCCAGGGCTACAAGGAGACCATTGCGACCGGCACGGCCTCAGCGGCAGCCGGCGGCTTCACCGGCATCGTCGCCATGCCGAACACGAATCCCGTCGTGGATTCGCCCTCGGTCTTCGGGGCGCTCCTGGAGACGGCCCGCCGCGAAGCCGTGATCGGCGTCGGCTTCACGGCCTGCATCACCAAGGGCATGAAGGGCCAGGAGCTCACCGAGATGGCGGCGCTCAAGGACCTCGGCGCCGTGGCCTTCACCGACGACGGTCTGCCGGTCCCGGATGCCCAGATCTTCCGGATGGCGTGCCGCTACCAAAAGCTCGTCGGCGCGATCCTGATGCTCCACGAGGAGGATCCCCAGCTCGCGGCCGGCGGCGTGATGAACGAGGGCCCCGTCAGCGCAGCGCTCGGTATCTCCGGTCAGCCGAACATCGCAGAGTCGGCGATGATCGCCCGCGACGCCGCGATCGCCGCTCACGAGGGTGCGCGCATCCACGTGCAGCACCTCTCCACCCGCGAGTCGCTCGAGGTGGTGCGCACCGCTCGCGAGCGCGGCACGCAGATCACCTGCGAGGCCAGCCCGCACCACCTGCTGCTCACCGATGAGGCCTGCCGCACCCTCGACACGCACAGCAAGATGAACCCGCCGCTGCGCTCCGAGCGCGACCGGCAGGCGCTGATCGCGGCGGTGCTCGACGGCACGATCGACTGCATCGCCACCGATCACGCACCGCACTCGCGCGACGAGAAGGCCCTGCCGTTCGAGCAGGCACCGTTCGGCGTCACCGGTCTGGAGACGGCGTTCTCGGCGTGTTACACCGAGCTCGTGCTGCAGCACGGCCTCGAGCTCGGCCGGCTGGTCGAATTGCTCGGTGCCGGCGCGGCCCTCGTGGACCTCGACCCGCCGCAACTCACGCAGGGCCGCCCGGCCGATCTGTGCCTCGTCGACCTGCAGCGCTCATGGATCGTCGGCGAGCACGGCTACGTGAGCAAGTCCGCGAACTCCTGCTTCGACGGACGCGAGCTGCAGGGCACCGTCGTGCTGACCGTCAGCCAGGGCTCGATCGCGCACGCAGACCCCACCTTGAATCACCTCCTCGACCCCGCACAGGCCACCCGATGACCCCAGACGCGTACCTCCTGCTCGAGGACGGCACCCGCTTTGACGGCCGCGCCGTCGGCGCCCCCGGCTACGTGACCGGCGAGGTGGTCTTCACCACCGGCATGTCCGGCTACCAGGAGTCCGTCACCGACCCCTCGTTCGCCGGGCAGCTGATCACCTTCACCTACCCGCACATCGGGAACTACGGCGTGAGCGCCGAGGCCATGGAGTCCGACCGGATCTGGGCACGCGGCGTGATCATGCGCGCGGCCACGAACTCCGAGGACGCTCCGACCGCCGAGGGTGGCTGGCTCGACTGGCTGCGTGACTGCGGCGTCGTGGCGATCGACGAACTCGACACCCGCGCCCTCGTCAAGCACCTGCGCGACAAAGGCTCGATGCGCGGCGGCATCTTCCCCGTCACGATCCGCGAGTCTGAGGCCCGCGGCATCATCGATGCTGAGCCGTCGATGGCCGGGCAGGATCTCGTCAAGGAGGTCAGCCCGACGGAGATGACCGAGCACGGCACCGGCGATGGTCCGCTGATCGCGGCGCTCGACACGGGCATCAAGGGCTCGATCGTGCGCAACTTCGTCGAACGCGGCGCGCGTCTGCGCCTGTACCCGGCCCGTACCGACGCCCAGGTGCTCCTGGACTCCGGCGCCGACGCGATCTTCCTCGCCAACGGCCCGGGCGACCCGGCGGCCCTCGACGACATCGTCGACACGCTGCGCACGGTGATCGGCAAGAAGCCCACGTTCGGGATCTGCCTCGGCCACCAGCTCATGAGCCGCGCCGTCGGCCTGGAGACCTTCAAGCTCCCGTTCGGGCACCGCGGTGGCAACCACCCGGTCAAGGACCTGGCGACCGGTCGCGTCGAGATCACGAGCCAGAACCACGGCTTTGCAGTGGTCGGACCGGGCGGGCAGAAGTTCCTGCCGACCAACGAGCCCGTCCGGTGGGAGACCGACTTCGGCGTCGCCGAACTCAGTCACCTGAATCTCTACGACCGCACCGTCGAGGGGCTGACCCTGCTCGACGTGCCCGGCGGCACCGTGCAATACCACCCAGAGGCGGGCCCCGGCCCGAACGACGCCCTGTACCTCTTCGATCGTTTCCTGGAGCAGATCAATGCCGCGTCGTAACGACCTCAAACGGATCATGATCCTCGGCTCCGGCCCGATCGTGATCGGGCAGGCGGCCGAATTCGACTACTCCGGCGCCCAGGCCTGCAAGATCCTGCGGGAAGAGGGCTACGAGGTCGTCCTCGTGAACTCCAACCCGGCGACGATCATGACCGACCCGCAGTTCGCCGACGCGACCTACGTCGAGCCGCTGATCCCGTCGGTCGTGGCGCAGATCATCGAGAAGGAACGCCCCGACGCGCTCCTCCCGACGCTCGGCGGCCAGACCGCACTGAACCTCGCCAAGGCGCTGCAGGAAGACGGCACCCTCGACAAGTACAGCGTTGAGCTGATCGGGGCGAACTACGACGCGATCCACCGCGCCGAGGACCGCGAGGCCTTCGCCGAGACGATGGCCGCCGCTGGCCTGAAGATGCCGGCCTCCGGGATTGCCGAAGCCCCGATCAAGGCCGACGGGCACCGCGACCTGGACTCGGGCTTTGCCCAGGCACTCGAAGTGCTCAAGACGACCGGGCTGCCGGCGATCATCCGCCCGGCCTTCACGCTCGGTGGCCGCGGTGGCGGCATCGCCTACACCGACGAGGACTACAAGCGCATCGTCCGTCAGGGTCTGGATGCCTCCCCGATCGGCCAAATCCTGATCGACCAGTCGGTGATCGGCTGGGGCGAGTTCGAGCTCGAGGTCATGCGCGACACCGGCGACAACGTCGTGATCGTCTGCTCCATCGAGAACATCGACCCGATGGGCGTGCACACCGGCGACTCCGTGACCGTCGCCCCGCAGCAGACGCTCACCGATCGGCTCTACCAAAAGCTCCGCGACCAGGCGATCGCCGTGATCCGCGCCGTCGGTGTGGAGACCGGCGGCTCCAACGTGCAGTTCGCGGTCAACCCGGACACCGAAGAGATCCTCATCATCGAGATGAATCCGCGCGTGTCGCGGTCTTCGGCGCTGGCTTCCAAAGCCACCGGCTTCCCGATCGCCAAGATCGCCGCCCGGCTCGCCGTCGGGTATCTCCTGGAGGAGATCGACAACGACATCACCGGCGCCACGCCGGCAGCCTTTGAACCGACCATCGACTACGTCGTCGTGAAGTGGCCCCGGTTTGCCTTCGAGAAGTTCCAAGGCGCCGACCCGACGCTCACGACCCACATGAAGTCGGTGGGCGAGGCGATGGCCATGGGCCGCACCTTCCAGCAGGCCTTCGCCAAGGCGATGCGCTCGCGCGAGCTCGACAAGACGCCGGAGATCGGTGGCACCGTGGAGGAGCTCGTGGAGCGCCTCAAGGTCCCCGACGCCGAGCGCTACGACGTGTTGTTTGCCGCGGCTCAGGCCGGCGCAACCGTCGA
>JAEMRF010000155.1:5820-7055 GCA_016463515.1 Solirubrobacteraceae bacterium | reverse complement strand
CGAAACGACGGAAGGCCCCGCCGGAGCGGAGCCTTCTCGTGTGATGGGCTGCCGGGCCTCGCGGCGCGGCCTGCAGGTGGACGTCCGGCGCTCCTTGGGCGGGGCGCCGTCTGCGGTTACGGCGCCGTCGGGGCCGGAACGCAGAACACCCAGACGGTCGGGCGGATGCCGGCCGAGCCGCCAGCCGGGTTGGTCACCGTCAGCCGCCAGGCGGTGAAGCCAGCGCCGTCGGCCGGCGGGTCGAACGGGCTGACGCCGAGCGCCGGGCGGGACGAGCTGACGATCGTCTCCTCGGAGTTGTTGTTGTCGCCGCGGCCACCGCCGCCGATCGCCTGCTCGCCCGCCTCGCAGACCGCGTTGATCGAGGTCTTCGCGCCGTCGGCGAGATCGACGTCAGGGGTGAAGGACCGGCTGACGACCTGCCCGAAGTTGCCGGTTGCGCCCTTGTCGCCCTTGTCGCCCTTGTCACCCTTGGCACCGGCCGGGCCGGCTGGGCCGGCCGGCCCCGCCGGGATCTGGCCGGGCTTGAAGTCGGCGGTCGTGAGCGAGCCGTTCTTCACGTCGGAGCTGGTCACAGCAGCCGAGGCGATGTCCGAACCCTTGACGGCGTTGGTCTTGATCTGCGTCGGGCCGACGCTGTTCTTCGGCAGCGTGACCGCGGCGTAGCTGGTGCCGCCGAGAGCGACCATCAGCGCCGTGACCGACAAGACGTTCGCAACGTTGAAGTTCTTCTGAATGTGTCCCATGGTGATTCCTTGTGGTGGACCGCGGAGGGCCGGTGAGTGTTGGTGTCGAGGGCGCCGGTTTGGTGCCGTGCCAACACGTTCTCGCGCTTTGCTCGCCGCGTCTGTCGCCTCCGCCGCGCCCGTTATGTAACGAGCGCGACAGAGCGCAGACGGGCCTTGCGACGCGGCGTCCTACGGGGTCTTGGCGACGCAGACCGCGTGCGTGCGCAGGACGCGGTCGGTGCCGGAGAGGTTGCGACCGCTCACCTCCCAGCCTGTGATCTGACCGCCTTCGACGATCGGCGTGCTGGCCGTGACCGGCGCATCGAGGGTGGTGTGGACGTCGGTGCTCGGGACGTACCACCCACCGCCGCCGGAGATCGCGCGCTCGGACGGCTCACAGAAGACCTTCAGGCTGATCCCCGAGCCGCTGGCCACGTTGACCGTCTGGTCGGTGGCGAGCCGGGTGGCCCCAGCCATGAACGCCGTGGCGCTCTTCCCCTGCAGGCT
>JAEMRF010000155.1:0-5720 GCA_016463515.1 Solirubrobacteraceae bacterium | reverse complement strand
GCGGGGACCGAGCCGCGCTTCAGGTCTTTGCCGCTCAGGCTGACGGCGGCGTAGCTGGTGCCGGTCGAAGCGACGACGAGCGCGGTGATCGCGACGGCCATCGACGGCGTCGGGCGGCGGAGGACGGGGAGGTGCTTGAACATGGTGACGAGAGAGGGTCGAGGGTTGCCTGGCGCCAGAGCGACGCCGAGGACAGCACTCTCCGGTCGCCCGGGCGTCGCGTCTGTCAGCGACGCGACAGAGCTCCCGTCACCCCCGCTACACGCGCAGCACCGGTTGCACGTGGCTCACGAGCTGGCCATCGACCAGGACGTGGATCATGAATCCGGGCGGGTCCTCGCCGACGGCGAGCCGGTCACCGACGAGATCAAGGTCGAGCTGGAAGTTCACGCTCGGTGCGGTGATCACGGGCACGCGGCCGATCTGAGCTGACGCGGCCCGGTGCACATGGCCCGTGACGATCTTCAAGACCTGCGGGTGCTCGGCCAGCAAGTCCTCGAGCGCGGCGCGGGTGGTGGCCGGCAATCCGTAGCCGTCCATCTTTGCGAAGCCGATCTGAACGGGTGGATGGTGCATCGCGATCAGCGTGGGCGTCGTCGGTGCCTCCGCGAGTTGCCCAGCGAGCCAGGCCACGTCGAGCTGCCCTTCGATGGACCCAGGAATGAGCGTGTCGCAGCCGATGACGCGGATCGGGCCCGCCTGCACGGCGAACCGGATCTCATCGTCGTCCTCACCTGGTGCTCCGAGGACGCCGCGCATCGTCGCGCGATCATCATGATTTCCCGGGATCACGTGAACGGGCATCGGGAGCGCGGCCAACAGCTCGGCCGCTGACTCGTAGGACTCGCGCACGCCGTGGTCGGCGACGTCACCGGTGAGCAGGACGGCCACCGGCGCTGGCTCGAGCTCTGTGACCTGCCGAATCGCCTCGGCGAACTGCACGGCGCGGTGCGGCTCGTCGGGTCGCAGATGCGAATCGCTGAGCTGGACGATCACGGTGGTGTCGGCGGCCATGCCGCGGAGCCTAAGGCCTAGCTGGCAGGGTCTTTTGTGGCACCGGTCCCAGCACCAACTCCGGCAGCTCCGGCGACGCCCTGGCTGCGCCAGCTCGCGTCGAGATCTGCGTACCGCCCGCCCGCAGCCACGAGCGACGCGTGGGTCCCGACTTCCGTCACGGCACCACCCTCGAGGACCGCGATCTGGTCGGCACCGCGAATGGTCGAGAGGCGGTGCGCGATCACGACGACCGTCCGGCCGGCCATGAGCGTATGCAGCGCCTGCTCGATCAAACGCTCTGATCGCGGATCCACGGCGGCGGTGGCCTCGTCGAGAATCAGGAGTCGTGGATCGGCGAGCAGCATGCGTGCAAACGCCAGGAGCTGTCGTTGGCCTCCGGAGAGCTGTACGCCACGCTCGCCGATCTCGGCATCCAGACCATCTTCTAGTGCCGAAACAAACTCGGCCGCGCCGATCGCCGAGAGTGCGGCCATCAGCTCCTCGTCGGTGGCGTCGGGCCGACCAAAACGCAGATTGTCGGCAATCGTTCCCGAGAACAGGAACGGTTCCTGCGGCACGATGCCAAGCTGCCGACGCAGCGACTGCTGGTGCACGTCGCGCAGGTCGTGCCCATCGATCCTGACGGTGCCTTCGGTCGGGTCGTAGAACCTCGCGAGCAGCTTGGCGAGTGTCGACTTCCCGGCGCCGGTCGCGCCCACGAGCGCGAGCGTCTGGCCTGCCTCGACGTTCACCGATACATCTCGAAGCGCCCAAGGCGTTTGCGGGGAATAGCGGAAGCTCACGCCGTCCAGGCTGAGGCGCCCCTCCACATGGGGCAGGTCGATCGCATCCTTGGCATCCGTGAGGTCGACGGGCTCGTCGAGCAGCTCGAAGATCTTGTCGAGGGCCGCCAGACCGGACTGGTAGGTCGTGTAGAGCTGGCTGAGCTGCTGGATCGGGTCGAAGAAGCTCCCGAGTGTGGCCATGAAGAGCACCAGCACGCCGATCGTGGTCTCGCCCTGGATCACCTGCACGCCGCCGACGGAGAGGACGAGCAGGGTCGCCACGGCGCTGGCGAACTCGACAGCCGGGAAATACGCGGCGTTGAGGTGAACCGTGAACATGTTGGCCGCGCGGTTCTCCTCGTTGAGCTCGGCGAAGCGCTCCAGGTGGCGGTCTTCACGGCCGAACGCCCGCACCACGCGCACGCCAGACAACGTCTCCTGCAGTTCGGCGCTGAGGGCGCCGATGGTCTCGCGGGTGCGCTTGTAGGCGTCGGCCGCAGCGATGCGGAAGAGCACCGATCCGATCACCACCACGGGAAGCACCGCGAACGCCAAGAGCGCGAGCTGCGCGTCGTAGAAGAACAGGATCGCGCTGGCGCCGATGAGGGTGAGGCCAGCCTGGAACAGCGTCACGACGGCATCGGAGACCAGCGTGTCGAGCGCCTGGACGTCGTTGGTGAGCCGCGAGATCAGGACGCCAGTGCGTTTGCGTTCGTAGAACGAGACCGGGAGCCGTTGTAGGTGCGCGAAGATCTGGATGCGCAGGTCCTGCAGGACGCGCTGGCCGACCCAGCTCACGAGGTAGGTCTGCAGTGCCGTTCCGGCCCACACGAGCAGCGCCGACACGATGAACAAGCCCACGATGATCGTCAGCACGCGAGCGTCGCCTTGTTGGATGCCGTCGTCGATCGCGTGCTTGACGAGCGGCCCGGGGGCGAGCGCTGCCAGCGTGGCGGCCACGAGCGCGGCGAACATCGCGATGACGCGGCCACGATAGGGGCGCAGCAGCGGCCCCAGGCGACGTAGCTTGCGGCCACCTCCACGGGTGGACTGCAGGCGCCTGCGCACTTCGGCGCGCCCGCGCAGCGGGGGAGCCGGCGCGTCGCTCTCGGAGACGTAGCGGGGCGGGGGAGGGCTGCCGTCGCCGCTCACAGCCCCTCCTGCTCCCGCGCGGCGAGCGTGAGGCTCGGGGCGTACTCGGCGCCCAGGTCGGTCAGGTCGCGGAACAGCGAACAGCGAAGGCGCAGCTCCTCGGCGGTGCCGTGGTCCACCACGCGGCCGCCGTCGAGCACGACGATCTCATCGGCAAGTGCGAGCGTGGCCGGACGGTTGGTGATCAGCAGCGCAGTGCGGTCGCCGATCGCCTCGCGCAAACCGTCGACGAGCGCCAACTCGGTCGTCGCATCGACGGCGGCCGTCGCGTCGTCGAGCACGAGCACCCGCGGACGCGCGAGGAGTGCCCGGGCGATCGCCAGGCGCTGGCGCTGGCCGCCCGACAGAGTCAGGCCGCGTTCACCGATG
This sequence comes from Solirubrobacteraceae bacterium, assembly GCA_016463515.1. Classification (GTDB taxonomy): domain Bacteria; phylum Actinomycetota; class Thermoleophilia; order Solirubrobacterales; family Solirubrobacteraceae; genus JAGIBJ01. Next base: position 2,418 of record JAEMRF010000155.1, on the reverse strand, counting down.
CGGGTGTCGTAGCCGCCGTCCATGGCGGCGATCGTGTCGTGGAGCTGCGCGAGCCGTGCCACGTGCTCGATCTCATCGGGTGTTGCGTCGGGGCGGGCGTAGGCGATGTTGTCGGCCACAGTCGCGGTGAACAGGAAGGGCGCGTCGTCGACCACGGCAACCTCGCGGCGCAGCGCGATCGGGTCGAGGTCGCGCAGGTTGACGCCGTCGAGCAGGACGGTGCCTGCTGTCGGGTCATACAGGCGCGACACGAGCGCCGCGATGGCACTCTTGCCTGAGCCGGTGGGGCCGACGAGCGCCACGACCCGGCCGCCCTCGATCGTGAAGGTGAGGTCAGACACGGCCTGCGTGGTCGCCTGCTCGAACTGCAGTGCGACACCTTGGAGCTCGATACGCCCCGGGCCATCGGGGATCGGGACGGGGTGCTCGGAGGCGACGATTCGCGGTTCGCGGTCGAGGATCTCGAACAGTCGTGCGCCCGAGGCCACTGCGCGCTGGGCCATGCCGAGCGAGGTGCCCAGGGTGCGCATCGGGCCCAGCAGCGCGAGCACGTAGCCGTAGAAGGCCGTGAACTCGCCGATGGTGAGCGAGCCGTTGATGACCTGCCGGCCGCCCACGAGGAGCACGAGGACCAGCCCAGCCTGCGGCAGCAGTCCGATCAGCGGGTTGTAGAACGCACGAAGGCGCGTGGCGTGCATGGACTGCGTGAACACGCGCTCGGCGGAATGCGCGAAGCGCTCCCGCTGACGGTCCTCCCGCGCGAAGGCACGCACGACCCGGACCCCGCTGATGCTCTCCTCCGCCTCCGAGGTGAGCTCACCGACGCGCTGCTGCACCTCTTGGAGCGACGGACGGGCACGGATGCCGTAGCGCCGCGCGATCCAGACGACGAACGGCACTGGGAGCAGCGCTTGGAGTGCCAGCGTGGGATTGATCAGCAGCATCGCGATCGCGCTGAGCACGATCGTCAGTGCCGACTGGACCAGGAAGATCAATCCGTACCCCAGGAAGAAGCGCACGCTGGCCAAGTCGACCGTCGCCCGCGACATGAGCTGCCCGGTGCGATTGCCTTCGAAATATGCGAGTTCCAGCGACTGCAGGTGGGCGGCGAAGCCTTGACGCAGGTCGCGCTCGACCCCGAGCGACACGCGTCCGGCGACCTGCCGGCGGAGCACCGTGAGAATCCATCGGGCCGCCGCGGCCGCGGCAAGGGCCCACATCCAAGTGGTCAGGTCATCGCGGTTGCCGCGGTCGGCGGCGTCGATGGCCTGGCCGGTGATCGCGGGGATTGCGACCGTCCCGACCATCGCGAGCAGCGCGAACACGACCGAGAGGATCGATCCGATCTTGTAGGGCGCGAGGAAACCGAGCAGCCGGAAGAAGACGCGCACCCCGGTCATGCTAGGGGCTCGGTGCCAACGCCTACGGCGTGGCGCGGCCGCTGCGGCAGGGCGCGCTGCACGACATGATCCCTGCACGCGATCATGCAGGGATGTGGGCCGTTCCACCTCCGCCGCCAGCTGGTCTGTGCGCCAGCTGCACCCACCTGCGCGTCGTTCGCAGTGGGCGGGGATCGGTCTTCGTGATGTGCGAACGAGGCCTGCGCCGTGAGCCGGGCTTTGCGAAGTACCCCGGGCTTCCCGTGCTGCAGTGCAGCGGGCTGGAGGTCACGGTCCGCACCTCAGCGCCTGACGGCAGCGAGCACTGAGCCGCAGCCGCACGACGACGTGTCGTGGCGCGGATGCGCGGTCCGGGCGTGGTGAAGCGGCCGATCCCAAGAACGAAGAGGGGCCGCGTCAGCGGCCCCTCGAAACGAACGTTAGGCGACCCGAGGGCGCCCGAAGTTTGCGGTGTTTACTGCTCGCGAGCAGCGCGGCGGAGCGCCACGCCCGTGCCAGCCAGACCGAGGCCAGCGGCTGCGATGAGACCAGCTTCGAGGCCCGTGAACGGGAGGCTCGAGTTGCTCGTGGTCGACGGCGACGCGTCGGCCGTAGCCGTCGGGGTCGTGTCCTCGCCTGCCGTCTCGTCCGCGACGACGACGTCGTCATCGTCGCCGTAGGCGTCCTGCGTCGCGGAAGCGGCGAAGGAGGTGGCGGGGGCGAAGACGAGGGCCGTCAGGGCCAGAGCGAGAAGTCGGCTGTGGAGCATGCAGGTGAGACCGGTAGCAGGTCGGAAGTTTCAGAAAGTGTATCGGAGGCCCAGGCGGTCAACAACGACCGGCCGCGCACTGTGACGGATGTTGCAGGGGCAATGCCCGGGCGTCCCGTGGCCCGATCGTACAGATGGCCAGCGCGTCGCAGCGGTGCTCTTGGGTTGGACCAGTTGCTGCCGATCGTGGGGTGGCACCCGCATGGAGCGGGCGCCTGGGTCGGAGGCCACGAGCCTTCGAGCATCGCAAGGAGCGACCTGCAACATGCC
>JAEMRF010000154.1:3269-7057 GCA_016463515.1 Solirubrobacteraceae bacterium | reverse complement strand
CTCGGCGCCCTGGAATACAAGTTCTGGTCGACGTGGTGCAACGGCGTGGGTCGCCCAGACCTCATCGAGCACCAAGGCGCTGCGCCGGGCACCGACGGCGCCGACCAGGTGGAGGCCGTCTTCCTCGAGCGCACCCGCGCCGAGTGGACCACGTTCGCCGACGAGCACGACTGCTGCCTGGAGCCGATCCTCTCCCCTGCCGAATCGTTTGCGCGCGCAGCAGCCGACGCAGGCGAACTCCCCCCGACCATCGACGCCGTCGGCCCAACCGGCGAGCCGATCCCAGTCCCCGCCCCCGGTTTGCGCTTCTCCCGCTCCCCGCTGGCGACCGGCGGCGCCGCGCCGCGAACCGGCGCCCATCAGTCCGCCGCCACCGATCCCGACTCGATCTGGCCCACCCGCTAGCTCAAGGAGCGGGGCTGGTCGACTTCCGCGGTCCAATCGCTGGACGTTGAACGACCGGCTCCGACGAAGCGGGCCAGCGGGCGCCTCTGGGCTCGCGGGCGGTCGGGCAGCTCGGCGCGCGCTGCGCGCTGTTCGGGCGGGGCCCGTTTGTCGTGCGGGAGGCAGGCCTGAGAACTCGACCCCTGAAACCGTTGCCTGGCGACGGTTTCAGGGGTCGAGTTGGTTTGCGCCGAAAGCGCACCGCCCTTGGTGACGCAACGCCCCGAACGGCTCGGCGCTCACAAATCCACCGCCGCCCACAGACTCAGGCGCCAAACCCCGCTCGCAAGCGAGCCGGTCGAAACGCGGCCCGTCAAACACCCGGCATCGCGTCCCGTCCGGCTCGACTTCGAGCCTTCGCGAGTCGACTGTTCATCGACTGGGGTTGATACCGAGCAATTGTTCGGTATGTTTCTCCCCATGAGCACCACCCCGATCGCCCGCGACCTCGCCGGAGTGACCACGGCCCGCCACCTCACGGAGGATCAGCAGGCCCTGGCCGACGCCGTGGCCGACTTCTGCGAAGGCGAGGCCGGCAGCCGTGAGCAGCGCGAGGCCCTCACGAAGGGCCGCACCACGCTGCACAACGACGCGCTGTATCGCCAGATGGCCGAGCTCGGCTACGTGGGCGCCTCCCTCCCGGAGGCCTACGGTGGCTCGGGCGGCGGTGTCGTGGACCTGTGCACGCTGCTCGAGGAGACGACCTACGGGCGCGCGCCGATCGAGGGTGTCGCCGTGACGATGATCGTCGCCGGGGCCTACGAGCGCTTCGGCACCGAGGAGCAGAAGACCGACGTGCTGAACCGCATCGCCGAGGGCGACGTGTTCGCCATCGCGATGTCTGAGCCGGGCTCCGGGTCCGACGTGGCATCGATGCGGATGAAGATCGAGGTCGAAGGCGACGAGCTCGTGCTCAACGGCCACAAGACCTGGATCACCTGCGCAGGTCACGCGACCGACATCCTCGTGATCGGCCGCTCGTTCACCGGCGACCGCAAGCACGACGGGCTCACCATGGCGCTCGTGCCCACGAACTCACCGGGCCTGGAGATCCGCAACATCTCCACGATGGGCGGCGACGAACAGTGCGACGTGTTCTTCACCGACGTGCGCCTGCCGAAGGCGCAGGTCCTTGGCGAAGTCGGCGCCGGCTGGGGCCAGCTCGTAGCGGGCCTCAACGTCGAGCGGCTCATCATCGGCGCCGTGATGCTCGGCCTCGCCCGCCGCGCCTTCGACGACGCCCTCGCCTACGTGCGCGAGCGTGAACAGTTCGGCAAGAAGATCGGTTCGTTCCAGGCCATGAAGCACAAGGTGGCCGACCTCGCGACCGAGCTGCGGTGCTGCGAGCTGCTCGTGTACGAGGTGGCGCGCACGATCGACGAAGACCCCAGCCGCCTGCTGCCCCGCGAGGCCTCGATGGCCAAGCTCAAGGTGACGGAGGTCGTCAAGCGCGTGGCACTCGAAGGCATGCAGATGATGGGCGGCTACGGCTACGCCACCGAGTACGACATGGAGGCCTACCTCCGGCAGGCGGTCGTGTCGACGATCTACGGCGGCACCAACGAGATCCAGCGCGACATCATCGGGATGACGTACGGGCTCTGAGCGCGTACGCGCCAGCGAGCAAGCGGAATCGAGCGAGTAGTCCAAGCGGGTAACTCCGTCCGCTCTACGGCCGCGTAGGATCAGGCCGTGGCTACTCGCCCTTCAACGCACCGTGCCCGCGGGCTCGCCCGCCGCGAAGCGCTGCTGACCGCAGCCGTGGAGATCGTGGCCGAGCGGGGCGTCGGCGGCGCCACGCACCGCGCGATCGCTGAGCGAGCGGGCGTGCCGCCCTCGACCACCACGTACTTCTTCGCGTCGATCGACGAGCTGATCCTCGAAGCGCTTCGGCACTTCACCGATCAGCGGGTGACTCAGCTCAACGCGCTCAGCGACGCACTCGCCGAGCGCCAGAGCACCCCGCGCGAGATCGCTGACCTCTTCGCCGAGATCCTCTGCGCGGCACCGCTGCAAAGCGAGATCGCGCAGTTCGAGGCGTACTTGGATACCAGCCGGCGCCACGGCGAAGAGCGGGAAGCCGTCGCCTCGGTCCTCGAAGCATTCGAGGGGGTCGCGGTGAGCGCCCTGAAGGTCGTGGGTACGCCAAACCCAGAGGCGGTCGCACCGATTTTCGTCAGTCTCGCCGACGGCTACGGCCTGCGGCGCATCGCGCTGGGCCACGACCTGGACCCAGCCCCACTCGCCGACGCGTTCTATCGCTTGTTCGAGTCCTACGCCGGCCGCGCGTAGCGGTCTACGTCGGCCCTGCGGGCGGCTGCTCCAGCAGCGCACGCTGGTCCACGATCGACCGAGCGACCTCGACGAGCTTCAGGTTCCGGTCGCGAGCGGTCCGCTGAATCCGCGCGAAAGCCGTCGGTTCGTCGATCCCCAGCGCCCGGATCAGGATGCCTTTGGCTTGGTCAACGAGCTTGCGGTCGTCGAGCGCGCGACGAGCGTCGGTGACTTCCGCTTGCAAGGCCTCGAACTCGGCGTGCCGTGCCGCAGCAAGCCGGATCGCTGCGTCGAGCTGACGATCATCGACTGGCTTGGTGAGAAACGCCTCCACGCCAGAGGAGATCGAGCGCTCCACGAGCTCGGGTGCGTCAAGGCCCGTCAGCACCACAATCGGTCGCCGCGGCCCGGTGGCCGTGAGCTCAGCAGCCAAGACCAGTCCGTCGGCATCTTCCAGGTCGACGTCCAGCAGCAGCAGCTCCGGCGCGTCCTCTTGCGCCGACCGCATGATGTCGGCTCGGCGCGCAAACGGCCCGATCACCGTGTGCCCCAGCTGCTCCAGCCGGCGCGCAATACCCAGCGCAATGATGGGATCGTCTTCAGCGACCAGGATTCGCATCGTCACCTACACGGAAGCACACGACGACCGCACCGGTCTCGCATTCGAGGGTTCCACCCAGTCCTTGGGTGACGACTTGGCGCACGAGCCGTAGCCCGAGGCCTGGGGATGCCCACGCCTGCGCGTCGACGCCAGGCCCGCCATCTGCCACAACGAGACGCAGCTGCCCGGGGTCGAGGGCCGCGAGCGTGACGGTGACCGGAGGAGTGCCGTGACGGTGGGCGTTGGCCACGAGCTCGTTGACGACGACGCCCACATGTTGGGCCTGTTGGAACGCGAGGTCGACGGGTGCGATGTCGAGCAGTGTGCCGTCCGGGTCGGCCGCGGCCACGACCGCCGCCAGCAGCTCGTCGGCCGGCACCCGGCCGCCCGACCGCGTCGCAAGGACGTCGTGCACCGCGGCGATCGACCGGATTCGCGCGGCCGCCTGATCAAACGCCTCACCGTCTGA
>JAEMRF010000154.1:0-3169 GCA_016463515.1 Solirubrobacteraceae bacterium | reverse complement strand
GCCCCAGCGGCGCTCAGCCACGCCGCACGCTGGCGGCCCTGCTCGAGCGTCGCGAGCCAAGGCAGCACCAGGAAGAACAGCAGGTCCAGGCGCGAGCGCCCGCCTGCCGTGAGCACGAGGCCGAGCACTCCAGCAATGAGCGCGCCTGCCCAGAGGTTCAGCAGGAGCCGCCCGCGGCTGGTCGCCAAGAGCCGCGACCACGGCAACAGACCCAGCACGGCATGGCCGCCAGCGGCGACGAGGGTCGTCGACAGCACGATGCCCTGGTGCTCGACCGGGAGACCGGTCACGAGGCCAAGCAGGACCGCCACGATCGAGACCCAGCCCAGCAGGCCAGCCACGCCCACGGCCCCCAGCCGCAGGTCGACTTCTGGGTCACCGGTCGGTCGCAACTTCAGCTGCTCCCGCACGAATCTCCGCACGCCACCGAGCGATTCAGTGGCTTCAGGCACGCTGCTAGCATTACAGGTGGCCGCTCATGACCGGCGGCCAGGGTCCTGACGCCCGAGCCCCCCTCGCCATGCTCGTCCTTCGAGCGTGGTCGTCCGTCAGGAGCCCCTCGTGGTAGACCTACCGCTCGCGTCATTGGTCACGACGCTCGACCTGTCTCGATGGCAGTTCGCGCTCACGACCCTCATTCACTTCTCGATCGTCGCCGTCACGATCGGACTGACCTTTCAGGTCGCACTGCTGCAGACCCGCTGGCTTCGCACGCGCGATGAGCAGTACCTGCGCCTGACGAAGTACTACGCCCGCCCGATGCTGATCAGCTTCGCGGTCGGCGTCGTGACCGGCCTGCTGCAGACCTTCCAGTTCGGCATGAACTGGTCGGGCTTTTCGACGTACATGGGCGACATCTTCGGAGCGCCGCTTGCGCTCGAGGGGCTCGGCGCCTTCTTCATCGAAGCCGTGTTCCTCGGCCTCTGGGTCTTCGGCTGGGGCAAGCTCTCCCCGCGGGTCCACCTTGCCTCGCTCTGGGTGGTGGTGACGGCCACGGTCGTCTCCGCCTTCGCGATCCTGACCGCCAACTCGTGGATGCAGAACCCGCGCGGCTACCGGCTCGTCGATGGCCGCGCCGAAGTCACCGACGTCTCGGCGATCTTCTTCAACCCGGACGTGGGCCTGACGGTCGCGCACGTCGTGTTCACCGCCCTGCTGACCGGCAGCGCCGTCGTGCTCGCCATCGCCGCATGGCAGATCGGGCGCGGGTACGAGGTCGCTGCCTTTCGGCGTGCCGCGGTCCAGGCGTGTGTGGTGGGCCTGGCTGCCGGCACGCTCGGCATGACCGCTGGGCACTTCCAGGGTGTGCGCGCCCTCGAGAACCAGCCGATGAAGATGGCCGCCGCCGAGGCGCTCTACCGCACTGAATCACCAGCGGCGCTCTCGCTCTTCGCGATCGGGCCGCTGAAGGCCAACCCGGGCGAGCCGACGTTCAACGTGTCGGTCCCAGGCCTGCTTTCGCTCCTCAACGACTTCTCGCTCAACTCGACGGTCCGAGGGATCGACGATCTGCAGCGCGAAGCCGAGGCGGAGTTCGGCCCGGGCAACTACGTGCCGATCGTGCCGCTGCTGTATTGGAGCTTCCGCCTGATGCTGGGCAGCGGACTCGCCCTCGTTGGCCTCATGGGGATGGGTCTGTGGCTGTTGCGCCGTCAGCAGCCACTGCACGCCAGCCGCGCGGGCCGCGTGTTTCTCCGCGTCGCGCCGCTGGCGGTCGCACTGCCGTTCATCGCCTCCGCCGGTGGCTGGATCCTGCGCGAGGTCGGGCGTCAGCCGTGGGCGATCCAGGGCCTGCTGAAAACCCAGGACGCCGTGTCGGCGTTGCCCGCTGGCGCCGTGGTGGTGAGTCTCGTGGTCTTCCTGGGGATCTACGCGATCGCCGCCACGATCGGCCTGCAAACCATCCGGCGAGAGCTGCAACTCGGTCTGCCCGCCGCCACCGGCGCCACTCCGGAACAGCCCGAACCGACGCCACCACCGACCCGTCGCGAGGAGACCACCGGTCAGCTCGCGATCTCCTACTAGGAGGACGGCATGGAACCGACCACCCTCGAGACCACCTGGTACGCGCTGCTCGGCGCCGTGTGGGTCCTGTATTTCGTCCTCGGCGGCATCGATCTCGGCGTCGGACAGCTGCTGCGCCGAACCGATCGGGCCACCGCGCTGCGTGCGATCGGCCCGACCTGGGCCGCCAACGACGTGTGGCTCGTGATCGCCGTCGCCATCACCCTGGGGGCCTTCCCCGGTTGGTACGCCGAGTTCATGTCCGGGGCGTATCTGCCGCTGGTTGCCGTGGTGGCCGCGGTCATGGTGCGCCACGGCGGGATCGAACTCATCGGCCATGCGACGCCTCGCGCGCAGGCCCGCTGGGAACGCGTCATCGTGGGCACGAGCCTTGCCATTCCCTTCCTGTGGGGCGTGATCTGGGCAGGCGCATTTGATGGGTCGCTGGCCGCTGGGGGCGACGCTGGCCTGGGCATCTTCACGCCCACAGGCATCGTGGCCGGCCTGGCACTCACGGCACTCTGCCGGCTCCAGGGACTGGCGTTCTTGCGCTTGCGGGTCCCCGGTGTGCGGGACCGGCTGTCGGCTCGTGCTGTGAGCGTGCCGGCGGTCGCCCTGCTGCTTGCAGCGCTCGTCGTCTTCGCCACGCAGGCGCCCTCTGGGCTGGCGCTCGGCCCGGTCGGTCTGGGCCTCGGAGTGCTATGCGCCACCGGCCTCGCGGTGGTGGTCCGCGCCGCCGCGCTCGGACGCGACCTGCCGACCTTGCTCGGCGCGTGCGCAGCGATGACTGGGGCGTTCGGTGCGCTCTTTGCGGTGCTCTTCCGCACGCCAATTGCGGGCAGCGGCCCGCACAGCGTCGCGCTCTCGGAGGCGGCCTCAGGGGCGACCACGCTCGGGGCGATGCTCGCCATCAGCGTGGTGCTGCTCCCGCTTGGCCTCGCAGCACTTGGCTACGCGTACGTGCGCTTTCTCCGCCCGCCCGCCGATGCACCACGCGGCGGCGTAGGCGGCCTCGTAGCGCGGGCCGCGCGCGGCACACTGCGTGAGCTGCGATGAGCACCGACGCCCGACAGCAAGCACGGGCCGTGCAGCGCCGACTGCTCGCGCTGGACCGGGCCGTCCCCGGAGCGCTCGCGGTCGCGGTCGGGAGCGGCGCGCTGGCGGC
>JAEMRF010000009.1 GCA_016463515.1 Solirubrobacteraceae bacterium | reverse complement strand
CCAAGACCACGTGGACGGTCCACGAGACGCTGCGCAAGGTCTGGCAGACGACGGCGTAGGCCGGTGCCGAACGGGATTTTGTGGTTGCTATAGCGACCACTACATCCCGTTCGACCCGCTTGCCGGCGAGGTGGGCCCAGAAACGCCGAAGGGCGCCGGTCACCCGGCGCCCTTCAAGCGAACCTAGATCACCCGCAGCCGGGAAGGGCTGTGGCTGACGTGGCTATCGCGCCGCAGATCCGCCGCGGGTGGAGCCGGTTTAGGCCGCTAGGCCGGGCCGGCTCCACACGTGGCGGAGATGCAAGCGAGAGAGTGCTCAGCCGCAACCGGTGTTGTTGCCGCAGGAAGGGCAGGTGTAGCAGGCGCCGGTGCGCTGCATCATGCCGCCGCATTGGTTGCAGGCGGGGCCGAGGTCGAGGCCGATCATCTTGGCGGGGACGACGGGCGGCGTGTCGGTGAGGGACGCAGCTGCCGGGGTGGCGGCTGGGGCCTTGGTCGCGACCTTGTTCTTGATGGCGGGGGCGCCGGCGATGGTCTTGGGTGCGCCGTTGGCGGGGCCGGCGGTGTCGCCGCGGTTTGCGACGGATGCGGCTTCGCCGGTTTCCTTGGCGACGACGCCGGGGGTGCGGAGGCCGAGGGCTTCTTGGTGTTCGGTGCCGAGGAACCGCGAGGCGAGCCAGCGCATGAAGTAGTCCGGCATGGACTTCGCGAAGGGGATCTCGGGGTTCTGGGTGATGCCTTCGGGCTCGAAGCGCATGTAGGCGAACTTCTCGACGAGGGTCTCCAGCGGCACGCCGTACTGGAGGGCGATCGAGATGGAGGTCGCGAACGCGTTCATCATGCCGCGCATCGTGGAGCCCTCCTTCCCGACGTCGGTGAGGAAGATCTCGCCGACGGTGCCGTCTTCGTACTTGCCGGCGGTGATGTAGCCCTCGTGGCCACCGACGGAGAACTTGTGGGTGACGGACTGGCGCTCGCGCGGCATGCGGCGGCGGGCCGGACCGACTTCGGCGCGGGCAGCGACGACGGCTGCTTCCACGGCGGCGTCGATGTCGGCTTGGGTGAACGAGCCACCGGCGCCGAGCTCGACTTCCTTTTGCGCGTCGGTGCGGAGTGCCTGCGCGGTCTTGGAGCCGTCGCGGTAGATCGCGAGGGCCTTGACGCCGAGGCGCCATGCTTCGACGTAGGCCTCGTAGATGTCCGAGACGGTCGACTCGTGCGGCATGTTGACCGTCTTGGAGATCGCGCCGGAGAGGAAGGGCTGCGTGGCGCCCATCATCTTCACGTGGCCCATGGCGCTGATGGCGCGTGCGCCGACGGCGACGTCGAACACGGAGAGGTGCTCGTCCTTGAGGGCCGGCGCGCCGATGATCGTGCCGTGTTCGTTGATGAACGCTTCGATCTGCTCGATCTCGGGCTTGGTGTAGCCGAGGGTCTGCAGGGCGAGCGGGACGGTGCGGTTGACGATCGTCATGGAGCCGCCGCCGACGAGCTCCTTGTATTTGACGAGCGAGAAGTCCGGCTCGATGCCGGTGGTGTCGCAGTCCATCAGGAACGAGATGGTGCCGGTCGGCGCCAGGACGGTGGCCTGGGCGTTGCGGTAGCCGTGCTGCTCGCCGAGTTCAACGGCCTCTTCCCAGCTCTTGCGGGCTGCGTCGAGGAGGTCGGTGTCGACGGTGTTCTCTTCGTCGATCTCGTAGGAGGCGTCGCGGTGCATCCGCATGACGTTCAGGTGCGGCTCGGCGTTCTCGGCGTACTTCTCGAACGGGCCGACCGCTTCGGCGATGACGGCCGACTGGCGGTAGGCGCGGCCGGTCATCAGCGCGGTGATCGACGCGGCGAGGGCACGGCCCTCGTCGGAGTCGTAGGCCAGGCCGTTGGCCATGAGGTAGGCACCGAGGTTGGCGTAGCCGAGGCCGAGCTGACGGAAGGCGCGCGCGTTGGCGGCGATCTCCTCGGTCGGGTAGCTCGACGGCGTGACGATGATCTCCTGCGCGAGCAGGACGATGTCGATCGCGTGCTCGTAGGCCTTCACGTCGAAGGAGCCGTCCTGGCGACGGAACTTCATGAGGTTGAGCGAGGCGAGGTTGCAGGCCGAGTCGTCGACGTGCATGTACTCCGAGCACGGGTTGGAGGCGTTGATGCGCCCCGAGACCGGGCTGGTGTGCCACTTGTTGATCGTGCCGTCGTACTGGACGCCCGGGTCGGCGCAGCGCCACGCGGCTTCGGCGATCTCGTTCATGAGGTCGCGGGCGCGGATCGGCTCACCGACGGGCTCGCCGGTGGTGCGGGCGGTGAGGTGCCACTCCTCGTCGTTCTCGACGGCCTGCATGAACTCGTCGGAGACGCGCACGGAGTTGTTGGCGTTTTGGTACTGGATCGACTTGAAGCCGTCGCCGTCGATCGACATGTCGAAGCCGGCGTCGCGCAGGGCCTCGGCTTTGTCTTCCTCTTTGGCCTTGCACCAGATGAACTCGCGGATATCCGGGTGGTCGACATCCAGGACGACCATCTTGGCGGCGCGGCGGGTCTTGCCACCGGACTTGATGGTGCCGGCCCACGAGTCGGCGCCGCGCATGAAGGAGACCGGGCCGGAGGCGGTGCCGCCCTTGGCCAGGGGCTCCATCGAGCCACGGATGTTGGAGAGGTTGATGCCGGAGCCCGAGCCGCCGCGGAAGATGCGGCCCTCGCGGGTGTTCCAGTCGAGGATGGACTCCATCGTGTCTTCGACGGAGAGGATGAAGCAGGCCGAGCACTGCGGCTCTTCTTCGAAGCCGACGTTGAACCACACGGGGCTGTTGAACGCCGCAACCTGGTGGAGCAGGATGTGGGTGAGCTCGGCCTCGAAGGCGTCGCCGTCTTCCTCGGAGGCGAAGTAGCCACGGTCACGACCCCAACCAGCGATCGTGCCGGCCACACGGCCGATCATCTGCTTGACGGAACGCTCACGCTCGGGGCTGTTCAGCTGCCCACGGAAGTACTTCTGCGCGACGATGTTGGTCGAGTTCTGCGACCAGGTCGACGGGAACTCCACGCCGTTCTGCTCGAACGAGATCTTGTCGCCAAAGCCGATGCGCGCGTCGCGAATCTCCCATTCAACGGATTCGAAGGGATGCACGCCTGGCTTGGTGAACATGCGGGCGACGCGCATCGCGCTGCCGGTCCGGTTCTCCTTGTCGAGCGTGGTCTGCGACGGCGTGGTCATGGCGCTTCTCTCCTTCTTCCGACGGCGGGGTCCGGCGTCGTTTCGTCCCGGGTTTTGCAGTGGTGGCATCCGGGTGTGGCTCCCCTAGGGGGTAACACCTGATCCTTGCGAACCCGCCGGACGGAAAATTCCCCAGCGCCACCCCGAGGGGATGGCTACGCGCCGCACTCAGAGTGCCTGCGCGCCAGTCCCGGGTGGAGGGACTGGCCGGCGGCTTGGTTCTTCCTCCGAAGCTAGCGGCCCGCGGACTGCACCGTGGCCTGGTTTTCCGCTGAGAGCGGGTTCTTTCCCACCTGACCCGGTGCACGAAAAACCCGGTGATTGCGAGGATCGGGGGATGCACAGCGCGCGGCGGAAGTCCGCAGTTCGGCCACGACGCCGCGCCACATCGCGGCGTCTGCGCGAGCGGACCGTAGGAGCTCTGGAGCCGCGGCCGACGGGGCCGCGTCAGCGGCTGTGACGCAGGAAGTCCCGCACGTCGTCGGCGAGCGTGCTGAGCCGCTCGCGCACGCGGGAACCCTTGCCGTCTGCGACGACCGGCGGGACCGCAGGCACGGCGGCGCTCCGCAGGCCGAGCGTGCGCAGCAGCGCGGCGGCGCCAACCGCGAGGGCGGCCAGCAGCGCGGCGACGAGCGCCGCGATGCGCAGCGGCTCCAGAGGCACCTCTGGTGTGGTGAGCTCCGAGACCCCAGCGACCGGCTGCACCGCGGCGTTGGGGCTGGGCGCCAGAAACGGCGGCGGGCCCGGTGTGGCGCCGGCGGCGGGCGCCGCTGGGTCGACCGGTGCCACGGCGCCTGGCGTCGTGGCCGGAGCCGGCGCGGCACCCGGCGTGGTCGCGGGCGTCGTGGCGGGCGTGGTGGGCGCGAGCTCGTCGCCCTGCGGGTTGACCGGGGGCGCGACGCTCGTGGCGGGAGCGGGATCCTGCGCCATCGCTGGCGCGGCCTGGAGCGAGCCGCCGAGGGCCAGCAGGCAAAAGAGCGCGATCGAGCGGCCGGGGCGCATCGCGGTGACGGTACCACCCACCTGCACGGCGGCACCTCAGCTCTCGGCGCGGCTCCTGACCGGGCGCGGGGCGGCAAGCGCCACGCCTCCGGCGGGCAGGCCGGTACGATCGCCGTCTTCATGGCCTTGGCCGACCAGCTCTCCATCGACCGGCTCCGCCAGGGTGCCCGCACGGCCGCCTCGCGCGCGGCGAACCTTTCCGGAGGGCGCGGCGACGCCACGCCGCCTCGGGCTCGCGGCCGTCTCTCTCGCACGTGGCGTCGCCGCAAGGACCTCACGGCGGCCGGCGCCATCGGTTTTGCCACCGTGGCGCTTCCGTGGCTCATGGTCGTGATCGCACGCGCCACCGACCCGGACCTGGGTCGCGGCAGGATCGTCGCTGACCCGTGGTCGGTGCTGTCGCTGAGCTGGGGCGCGTGGGCGCTCGCCGGCTTGTTGATCGTCGCGGCGCTGGCCGTCGTGGCGTGGGCGCGCTGGCGGCTGCCGGCGCCCGACGTCTCACGCACGATGGCCGTCGCGCTGGGCTCCCTCGTCGCGTTTGCGGCGTGGTCGGCCGCGTCGGTCTGGCTGTGGTCGCCGAGTCCCAGCGGCGCCTGGCGGTGGACGGTCGGCGTGCTGGTGGTGCTGCTCGCCAGCGTGCTCGGTCTCTTTGCCGGCGCACAGCAGCAGGGCCGCCGCGGCGTGGTGCTCGGCGTCTTGGTCACCGGCGCCGCGACCGCGTTGATCGGCGTGATCGATCTCCTGGTGTTCCCCGAGGCTGCGCGCCGCGTGGTCTCCCCCTTTGACCCGTCCGCCACGGCGATGCTGATCGGGCTCGGCGTGCTCGTGGCCCTGGCGCTTGATCAGTCCGTCCACCCCCAGCACCGGCGGTGGCTGCGAGGCTTTGCCACGCTCGGTCTCTTCGCGCTGGTCGTGGCGGCGTCGCGCAGCGCGCTGCTGCTCACGCTGGTCGGGCTCGTGATCCTCAGCGTGCGTGGCGTGCCGCTGGGATGGCCGCTGCTGCAAGCCGCCCTTGGCGCCCTGCCTGCGGCGGTGACCGCCGTGCTGGCGGGCGGCGTGGCCCGTGCCGGTGAGCCGGATCCCACCGGCCGAATCCTGGTCGGCGTCCTGCTCATCAGCGGCGTCGCGCTCGTGGCATGGCTGGCCGCTCGCGACATGGGTACGCCCGCAGCACTACAGCGCCTGGCAGGTGACCGGCGCGCGCAGGGTGGTGTGGCCGTGGGCATCGGTGCCCTGCTCGTGGCGGCACTCGTGCTGGCACCCGGCGGCCCGTCGGGCGTGTGGGAGCGCACGACGACCACCTTTGAGACCCGCAGCGAACCAGGGCAACCGGCCGACGCCTCGCGCCTGTGGAACGCGACCTCCGACAGCCACCTCTGGCGCTGGCAAGCCGCCCTTGACGCCTACCAGCAATCCGGCGACCCGGCCATTGGGCTTGGGCCCGGCTCGGGCCCGCAGGCCCTACGCCGCTACCGCACCAGCGCCACGGCCGGGCTGACCACGCCCAGCGCGCCGATCGCGGTGCTCACCGAGTCCGGCGCCGTGGGCCTCGCGCTCGTGCTCATCGGCGTGCTTGGCCTGTCGCTGGCGGCGCGCTCGGAGCGACGCCGCGACCCGACCCGCTCCGACGCCGCGATCCTGCTGACCATCGGGTCGGTGGTGCTTCTGCACGGCGCGATCAACGCCACGATGCAGCAGCCGCTGCTGCTCGTGCCGGCCTTTGCCGCGGTCGCCGCGCTGGGCAGCCGGCAGTCACTGGAGCAGCGCCTCGGGCCTCCGCTCGCCGTCGATGCGCCGCCGCCAGTCCGCCGGACGGTCGCCGCGGCGGTCGCCGCGCTGCTGGCGATCATCGTCGGCCTGGGTGCGCTCGTGCCCGCGCGGGCGCAGATCAAGGCCCGCGAGGCGGAGACGAACCTGCTGCCCGGCAACGCTGGCGCGCTGCGCGACGCCGCGCTCTACGCAAGCCAAGCCTCGCGGCTGGATCCGCTGGCCATCGACGGCGAAGCGGTCGGCTCGCAGGCCGCGCTCGCCTTGCAGCGGTGGACCGAGGCGCGCCGTCTGGCACTGGAGGCCGTGCGATTGGCTCCGCAAGACGCGTCGGCGTGGCGGGCCGTCGCCTACGTCGCGCTGGCCGAGCATGACCGTCCCGGCGCGCGGATCGCGGCCCGCAAGCTGCAGGAGCTCGACCCAGCGGCCGCCTCCACGCGCGAGATCGCCATCGCCGCCACGCTGGACTCGGCCCCGCCGGAGTCCTCCCCCACCGCCACCGCAACGCCGCTCACCGCCGCAGGCGGCTGAGCGCGCACGCGCGCGGCCACAGCCTTGCTGCGGCCGCGCCGGTCGCTGCTACTGCGCGACTTCGGTGCGCGCCACCAGTTCGCGCTTGAGGACCTTGCCGGTCGCGTTGCGCGGCAGCTCGTCGAGGAAGAGGATCTCGCGCGGCACCTTGTAGGAGGCCAGATGCGCCTTGACGTATCGCTGGAGCTCGGGCGCGCTGAGTCCTTCGCCCGGCCGCAGGACCACGAAGGCGCGCAGGCTCTGGCCCCAGCGGTCATCGGGCACGCCGATCACGGCGGCGTCAGCGACGGCATCG
This sequence comes from Solirubrobacteraceae bacterium, assembly GCA_016463515.1. Lineage (GTDB taxonomy): Bacteria > Actinomycetota > Thermoleophilia > Solirubrobacterales > Solirubrobacteraceae > JAGIBJ01. The sequence goes on along the minus strand of JAEMRF010000009.1, from coordinate 21,407 downwards.
TGGTTGATCAGCAGGTCCTCGATCTCGCGGGGGAACACGTTTTCACCGCCGGTGATGATCATGTCGTCGTCGCGACCATCCACGAACAGCAGGCCCTGCTCGTCGAGGTGGCCAACGTCTCCGCTCGACAGCAGTCCGCCGAGGCGCTCCTTGCCGCCGCCTCCGGTGTAGCCCTCAAAGGCCAGCTGGTTGCCGACGAAGATCCGGCCCACCTCGCCGGCGGGCACCGGCTTGCCTTCGTCGTCGACGATCTTGAGGTCCGTCCAGCGGGTCGGTCGGCCAGCCGTGCCCGGCGCCACGCGCAGTGCCTCTGGGGTCGCGATGGTCGCGATCGCGACCTCCGTCGACCCGTACAGGTTGTAGACCACATCGCCAAACACCTCCTGCACACGCACTGCCAAGTCGCCCGGGAACGCTGACCCGGACACCGCGATCACGCGCAGCGACGAGAGGTCGTAGCGCCCGATCACCTCAGGGCCCAGGTCGACGATGCGCTGCAACATCACCGGGACGACCACGAGGTTCTGGCACCGGTGCTGCTCGATCCACTGCAGCGTCCCTTCGGGGTCAAACCGGCGCGGCAGGACGGCCGTGCCCCCAAGCGACGTGCACAGGACCGAGTTGAAGAACCCCCACGTGTGGAAGATCGGCGCTGCCAGCAGCCATCGATCGCCGGCGCGGTAGGGAACGACTTCGAGGAAGGCTGCGATCGGCGCCACGGACCGCGGCGTGGGGCGCTGGGCGCCTTTCGGCGTGCCGGTGGTGCCGCTCGTCAGGATCACCTGTCGGCCCACGCGCGAGGGCGGCTGGAGATCGGCCGTGGAGGTTCCCGGTGCGGCGATGAGCGACTCGACGGCCGTGTGGTCGGCGCCGTCGGCCAGCCATGAACACAGCCGCGGCACGCCTGAGTCCAGCCCATCGAACAGGTGGCCGAACTCGTCGTCGTGGATCACCAGCGAGACCTGCTCGCGCTCGCACACCTCGCGGATCTGCGGTCCGGCGAACATCGTGTTGAGGTAGAGCACGTCGGCGCCGAGCTTGGCGATCGCAAGGCTCGCGCTCACGAACCCCCGGTGGTTGCGGGCCATCACCGCGATCACGTCGCCCTCGCGCACGCCTCGGGCAGCCAGCGTTCGCGCCAGGGCGTTGGTCTGCCGCTCGATGTCGGCGTAGGTCAGCGAACCGCGTTCGTCGATCAGCGCGAGCGCGCCAGGCGAGCGCACCGCGGTGCCGACGAACGCGCCCGCCGGACTCGTGCCCCAGCGGCGCAGCGCAGCGACCGACCGCAGGCCGCGGTCGGGCCGCGCGAGCGTGGAGCGCACCACACCGGTGCGCAGCAGGATCGAGCCCACGCGAAGAGACTGGGCGACGCTTGAGAGAAGGGCAGGCATAGGGCCTCGGGGGGTCGGTTGAAGGGACGGCGACTGACCGAGTCGCCAGCCGGTGGGTGACTCGGCTAACGAGGCACGGCCGGTGGAAGTCGCAGGCGTGAGGCCAGGCGTGGGAAGAGCCGCAGCGCCGCGGCGCCACGCACCGCGAGCTGGTCTGGCAGCGTGACCGCGTCCAGCGCAGCGGCCAGCGACTGCTCGGGGACCAGCGGCCAGTCGCTGCCGTAGAGCAGCTGGCTGGGGGACCGCACGAACGCGCGCATCGACCGCACGGCGCCGGGCGCGGTGCTTTGCGCCAGGTCGAACGAGAGCCGGCGCAGCGGCCGAATGAACAGCTCCGCCTGGAGCGCCTGATCGGCCAGCGCGACCCGCGAGGCCACGAACGGCAGGCCACCCCCGCCAGCGCCAAAGACCAGGCGAAGGTGCGGCGCGCGCAGGAACGCGCCGCCGTAGAGCAGACTGGCTGCGCAGCGCACCGACGCAAACGCGTGCTCGAGCGTGTCGGCGGTCGCGCCCTGATGCTCGGGGCGAGCGTCGACGCCCGGTGCCACTGGGTGCACGAGTGCAGGGATGCGGCGGCGCGAGAGTTCTGCGAGCACCGGCATGTAGACCGGATCGCCGAGCAGCCGGCCCGCCACGCCCGTTGGCAGCACGACCCCGTCCATCCCAAGTCGGTCGGTCGCGCGGCGAAGCTCGGTGATCGCAGGGCCGGGTCCGGCGCGAAGCGGGAGGACCGCCAAGGCCCCAAAGCGCGCCGGTGCGCTGGCCACGACGTCAGCGAGCTCGTCATTGACCGCCCGCGCCGCTCCGACGGTGCCAGCCTCGTCGACGAACGACAGCGCAGGGTCAGGGGTGCTGAGCAGCTGCAGATCGATGCCCTGGCGATCCATGAAGGAACGCGCCGACGCCGCATCCCACGTGGGCAGCTCGCGGCCGTCGAGCAACCGTGAGCCGCGCGCCTGCATCTGCGACTCCAGTGCAGCGGTGATGGCGTGGCCGTGCACGTCGACGACGGGCGCCGATGCCCCGCCGCCCGGTGGCGCGGCACCTGCTGCCCGCGCCGATTGGGAGCGCAGTACCAGTGCACTCGCCGAGAGCGCCGCGGCTGAGAGCACGCCCTTCCTCGACATCGTCAGGTCATCCACGCGCTGCACCGATCGCTTGGGCCAGCCGCGGCAGCTCGCGCAGGATGTTGCCCGCCAGCACGCCCGGCAGCTCCTCGGCTGGCACGGACCGCCGCAGCTGCGGCTGGGCGGTGCCGGCAAACAGGAACAGCAGGGTGGTGAAGGGCCAATCGGTGGCCAACAACAGGTGCTCTGGCGGTGCGACCGCACGCACGCCAGCCAGCGCCCAGGGACTGGCCGAGAGCGCAGTGTCGTAGCGCAGCGCGGCCAGCGCTGGCGACGGGTCGTAGGGCAGGTCGCGGGCGAGGCGGTCGGTCAGTGCAGGGACGAGCCCGCCGGCATGGGCCAGATGCCAACGGATCCGCGGGTACGCCTGCAAGGCGCCCGCGCGCAGCAGGCTCTCGACGGTGCGCGTCGTCTCGAAGGGGAACTCGACGATTGGGTCCGGCAGTCCGCGCCGCGGCTTGTCGGCCGGGAGCGGCGACGTGGGGTGCACGAACACGTATGCCCCGCGGCGGTCCAGCTCCTGCAGCAAGGGACGAAATCGTGGATCACCGAGGTAGTAGCCGTCGTAGTTGGAGAGCAGCCCCACGCCGTCAAGGCGCAGGTCGTCCAGCGCGCGCCCGACCTCCTGCACGCTGGCTGGAACGTCGCGAAGCGGGAGCACCGCGAGCGCCGCGAAGCGATCCGGCCGGCGGCGCACCAGGTCCGCGAGGTCGTCGTTGAGCTCACGCGCCAGCTCGATCGACGCCTGGACCGGGAGGAACTCCACGCCGGGGTCGGAGATCGACACCACCTGCGCGCGGATGCCGTACCGGCGCATGAAACCCAGCGCTGCGGACTCCGACCACGCAGGAAATGGCAGCCCGCCCGGCGCCTTGACGCCTGCAGCACGGAGGGCGTCGCGGTAGCGCGGGGGCAACGCGTGCGCATGGGCGTCGACCTGCAGGTGCGGGCCGCCGGAGGACCGGTGCAGCACGCCGCGGGCGGCGTCGGCGGCGGTGAGCGAGAGGCTGCCGAGATAGCCGCGGCGCGTGCTGCGCGAGGTCGTCGGTGCAGGTGAACGGTGGAGCATGGAAGTGCTGATTGGGACGAGCACCGGCGCCCCGCTTGCCCGGGGAAGGCAAGCGGGGCGGAGTGGTGCTTCACGCGTCCCGGGGTGAAGTCAGTGGCGCAGCGCCGCGGAGTCGGCGGGGGTGCTGTCGGGGGCGGTGGCCGTCGCCCACGTCGGCCGGCCCTGCGTGGGTGGGGCTACCGGGAAGCCAGCGCGGATGAATCGCAGCGGCGGCGGCGCACCCCACTGGTTGATCGTGTTCGGGTTGTTCGGCCACTCGCGGGCCTGGTAGTTCCCGACCGGCGGCATCAGCGCAAGCTCAGAGCAGCACTCGATCATCGCCCCGTCGGCGTCCAGGAAGTAGATGAAGTGGTTGTTGCCCGGCCCATGGCGGCTCGGGCCCCAGATCAGCTTCTGGTCGTAGTGGGCCAGAAGACGGTCGGCGCAGCGGCCCAGTGCGTTGAGATCAGGCCACGCGTAGGCGTAGTGCGAGAGCTCGCGGCTGGTCGGCGAGAGCACGACCGCGATGCCGTGGTGGTCGGCGTCGCAGTGCCACCAGCTCGCAAAGGGGCCCATGCGATCGGAGAAGGTGAACCCCAGGCCGTCGGCCAGGAAGCGCTCCAGGCGCCCGACCCGCAGCGTCTTGAGCGATACGTGCTCGAACTTGGTCGGGCGGTCGCCAGCAGGCAACGGGCTGAGCGTCTGCATGCCGCAGAACAGCTTGAACACGTGGCCGTCCGGCGAGGCGACCTTGAGCGCCCAGTCGATGCCGGGCTCACCGCGGTAGATGTCGCCGAGCGTGCGGCCGCCGGCGTGCACGACCGACCGCTGCAGGCGCTGCAGCGCCGCCAGGTCCTCGACCTCCAGCGCCACGTGGTCATATCCCACGGCGCCGGGGTCCTCGATGAGCACCAGTTCGTGGTGGCGCTCGTTGCAGGTGAGGTAGGAGACGCCTGCGTGGCGCTCCGTCTCGACCATGCCGATCACGTCGCGCTGGAAGGCGACTGCGGCGCTGAGATCGCGGACCCGCAGGCCCACATGCCCCATCCGTTTGACCATGGCTAACGCTCCTCTCGAAGGGGTGAAGTGGGAAGAAGCTGGCGCCACCCGCGGCGGCTCTCCTGGGCGCCCCCAAAGTCGCCCCGGTGCTCACCGATGAAGTCCTCCAGCGCGCGCGGCGGCCGGCCGAGCTCGAGGCGAACGGCGTCCGAGACGGCGGCGTCGGCGCCGGAGTTGAAGAACCGCACCATGCGGATGGCGTGGTCGAGCTCCCAGTCATCCGCGCCGCCGGCTCGCAGCGCCTTGCGCGCGAGGGCGACCGGTACCGGCAGGCAGGGCACGCCGAGCTGGCGGGCGAGGTCGCGGTGCGTGACGGCCGCCGGCCCGGACACGCGGATCGACGTGTCGCCCAAACGGTCGGCCAGCAGCCGGTGCGCGGCGACAGCGCCCACGTCGCGGGCGTCGACCATCGCGATCGGCGCGCCCGCCATGGGCGTGGCCACCAGCCCGCGTGTGCGCACGATCGGCGCCACCGTCTCCAGCAGGTTCTGCATCAGGAACGCCGGCCGGATGTGGCAGAACTCAAGGCCCGAGTCCTCGATCGCACGCTCGGAATGAAAGTGCGTGACCGCGGTGGCCGTGGGGCCGTTCGGACCAATCGACGCGCTGGTGCCGGAGATCTTCACGATGCCTTGCACGCCGGCCTGGACCGCAGCGGCGAGCAGCGCCTGCTCCATGCCCGGCTGCCCGGGACCATGCGGGGTGAGCAGGAAGAGGCGTTCAGCACCCACCAGTGCGGGGCCCAGCGACGCCGGCACGGTCGGGTCGGCGTAGACCGCGGGAATCCCGACCTGCGCCTGCGGCGAGCGGGTCAGGAGCCGCAGGTCGGCGCCGCGAGCCGCAAGCTCGCGAACCACCTGGGACCCGATGGTGCCCGAGCCTCCAAACACGGCGATCATGACGCGACACCTCCGGCCAGCGCGGCCAGTTGGGGTAGGGGCATCAGGGTGCCGCCGGTCCCGGCAAGCCGCTGCATCGCGGCGGCGGCACGAGGGACCCCGGCCACGCCGGTGCCCGCGGCGAACACGTAGCGATCCGGGCGCAGCACGACCCAATCGACGCGCCGTGCCTGCATCCACGAGGTGAGCTCGCCACCCTCATCGAGATCCATCGGGATCAGCCGTGCGGCAAACCCTGCGTCGACCCCGGCGACCTCGGCGCTCGTGGTGACCAAGACCCAGCCGGGCGGCAGGCAGTCGTCGAGCAAGCGGGGCTCACCTCCGTCGGCCTCGAGCGCAAGCGGCTGGGGAAGCAGTGTTCCCACGGCGCGCCGCCACGGGAGCCGGGCCGTGCGCTGCGCGAAGGCACCGCCGTGGATCGTGGCGGTCGGCTTGATCCGATCTCGAACTGCAGCCACCACGCCGACGCGGTCCAGTGCCGTGAGCACCACGTCGCGCACGGCGGCGGCCTGCGGGTTCGTCGTCTGCAGGACCTTGCCCCACCGAACCGCCAGCTGCTGCATGGTCGTGACGTGCCGGCGGCGCTCGGCCTCATAGGTGTCCAGGAGGGACTGCGGCGCCCCCGAGAGGACAGCGCCGAGCTTCCACGACAGGTTGGCGGCGTCGCGCGCGCCCGACGAGAATCCCTGGCCGATGAAGGGCGGCATCACGTGCGCGGCATCGCCGGCGAGCAGGAAGCGGCCGACCCGCCAACGGCTCGCGTTGCGCGCATGGAAGGTGTAGACGACCGACCGCTCGATGGACAGGTCAGGGTCGTCGGTCCACTCGGCGATCCTGGCCTGAATCGACTCGGGTGCAAGGAGCGGCTCGGCCGCCTCGCCGGGGTGCAGCATCCACTCCCAGCGGTGGCGGCCGGGCGACATCGGCAGCGACACCGTCGGGCGGATCGGGTCGCCGAGGAACGTGGGGTGCGGGGCTCCGAGGACCGGCTGATCGGTGAGGGCGTCGACCACCAGCCAGCGCTGGCGAAACGTCGACCCACCAAACCCGACGCCGAGCATCGCGCGCACCGCGCTGCGACTGCCGTCGCACGCCACGACCCACCGGGCCTTGAGCTCCTCGCACCTGCCGCCATCGTTCGGGCGGACCCACACGGTCGCGTGATCGGCGCGCTGGTCGATGTGCTCCACGCGCTGACCCCAGCGCGCATCGACGCATGGGAAGCGGTCCAGCCCAGCGATGAGCGTGCGCTCCACCGACGGCTGGTTGATGGAGACCAGCGGCGGGTGGCCGTACGGGCCGGACTCCGGCCGCATGATCTCCACGGGCCGCCCGGCGCGCGTGCGGTAGGACACCGTGCGCTGCACTTGTGCGTCGGCGAGCACGCCCTCAGCAAGTCCCGCGGACTGCAGGATGCGCAGCACCTCGTCGTCGATCACGGCTGCGCGCGGCAGGTCGTAGGGGGCCAGCGCCTCGTCGAGGGCGACCACGTCGATGCCCTGCGCGCCGAGCAGGTTGGCGAGCAGCTGACCGACCGGACCCAGGCCCACGATCAGCACGTCGCAGTCCATGACCGGATGATTCGCCACGGCACGCACCTGCGTTACCGGGCCAGCGCCAGCGGCGTGGCGGACGACGCAACGGCGTTGGTCACCGAGCCGATGCCGTCGATCTGCAGTTCGATCGTCTGGCCCGGGAGGATCCAGCGGTCGAGCTCCAGGCCGCAGCAGCCGGGCATCGTGCCGGTCGAGAAGACGTCGCCCACGTCGAGCAGCTCGCCCTGCGAGGCGTAGGCCAGCATGTCGCCGATGTCCCAGTGGGCACCCTCGGTGGAACCTTCGCACCAGACGTCGCCGTCGACCAGCACGCGGCCGCGCGCGGTGCGCCAATCCGGAAGCTCATCGGCGGTGATCACGTCGGCGCCCATCGAATTGGCAAACGTCTTGGACTTCACGACCGGCCCGAACACGTTCTCGCGGTAGTCCTTGGCCTGCACGTCGCGCGCGCTCCAGTCGTTGAGCACGAACCAGCCACCGATCGCGGCCCGCGCCTCTTCGGGCGTGGCGTCGCTGAGGGGCGCCCCCAGCACGCAGGCCAGCTCGAGCTCGAAGTCCAGGTACTCGGTGTGGCTCGGCCACCACATCTCTTCGTGGTCGCCGAGCATCGCCGTGTGGTTGCCCACGTACATCGGCGGGGCTTCGTAGAACCCCTTCGACGGCTTCAGCGCGGGGAACGTCTTGCCGGTGACGCGCTCGAACGTGGCGACCGCAACGGCGGCCGGGCGCGGGAAGAAGCGGCGCACCAGCACGCGGGCCGAGGCGATCGCGTGCGATTCGTAGACCATGAACGCCCGCATCGAGCGCGCGGCGAAGGGCAAGCCGGCCGCTTCCGGGTCGGCGGCGAGCGCCTTCTGGTCGGACAGCTCAGCCATCAGCGTTTCCAGGCGCGCCCAGGCAGGGCGACCGGCAGCCAGGACCGACAGCACGTCTTGCACGGTCTCCGACAGGTCAGCCACATCGGGGCCACCGGCGTCGACCACGGCGGGCAGGGAGACCCAGCGGTCGCGCAGGGCATCAAAGGCGATGACGCCGTCTGGGGTGTGTCGCAAGCGCATGAAGTACCTTCCCGAGAAGTTCTGACGAACTTATCAGTATCTGGCTAGATCGCAAAGGTCGGCCTCCGGATTGGCGGTAGAGTCGACGCTTCGTGCCCGACCACGCTGCCCAAGATCCGCCCGTTTCTCGCCAGGAACAGCGCCGCGCCCACACCCGCGGGCGCCTGCTGACCGCTGCCCGCGAGCTCTTCGCCGAACAGGGCGTCGAGCGCACGCGCATCAACCAGATCACCGAGCACGCCGGCGTCGGATTCGGTTCGTTCTACAACCACTTCGACGACAAGGACGCCATCGTCGAAGCCGTCCTGCGCGAGAACTCCGATGCCTACGGCGCGACGGTCGACGAACTCACGGCCGGCGTGCAGGACCCCGCCGAAGTCATCGCGATCGCGCACCGGCATCTGATCGCGGCCGCCCGCTCGGACCCCTCGTTCGCATGGCTGATCGTGCGCTTGGACGTGTCGAACCGGCTGATGCTCGACGTCTTCGCCGCCCGCGCCCTGCGCGACCTGCAAGCCGGGATCGACAGCGGTCGGTTCTCGGTGACCGATCCGATCGTCACCCTCTACGCCTGCGGCGGGGCGCTCGTTGGCGTGATGCAGGGCGTGCTCCAAGGCGTCACCCCTGAGGACGCCGACATCGCGCACGCCGCCAACATGCTGCGGATGCTGGGGCTCACCCCAGAGGATGCCGCCGAGGTCGCCGCCCGGCCGCTTCCCTCGGTCTAACGCGCCGCGCGCTACGGGCGGAAGCGCCGGCGGCCGCGGTAGCGGCGCGGGCCACCCTGCTCACCCGGGGCCGGGTCGTCGAATCCCGGCGGTGGCGGAGGGACGTCCGGCGCTGGCGGTGGGCCGCTCGGCGACTGCGGTGGCTGGCCCTGGTCAAGGTCGGTGGCGGGTGCGGTTCCCTCATCACCGAGCAGCAGGTGGTCGTCGAGGTCGTCGAGGACCGCCCACGTGTCGCGGTCGGGCGGCTCGAGTTCGGGGGCAGGCGGCTGCTCGGCGGCGGCAGGCTGTCGGGGCTCGAACGCGGGCCGCGGTCCGAGCTCGGTGGGCGCGGGCGCCTCGGGCGTATCGCCGATCGCGCGCTGCAGCGCAGCGAGCTCGTTGCGCAGCTCGTCGAGCTCGCGGCCCAGTTCGTCGCGGTCACGGGTGCGTTCGGCCAGCTGTCGCTGCAGGTCGGCGGCAAGCTGCTCGCGGGCTTCGACCTCCTGGCGGGCACGCTCCAGCTCCTGCGCCACGACCCCGGCGCGGTCCAGTTCGCTGCCGAGCTCCTGTTGCATCGAGGATTGACGATCACGCTCGTCGCGCTCGCGCCGCTCGAGTTCGTCGTAGCGAACCCGCAGGTGCTCGAGCGCCTCGTTGGCGCTGTCGAGTTCGGCGCGCAGCTCGCGCCGCTCACGCTCGGTCTCCTCGGCACCGGCGAGCGCCGACTCGGCGCGGGCGTAGAGCAGCTCGAGCTCGTCGATCCGGTCGGCCTGGCGGGCTGATTCACGGCGCAGTTCGGCGAGCTGGTCCTCGGCGGCGCGGTGCTGGTCTTCGATCTCGGCGAGCTTGCGGCCGCGGTCCTCGAGCTGGCTGGAGGCACCGTCACGCTCGCCGCGGATCGCGGCGACTTGGTCGACGATCTCATCGTTGAGGGCGTGCGCGGCGTCGAGGTCCTTCTTGGTCTTGGCCGCCTCAGCGCGTTCGATGTCCTGCGCGCGCTTCAGGCGTTCGAGCTCGACTTCGCGCTCGGTCAGACTGGCTTCGAGTTCGCCACGGCCGGCGTCGATCCGGCTGATGCGCTCTTCGAGCTCGCGGATGCGCCCGGTGAGCTGGTCGACGCTGCGTTCGTGGGCTTGCTCCTCCTCGCGGGCAGCCGAGGCGCGCTCTTCCAGGGCCGTGGTGATCTGCTCGGCGCGCGAGCGGGCGATGTCGCGTTCGGTCTGCAGCGCGTCGGCGCGGGCGTCGGCCTCCTCGGCCGCGCGCGTGGCAGCGGCGAGTTCCTCTCGCAGCACGCGTTCCTCAGCGGCCTGCGCCTCGGCGCGGTCGGTCGCGTCTTTCAGGCGGCGCTGGAGTTCGCCGAGACCGGCGTCGAGCTCGGCGGTGTTGGTGATCGCCAGGTCACGCTCGGTCCGTGCAGCCGAGACCTCGCGCTCGAGTTCGCTGATCCGGCCGCGGAGCTGCTCCAGAGCCACGTCGGCGCTCTCCATGGCCGACAGCGCTCGGGCGTCGGCGGCTTCGGTGGCGTCGGCGAGCGCGGCCTGCTGCGTTCGTAGCTGCTCGTCGTGCTGGTCGATGAGCGTCTCCAGGCGCAGCGTGTGGGCCTCCTCGAGCTCGGCGCGCAGCGCGGCGAGCTCCTCGACGCGCCGTTCCTGCGCCTCCTGCTGGGCCTCGGCCATCGCTTCGGCCGCGGCGCGCTCTTGCGTGTCGAGCCGCTCTTCGAGCTCGGCGCGCTGCTCGGCCAGGCGCACCTGCTGCTCACGCGTGGCCGACTCGCGCAGGTCTTGCAGCTCGGCCAGCACCTCGCCCACGCGGGCGGTGTGCTGCTGCTCGAGCTCGGCGACGCGCTCGCGGTGCTCGATCTGCTGGCGCTCGATCATCGCGCCGAGCTCCGCACGCACGGTGCCGGTCTCGCCACGGAGGCGATCTGCGCTCAGCGCGAGCTCCGCCTGCTCGGCGCGAACCGCGGCCAGCTCCTGCTCCAGTTCCGTCACGCGGGCCGAGGCATCGGCGGCAGCGTCGGCGCGCTCGGCTGCCATGGCCGCGGTGCGTTCCAGCTCGGCTTCGAGCTCGGCGGCGCGCGCCAGGTGTAGGGCGGCCAGCTCCTGGCTCTCTTCCAGCTGCGCGGCCAGGCGCGCGCGAGCCTCGTCGAATTCGACGGTCACGCGGTCGCGATCGAGCTCGATCTCGCGCAGGCGCTCCTCGAGCTCGGTGCGCGCAGCAAGCAAGGCCGATGCAGCCTCCTGCTCGAGCTGGTTGCGCTGCTCCTGCGCCGTGTCGACGTCGGCGGCGAGCTCGGCGACGGTCTGCTGGGCTCGTTCGCGCTGGGCGTCGAGCTCGGCAACCCGCTGCTCCAGCTCCGCCACATGCCCCGACGCCGTCGACAGCTGGTCGGTGGCGCGAGCCTGCTCGGCCTCGGCGGCCGCGAGGGCGGCCTCATGCGCGGCCGTGGCAGAGGCCAACGCGGCAGCGGCGTCGTCGAGCTGGGCCTGGTGGCGGTCGGACGCCTCCGCGGTGTCGGCCTCGAACTGCGAGCGCAGCGTGGCCATCGCGCGATCGTGCTGCTCGGCAGCGGCGGCCAGCTGCGCGGTGTACTGCTCCCGGAGCTGCGCCTGCTCATCGGCTGCAGCCGTCAGGCCAGTCTCCAGCTGCTCGCGCAACGCCGCGATCTCGCCCTGGTGGCGCTCAGCTTGCTCGGCGAGCGCTTCATCGCGCGCCAGCTCAGCTTGGGCGATGGCCGCGTCGCGGTCCTGGATGGCCTGCGCCACCGCAGCTTCACGCTCGGTGATGGCCTGGGTGAGCGCCGCCTCGTGCTCTTCGCTGACCTGCGCGAGGACGGCGTCGCGCTGCGCCGCAGCCTGCGCAAGGGCCTCGTCGCGCTCCTGCACGATCTGCCCGAGCGCCGCCTCATGTTCCTCGAGCTTCTGGGCCAGGGCGGCCTCGGCCCGCTCGGCTGCCTGGGCGAGGGCGGCCTCGCGCTCCTCGGTGGCCAGGGCGAGCGCCTGGGCGAGCTCGTCTTCACGGGCCGCAAGCTCACGGCCAGACTCGGCGGCAAGACCACCCAGCTGCTGGCGGGAGTCATCAAGCTCGCCCTCCAGCGCGCGCACGACCTCGCGGTGCTCCTCTGCAAGTTGCACGATGGCCGCCTCGTGCTCGGCCCGCAGCGCGGCGAGCGTCGACTCATGCGCGGCATGCAGCTCGGCGAGCTGGCGTTCGTGATCCTCGGCGGCGGCCTCGAGCGCGAGCTGCTGCTGGGCGCCGAGGGTGGCCCGGTCATCCTCCAGCTGCTCCAGCTGGGCGGCGAGCGCGGCATGCTCGCTGGCGAGCTCGGCATGCGCGGACTCGGCCACTTCGGTCAGCGCGGCGACGCGGGCAACGAGCTCGTCGCGCTCGGCAGCCAGCGCCGTGAGCTGCTCGCCGCGCGACTCGACCTCGACCTGCGCCTCGGTGGCCCGCGCCAAATGCTCGGCGACGAGCTCCTGGCTGGCATCGAGCTCCTGCGCATGCGCGACCAGCGCCCGCTGCAGTTCGCTCGAGAGTCCGTCGCGCTCCTGCAACCTGGCGGCGGCCTCCTGCTGCGCCGCGACAAGCTGCTCGCGCAGGTCAGCCACCAGGGCGGTCTGCTCATCCAGGGCCTGCTGGGCGGCGGCCTGCTCCAGCTCGATCCGGCTGCGCTCGGCTTCCAGCTGCTCGGTGGCTTCCTGCGCGCGCTCTGTGGCGGCGGCCAGAGCAGCGGCATGCGCCTCTTCCTGATCCTCGCGGGCCAGGTCGGCGATGGCCTGGAGCTCGCGCACGCGTGCTTCATGCTCGCTGCGCAGCGCGAGCATCGAGGACTCTGCCGACTGCTCCAGCTGCGCGCGCAGGCCGTCGACCTCTTCGGTGTGGGCGGTACGCTCGGCGGCGGACTGCTGCTCGAGTTCAGCCAGTCGGCGCTCGGTCTCGGCCCGCACCTGCGCCACGGCCTGCTGGGCTTCCTCCCGAGCCTGCGCGGTGGCGTCTGCGGCTTCGGCGCGGGTCGCTTGGAGCGTCTGGTCGGCGTCGGCCAGGGCCGCTTCCAGCTGCGCCTGGGCCGCTGCTTCGGCGGCTTCCAGCTGCTCGGCAAACTCCGCGTGGGCGGCCTGGAGCTGCTCGGTGAGTTCGGCGTGGGTGGCGTGCGCAGCCTCAAGCTGCTCAGCGAGCTGCGCTTGCTCGGTGCGTGCGAGCTCGAGGCTCTGCTCGTGGGCAGCGGACGCCGCAGCGACCTCGTCGGCATGGGCTGCGCGCAGCGTGGCGACCTGCTCCTGTGCCTCGGCCTGCACGGCGGCCAGCCGTTCGGCAGCCTCGGCCTGCGCGAGCTGCAGCCGCTCCTCCGCTTCGGCGGCGGCGCGCCGCACCTGCTCGGCGGCCGCGTCCTGCGCCAGCTCGAGTTGCTCGGCGGCGGCAGCCTGCAGCGCCGCCATGCGCTCGGCGTCGTCGGCGTGTTCTGCGAGCGCCGCGGCGAGCTCGTCGTCGTGGGCAGACTGCAGCTCGCGCAGCCGCTCGTCGGCCTGAAGCTGCGCTGCCTGCAGCTGCGCGGCGTGGCCTGAGTGCAGCGCGGCCACGCGCGCTTCTTGCTCGGCTCGCGCAGCCTGCAGCTGCGAAGCGTGCTCGGCCTCCAGCTCAGCGAGCTGCGCCTCGTGCTCGCGCCGACGCTCGGCCAGCTCGGCTTCCAAGGCAGCGACGCGCTCGCCCTGCTCCAGTTCCGCCGCCTCGATCCGTGCCGCGTGCTCGGCCAGCACAGCTGCAGCGGCGGCCTCTGCCTGCTCCGACGCGGCAGCCAGCTCGGTGGCGTGCTGGAGGTGGAGGACGCTCAGTTCGTCGGCACGTTCGGCGGCGTCGGCGCGAGCAGCCTCGAGGTCGGCCTCACGCTCGGCCAGCTGCGCCTGCAGCGCACTGCGTTCGGCGACGAGGGCCTCCAGCTGCGTGCGAAGCTCGTCGCGTTCGGCGGCCGTCTCGTCGCCCGTCTCCAGCACGGTGCGCAGCCGGTGCTGGGCTGCTTCGAGCTCAGCACCTCGCTCGTCCAGCTGAGCCCGGAGTCCGGCGATCGTGCGCTCGGCATCGTCGCGCTCGCTGGCGAGCTCTGCCGCTGCCGCTTCCTGCGTCGCCCCAGCCCGCGCGAGCGCGGCTTCCAGGTCGTCCCGGAGCTGCGCGACCTGCGCGGCGTGCTCGCCTCGCAGCTCCTCCAGGATCCCCAGCTGCTCGGCCTGCATCGACTCGACGGTCCCGGCGTGCTGGGCCTGCATCGACTCGACGTGCGCGGCGTGCTCAGCGCGCAACGACTCGACCGTGGCGGCGTGCTCGAGCTGGATCGACTCGATGTCCTCGGCGTGTTCAGCTCGCAGCGACTCGACCGTTGCGGCGTGCTCGACCTGTAGCGACTCGACGGCTGCGGCGTGTTCCGCTCGCAGCGACGCGGCGAGCTCCTCATGCTGGGCCGCCTGCGCGCGCAGCGCCGCGGTGTGCTCGGCCGTGAGCGCCTGGATCGCCTCGGCAGACTCGCCGGCGAGCTCCTCGCGCAGCGCCGCCACCGCCTGCTCCTGCTCGGCGTGCAGCGCCGCACGGAGACCGTCGAGGGCGTGCTCGGCCGTCTCGAGGGTCGATTCCAGCTCCTCTGCGTGCGCCGCCACCAGCCGATCGCGGTCAGCCTCCAGCGCGGCAATGGCGCGCTCGCGTTCGGCGAGGACGTCGTCGAGCTCGTCGGCGTGGCGCTCCTGCAGCGTGGCACGCTCGGCGAGCGCTTCCTCACGCAGCGCGTCGACCTGCGCGCGAGCCTCCTGGAGCTCGTGCTGCAGCGCCGCCACCTGCTCGGCCTGGTCGGTGCCGAGGGCCGCAAGGCGCGCGGCCTGCTCGGCTTCAAGCGACTCCAGCGCCTCGGCGTGCTCGGCCTGCAGGAGCGCGATCCGGTCGACGGCCTCGGCTTGCGCGGTCTGGATCCGCTCGGCGGCGTCGGCCTCCACCAACGCCAGGCGCTCAGCGTGCTCGGCCTCGACGGCCTCCTGCCACTCGGCGTGCTCGAGCTGCAGCGTTCGCACCTGCTCGGCATGCGCCGCGCGCTCGGTCTCCAAGGCGGCCAGCTGGTCGGCAAGCTGGGCCTCGACCGCCGCAACCGCGTCGTCGTGCTCCTGCTGCAGCTCGGCGAGGGCCTGCTCTGAGCTGGCCTGGAGCTCAGCACGCAAGGCCGCGAGTGCGTCTGCATGCTCGGCCTCGGCGGCCGCGAGCTGCTGCTCGTGCTCGGCGCGCAGCTCGCGGGCCAGGAGCTCGTGTCGCTCCACGGCGGCCACGAGTTCGGCGGCGGCCGCAGCTTCGGTGCCGGCGAGCTTGGCGCTCATCTCCGCGAGCTGCTCTTCGTGCTCGCGGCGATCCTGTTCGCGGGCAACCTGCGCTGCGTCGGCGCGCTCGCGGGATTCGGCGACGGCCGAGGTGACGGCCGCCCGCTGGGCGTCCTGTGCCTCGGCGACCTGCAAGGTGAGGGCGTCGATCTCGGCGGTGCGCTCTGCGCGGACCCGCTCCAGCACCTCGGCCTGCTCGGCCTTCAGGCGCTCGAGCTCTGCGACCGCATCTTCGGCGGCGTCGCGCAGGGTTGCGGCGTCGGCGGCGTGCGCCTCCCGCAGCTCGACGACCTCTTCAGCCCACACGCCCTGCAGCTGATCGGTTTCTTCGGCGCGCAGCTGGCGCTCGGCGGCCAGTGCCTCGTCGTGCTCGCGACGGAGCCGGTCCACCGTCTGCACGTGCTGGGCACGGATGTCGGCCAGCACGCGGTCGTGCTCGGTCTTGATCGCGACGATCTCGTCTTCGTGACGCTCGTCGCGCGCGTCGAGGTTGCGGCGCAGCTCGCCGACTTCCGCTTCGAGCTCGAGTGCGCGTGCGCGCAGGTCGGCGACGAGCTCGGCCGCCGCCAGCTGCTCGGCTTCGAGCTGCTGCTCGTGCGTGGCCGCGGTGATCGCGAGCTGGGTGTCGCGCTCGTCGCGCAGCGCGGCGAGCTCTTGATCGCGGGCGGCCTCGGCAGCGGCGATCGCCTCCTGGGCGCCTTGCCGCACGCGATCGAGCTCAGCTTCGAGCGCCTCGCGCGCTTCGACCTGTCGCAGCTCGGCCGCTGCGACGGCGGCCGTGCGCTCTTCGTCGTGTTCCTCTTGCGCCCGGGCCAGCGCGAACACCGCAGCGTCGCGGGCGGCATGTGCGTCGGCGAGCTCTTGGGCTGCAGCCTCCTGCACGGCTTGGAGCGCCTGGTCGGCCTGCTCCTGCGCGACGTGGAGCGCCTGCTCGGCCTGCTCTTGCGCGGCGGCCAGCCGCTGCGAGATGTCGGCGTCCTGTTCGGCGACCTTGGCCTGGAGCGCTGCCACGCGCGTGTCTGCGTCGGCCTCGGACTCCTCCAAGCGGGCGCGTAGTTCGCCAAGTTCCGCGCGGGCCTGCGCGAGTTCGTCCTGCGTCTGCCCGAGCTGCGCCTGCGTTTGGTCCAGCTCGGCCTGCGTCTGCTCCAGCTCGGCGCTGGCGGCGCGCACGTGGGACTCGGCGTCGGCGCGGACGGTCTCCAGCTCGCCCGAGGCCGCCTCGGACTGCAGCCGGGCCGCGGCGACCTGCGCGTCGGCTTCGGCCTTGGCCTCGGCGACCTGCAGCTCGGCGGCCGCGTGGGCGGCCTCGATCTCCTGCGCCGCCGCGTCGCGGGCCTGCGCCACCTGCTCGTCGGCGCGCTGGAGTGCGTCGGCGACCTGCTGCTCAGCCTGCGCACGGACCTCGGCGACCTGCTGCTCAGCGCTGGCCTGCGCCTCCGCGACCTGCTGCTCAGCCTGCGCACGGACCTCGGCGAGCTGCCGCTCGGCCGACTCGTGGGCGGCAGCGACCTCGCGCTCGGCCGCCTCATGCGCCGCAGCGATCTCGGCCGCACGCAGTTCGCGCTCTTCAGCCAGCAGTCCGTCGGCTGAGGCGCGCAGCTCCTCAGCCTCTTCGAGGGCTGCTTGCAGGCGCGATTCAGCCTCGGCGGCCTCGGCCGAAAGCGCGGCTTGCGCGTCGCGCTGGGCTGCCTTGATCGCGTCAGCGGCCTGTTCCCGGGCGGCGAGCAGCTCGGCACGAGCGGCGTCGGCATCGGCGCGGGCAGCCTCGACCTCGGCACGGGCCTCTGAAAGCGTGGCGGCGGCAGCCTCCTGGACCTGCTCCAGCTCCTGGGCCGCGCGGGCCTCCACGGCCTCGAGCTCGGCGTCGGCCGCCTGCCGCGCCGCGAGCACCTGCGCCTCGGCTTCGGTCTGGACCGCTGCGAGCTGGGCCGCGGCGGCCTCCTGAGCCTCCGCGAGCTGCGCTGCGCTGCGCTGCTGGGCCTCGGCGAGCTCAGCCGCGCTGCGTTCGCGCGCCTCCGCGAGTTCGGCCTCACTGCGCTCCCGGGCCTGCGCCAGCTCAGCCGCGCTGCGCTCCTGAGCCTCGACGAGCTTGGCCTCGGCGACGCGCCGTGCTTCGATGACCGCCGCACTGGCGCCCTCGCCAGCCTCTGCCAGGCGTGCGGCCGCGCGCTCCTCTGCTTCGGCGATCGCGGCCGCTTCGCGCTCGCGGGCTTCGTCGTAGGCCGCCTGCAGGGCAGCCGCAGCCTCGGCGCGCTCTTCCGCCACGAGGGCGGCGGCATGCTCGGTCTGCTCTTCGAGCGCGGCCGCGGCCTTGGCCCGCTCTTCCTCCAGCGCCGCTTGCGCCCGAGTGCGCTCGGCATCGACTCGTGCGACCGCCTGTGCCCGCTCGGTCTCCAGCTCCTGCGCCGCGTGAGCGAGCGCTTCCTCAGCCTGGGCCCGAGCGTCCTCCAGGTCCTGCGCCGCCTTCGCCTGGGTTTCCTCCAGGTCCTGCGCCGCCTTCGCCTGGGTTTCCTCCAGGTCCTGCGCCGCCTTCGCCTGGGCCGCCTCGAGCTCCTGCTCGGCCTGCGCCTGCGCTTCCTCGATGGCCTGCGCAGCGCGCGCCTGCTCACGCTCGACGGCCTCGGTCAGCTCAGCGCGCGTGGCCTCGACCAGCTCCTGCGCCTCGGCAAGCTGCGCCTGCAACCCATCGCGAACTTCCCGCAGTTCGCCCTCGAGCTCGGCAACGCGTCCGCGCTGCTGCTCCAGGTCGGCGGCGGCACGCGCCCGGGTGGCGGCGATCTCCGACGTCGCCTGCCCCTCAAGGTCGGCCAGCTCGGCCGCCACGAGCTCCTGGGTGCGGGCCAGTTCGTCGGCGCGGTCACTCGCGAGTGACCGCGCGGAGCGGAGCTCTTCTTCGAGCTGCTCGGCGCGCTGCTCGCCGGCCGCGCGGACCTCGCCGAGTTCACGCTCCAGCGCCTCGACCTGCGCCGCTTCGGCCCGCAGCACGTCGGCCTCGCGCTGCACCTGCGCGGTGGTCGAACGGGCGGCTTCCAGCTCGTCGGTCAGCTCGGCGATGCGGGCCGCCTGCTCCCCGAGCTCCTCCTGCTGCTGCGTGCTGCGCGCCAGCTCGGCCTCGAGCTGCTCGAGCGACTCGGCCAGCTGCTCGTGCAGGCCGGTGAGCTGTTGCTCGGCGACCGCGCGGCGCTCCTCCTCCACATGCAGACGCTCCAGCGCCTGGGCCACGTCGCCGGCTTGCGCGCGCAGTTCCCGCAGCTCACCGTCGAGTGCCGAGGCGTGCTCGGTCGCGTCTTGGTGGGCGGCTTCGAGCCCTTCCAGGCGGCTGTTGCGGTCGGCCAGGGCCCGGCGCAGGCGCTCGGTCTCAAGCTCGCCCGCGTCGCGACCCTCCCGGGCCGACATCAGCTCGGTCTCTAGCTCGGCGACGCGCGCTTCGGTCTCCGCGCGCAGCCGCTGGATGACGACCTCCAGGGCGCGGGTCGCGTCGGTCGCGTCTTCTTCGAGCGCTTCGCGGGCCGACTGCGACGCGTCGAGCTGCTCGCGCAGCGTGCGTCGCTCGTCTTCCAGGCCCTCCAGGCGGCTGGACGCCTCCTCAAGGCGCGCGGCGAGCGCCTCGTTGGCGGTGCGCGCGGCGTCGAGCTCGCCGGTGGCGGCGGCCACGCGCTGGTCGGCTTCGGCGCGTTCGGCGTCGAGCTTCTGCTGCAGCTGCTCCAGGGCGTGGGCCTCGGCGGCGCGCTGCTCGGTGATTTCTCGCTCAGCGGCCTCCGCGCGCACGCGGGTCTCGGCCAGTTCGCCGTCGAGCGACGCAAGGCGCACGGCCAGCTCTTCGCTGCCAGCCGCCTGCTTGGAGGAGCGTTCCAGCAGCTCTTCGACGCGAGCTTGCTCGTCGACGAGCTGGCGGCGCAGTTCGTCGAGGTCGTCGGCGAGCTGATCGGCCAGACGGTCGCGCTGCTCCAGGCGCTCGCGGGTGGCGTCGAGTTCGCCGCGCAGCTCGCCGAGGCTGCGGCGTGCCTCGTCGCGCTCCTCTTGGGCGTCGCCGGCGAGCGCGCGCGCATCCAGGAGTTCGGCCTCCAGCTCGGTGCGCAGCTCCTCCCGCTCGCCACCGGAATGGTCGACCTCGCGCTGCAGGCGTTCGGTGAGGGCCTCGAGCGTGCCGATGCGATCCAGCAGGCCGTCGCGTTCGGCGCTGAGCTCGTTGCGGCGTTGTTGGGTGAGCTCCAGCTCCGCGCGCACGGTGCTGAGCTCGTCGCGCTGGCGCGTGAGCTGGGACTGGAGCTGCTCGCGCGCGGCGAGCTGGTCGGCGAGGCGGCCCGTCTGCTCTTCCTGCTCGGCCCGCTCGACCTCCAGGTCAGCGCGCAGTTCGGTGAGTTCGCGCGTGCGGCGGTCCAGGTCGCCGCGCAGCGCGCGGAGTTGGTCGTCTTGCGCGGTGCGCTGAGCCTGCAGCTCGGCGACTTCGGTGGCGCGCTCGCGCACGACCTGCTCGCGCTCGGCCTCAGCTTCTTCGCGCGCGGAGACCGCCAGCTGCAAGCTTTCCAGGGCCTCATCGAGGGCGCGCTGCAGGCGGGCTTGGTCGGCGCCGGCCTTGGCGCGGGCCTCGTCGCCTTGCTCAGCTGCCTCGCGCAGCGCCTCGACCTCGCCGCGCAGCTGCGCCTCGCGGGTCGTTGCGCCGCTGAGTTCCTGGGCGAGCCCGGCGGCGCGCTCCTCCAGCTCGTTGCGGTCGCGGTCGGCCTCCTCCTGCTCGCGCTGGCGATCCAGAGCGACCGCCTCAAGAGCGGATTGCGCCTGCGCCGATTCCGACTGCCGGGCGGCCTGCTCGGCCTCCAGTGCCGCCCGCAGCTCGGCGGCTTCGGTCGACGCGGACTCGGCGTGCTCGCGGACGGCGTCCAGGTCGGCGCGCAGGTCGGTGAGCTCCTGCTCCAGGCTGCGGCGGGCCTGCGCCCAGTCGGCGGCGGAGTTCTCGGCGGCTTCGACATCGCGGCGCAGCTCCTCGAGTTCCTCGGCCTGCTCGGCGGCCGTCTGCTCGGCGCCCAGGGCGCGCGTCTCCAGTTCGCCGAGCTGCTGGTCGCGCTGGGTGACGCGCTGCTCCAGCTCGGTGAGCTGGCCGCGCAGCGTGCGCTCGCGCTGCAGCGCCGACTCCTCAGCCTGCTGGGCGCCGCCAGCCCGCTCGACGGCCGCATCGCGCTCGCGCTGGGAGCGCTCCGCTAGCGACTCGGCGGCCTGCACCTCGCGCGTGGCGCGGCGGCCGGCTTCCTCGGCGGCCTGCAACCCGTCGCGGGCAATCTCCAGGGCGCGCTCAGCGGCGACCGTGCGGGCTTCCAGCTCCGGCAGGCGCGCGACCTGCCGCTGCATCGCCTCGACCTCGACCAGGCCGCTGCGCGCTTCGCGCAGTTCGCGCTGCAGATCGGTGATGCGGCGCTCGTAGCCCGAGATCCGCTCGCGCGCGTCGCTCGCTTCGGCTTCAGCAGCCTCGCGCAGGTCGGCCAGGGCGCGCTCCACGTCGCGGCGGGCGTCGCGCTCGCGGGCCAGGCGCGAGGCCAGCTCGGCCTGCGCGCCCATCGCCGGCCCGCTCGGTGCGGCACCGGTCGACCCAAAGCGCGACGGCGGACTCGGATCGCGCGGCGTGGCGGCGGGCACGGCGCGGCTGGCGGGCCGGCCCGTGTCGCGCGCGGATGCGGATTTGGCGCGGCCGACAGGGTCCGCGGGGCGCGGGAGGTCGATGATCGTGTCGCCCAGGCGCGCGGCGAAGGCGAGTTTGCCGCCCGTGAGCACGTCATCCGGGACGGAGAACGCCACGCGCCACAGGCGCTGGCCGGGCGTCGGCGCGCCGGTCCCCGGGCCGGAGACGGGCGGCAGGTTGAAGTCGCGGCGGCCATCGTCGATGACGAGCTCGGGTGCGGAGAGCCCGGAGACGTCGCCCGTCCAGCGGCCTTCCAGGCGCAGCGTGACCCAGCCAGGCGCGCCCGGTAGGCGCTCGAAACTGTCGACGGTGAACGAGGCCGAGGCCATAGGTCAGCCTTGGGCCCCGACTGGGAGGAGGTCCTGCGTCTGCGCCCAGGCCAGGTCGGCGACCGTTTCGGGGTCGCCGGAGGCATCCACCACTCGCACGCGCGAGGGATGCTCGCCGGGCAGCGCCTCGTAGCGCGCCTCGATCCGTGCGACGACGGCCGGGTCGGCGAGTTCCCAGCGGTCGGGGCGATCGCCGCGAGCGGCAAGGCGCTGCTGGC
>JAEMRF010000153.1 GCA_016463515.1 Solirubrobacteraceae bacterium | reverse complement strand
TCGCGCACGCGTAGGTGACCTTCGAAGCCCCCGTGGCGGCGTCGTCCTCGGTGAGCAGCTGCTGCGTCGTGGTGGAACTCGGCTGACCAGCCACGGGCGGCGCGGAGCCGATCACCTTCGTGACCGCACCATCGTCCTGCAGCCGGATCACGACCGTCCCTGAGTCCGGGTCGCCCTCGCCGCCGTAGGCGCAGCTGAAGCCGGCTGCGCCTGCAGCGTCGGTCGGCTCGCAGGTGGCGTCGGCGTAGATGTCGTCGTCGGCGCGACCCGCCAGCCCTGCCGACGCCGATCGCAGCGCAGCCTCGGCCCGCTCGGTCGACGCATCGCCGGAGCCGGAGGTGGTGGTCGCAGCGCCCGGCGAGGTCGCAGCGGGCTGGTCGTCATCGCCGCCGCCAGCGACCACGATCGCCACGACGGCCGCGATCGCGATGAGCAGGATCGGGATGCCCATGAGGAACGGCCGCGCGCCATGGCCTGGAACCTCGGGCCGGGGGCCCAGGTCACGGCGCACCCACTCGTCGTCGTCCCACCCCGCGCCGCGCGTGGGGGCCGGCCCCTGGGTGGGGTCGTCGGGGATCGGCTGCTCGTCGTCGGCCATGTGCAAGACCGTAACCCGCGCGCGGGCCGCGCGTTGCGCCCGCGGTCGCGCTCAGGCAGCTTGGGCGGAGCGACGCCGGGCGGCGATCGGCACCGTGACCTCCGAGAGTCCCGGGATGCTGATCTGGGCGAGGTAGCGCACGTCGACCTCCAGCTCGGGGCCGAGCACTGCGCGCACGTGCACCAGCGCCTGCTCGCCGGACCCCAGGTCGAGCACCCGGGGACTCACGCTCACCACGGGCGCGGCCACGCTGCCGCTTGGTCCGGCGAACTGCGACACCACGATCTCGGCCGAGACGGCCTCGGGCCCCTCGTTTTCGACCAGGAACGCCGTGGCGACGTGCGCCCCGGTCTCACCCTCCAGCAGGAGGATCGGGTCGGCCAGGCGGGCACCCGGTGCACGCTGGGTCGCTGTGGCACGCGTCGGCGGACGGTCTCCCGCGCCGTTGCGACTGCCGGGCGCTGCGCCAGGTGCGTGCCGGGCACCCGGCGCAGCGGGCTCGGCCAGGTCGGCCGGGGCCGAGAGCAGCCCGACCACGCCGGGGACGCGTGGCCTCAGCGCGACTGGCGAGAGAAGGTCGTAGGCCAGTGTGGCGAGCCCCCAGCTGGCGCGCACTGCCCCGCCCGCCAGGCCAGCGGCGCTGGCGGGCGTCACGGGCGAGCGTGCCGCGACCCGGCGCGCCACCGACGCAGGCGTGCCGACGGCGCTGCTCAGGCGTGGTCGCATCCGCATTCGGAGTAGAAGTGGTCGTACCAGTGGTGCTGGAAGTCCGGCTGGTCGTGGATGTCGACGTGGTGCCAGCACCCGCAACTGAGCAGCAGCGCCGCGGCCGGGTGATGGGCGAGCGGGTGGTGATGCAGCGGCGCGTGGTGCCCATGGTGGTGGGCGTGGTGCTGGTGGGCGTGGTGGTGCACGTGCCAGCGCTTGGCCTTCAGCAGCCAGCGGAAGCGGTAGCTCTTGCAGCCGTTGACGGTCACGACGACCGGCGGCAGCGCGCTGTGCGGTGTGGCGGCCGGAATCGCGAGCTCCAGCACCACGTGCCCGCGCTCCAGCGGTCCGAGGACGAGCACCGGCGTGTCGATCACGACCGACGGCGTGTTGGTCTCCACGTCGTAGCTCTGCGGCTCGGGCCCGAGGTTCGTGATGCCGATCGAAAGCGTCGCCGTTTTGCCGGACTTCACGATCGCGTGGCGATCCGGCAGCTGGACCGGCACCCAGCAGGGCGGTGGCATCGCCGGATCGAACACGTCCGGGCCTTGGAGCGCCTTGACGACGAGCTTCGTCGCGACGACCGCGGGCAGTGCCACGAGTCCGACGGCGGCCCCGACCTGCTTGGTCATCTCGGTCATGACGGCTCCTTCCGGGGCGTGGACTTGGTCGGCGGCTTGGGTTTGGCAGCTGTCGGGGCCTTGGTCCGAGTCGGGGCCTTGGCCGCAATCGGGGCCGTCGGCTGCGCGGTGCCCTCAGTGGCTACCGGCGCGGGCGCCACCGGCTCGCCACCGGGCACTTTCACGCGCACCGGCACGTGGGTGGCGTCGATGTTCCACGACCCGGCGTATTCGGCGCCGGGCCTCAGCTGCTTGGGGAACGTGAGCGCGAGCGTGATCGCGGCGCTCTGGCCGGGCGCGATCGGCCCGGGGCTGTCCTTCACGGCGTGCGCGGTCACGACGCCGCCGTGGGTGGCAGCGAGGTCGTCCAGCAGGACGTCGATGCGCTGTTTGCCCTCGGGCGGATCCTCACCGATCGCGTGGTAGAAGGCGTCGCCAAAGCCGCTGCGGTCCAGCAGCGGGAAGCTCGCCTGCGCCGGCACGTCGGTCCCGACGTTGCTGAGGTTCAGCAGCGTGAGCGTGACCTCCACGGTCTCGCCCGGCGCCGGACTGACCTCGATCATCGTCGGGGTCGTGCGCACGCGGTTCGTCGGCTGCACGTCGGCCACGATCGGGATCGTCGTGGTGCCGATCGTGGCGGTGCCCTCGTAGCGGCCTGGCGGCGTGAGCGGGTCCACGCGCACCTTGATCCGGGGCGGCCGGCCGCGGTCCTGCCCGCGCGTGGACAGGGAGACGCGGCTGATCGTCGCGCCCTTGAGCGTGGCCTTGATGGCGCCGGCGTCCGCCGTTGCCAGCGCGCCGGGCGGCAGATCGAACGCGAGCCGGCGTGGTGGTCCGTTTGCGAGCACTCGCTCAGCCACGGCGGCCGCTTTGGGGCTTCGCCGGGCCGCGCTCACGGCTTCTTGCCTCCGCCCTTGCCGTGGCCCTCGCAGTGCTCGCACGCGTTGGGCTCATACGGCTCGGTGATGACCTGCGCCTCGCCGGCCACCCGCGCGCTCAGCACCTCGTGGCCCAGCAGCGAGAGGCCGAGGCCGAGGTGCACCGGCAGATGCACGCGCACCGAGGGGATCTCTTTGATCGCGAGGTTCAGCTCGATCGGCCCGAGATTCACCGTGAGCGGCTTGATCTCGATCGGATCCAGCCCGATCGCGAGTTTGGGGATCCGCGTAATCGCGATCGACAGCGGATTGAGCGTGATCGGGTCCACGCCCGCGGTGATCTTGCCGAGCGTGATCGTCGGCAGCTCTTTGATGCGGATGTCGTCGAGGCCGACGTCGATGTCGTCGATCTCCTTGATCCGGATGTCATCCAGGCCGATCTCGACCTCGAAGTCATCGATCTGTTTGACCGAGATGTCGGCGCTGGCGCTCACCTCTGCGACTCAAGCAGGACGAGCGGCTACGTGCCAAAAAACCTGTACTGGGTGCGTTCCTACACCGGTATCTGTGGCACCCGTCAGGGGGACGGGGCCGCGCCAACGACCCGCTGACGTAGCACCGATGCGCCCGTCAGCTCGTCTTCGCGGCCCTCGCGCGCGGCCTGCTCGACGGCGTCCGCCGGGGTCTCGTCGGCGTTGTAGACGATCACGATCGCCTCGTCGCCGACCTCCAGGAACGTCGTCTCGCCCAGCGCCGTGTAGCGCGTGGCGCCGATGCCGATCAGCACGTGACTCGGGTTCCCGGCCGCGCGCAGGTACTCGCCGACGGGCTCCAGGGGCGTCTCCGGTGCTCCGTGCTGATGGGCGAGGCGGTCCACGAGCCAGTCCAGCAGCGTTTGGCCGTAGTACGAGTAGTCCGGCACGGCGCTGTCGACGCCGTAGGCGCTCGTCTCACCTGCGCGCCGCAGGAAGCACGCCAGCCGGTAGGTCGAGGTGAGGCCCGCCGGATCCAGGGAGTCCAGGGGGATCAGCGTGCGCGAGAGCCCCTTGGTGCTCGCGCCCCAGTTCTTCTTGTGGCTGATCTTCTCGGCGCCTGGCCGGCGGATCGAGCAGTCGTTGAAGGCGCTGATCGCCACGGGCTGTAGGGCCGTCACCGCACCCGTCGACGGGTCGTAGTCCGCGCGCGCGAGCAGTCCGACCTCGGGCTCGATCTGCAGGTTGACCGCCTCGCCAGCGGGCCGCACGACCTCGTCGGCGTCGATGGGGAAGGTGCGCAGAAACGTCGGGATGCCGTCCGGGCCGGCGTCAAACGGATCGGCGCCGGGGGCGGTCTGCAGGTCGGCCAGCTGCTCCCCTTCGGGCGCCGGCACGAACCACGGGAAGATGCCTTTGGGTGCCACGGCGTGCGCGTCGCCGACGCCCACGAAGTCGGCGGCTTCACCGGCTTGCTCCAGGTGACCGGCGAAGTTCCCGGCCACCCCGAAACCAAAGACGGTCTGAAGATCCGGGAGGGGCTGCGCCGAGGGCATGCCCCGAGGCTATCGAGCGGCCGGGACCCGACTCAGCGCGGGCGGCTGGTGCTGACGGCCTGACCGGACTGGTCGGCGTAGAGCGTGGTGCGGGCGGGGTCGTTCCAGACGCCCTTCCACTGGAAGGTCCCGGCCTTGCTCGGGTGCTCGGTGAGCCGCAACGACGCCAGCTGCGCCGTGGGGAGCCGGAAGACGCTCTCGGCCTTGGCGAGCACGCGGGTGATCGCGCCACCGCGCACGTCGACGAGGTTCAGTGCTGCCGACGCCTGCGGTTCGCCGACGAACGGCTCGATCGCCAGGTCGTTGCCGCGCACCATCACGCTCTCGGCCAGGCCGTTGTTGACGATCGTGACGCCCATGGTCCCGTCGCCCAGGATCATCAGGTTGCGCACCTGATCGCCCGGGCCGACGGCCTTGCGCAGCGCGCGCAGGTGATCGTTGACCTCGGACTGCGCGAACGGGTCGGCCGACGCGCCGGGCGCGGGGGCGGCAGACGGGTTTGCCGCAGACGCGGAAGCGGGGTCTGGCTTGGCGGCCGACGCGGAAGCGGAAGCGGCGTCGGGCTTGGCCGCCGACGCGGGGTCGGGCTTGGCCAGCGCGTCGGGCGCGGCTGCTGGGTCGATCTTGGCTGCGGAGTCGGGGGCGGCGCCGGGTTTGGCCGCGGCCACCGCGGCAGGCGCTTGCTGCTGCACGGCCGCAGGGTTGGCGAACAGCAGGCCGTAGACGCCGGCGACGACGAGCACGCTCAGGATGGCGAGCACCTTGCGGTCGACGCGGCCGATCGGGCCAAGGCGGTCCAGCGGGATGCGTCCGGCCGCTGCGCGCGCCGACGCGACGGCATCGCCGAGACGGGTCGGGCCGTCGGCGGTGCGGCCCAGGGGAATGCGGCCGGCGGCAGCGCCGACGCGGTCCAGCCGTAGGTGCGCGACTGCTGCATTCAGGCGAGGCAGGCGCGGCTGGGCGAGCTCGAGGTCGCGCTCCAGGCGCAATGGTCCAAGGCCAGGTGTCGCGGCCTGCCTGGGCTCGCGGCGAAGGACATCGATCACCGAGCGGCGTGCCCAGGTGATCTGGTCGGCAAGGCGGGGAAGGCGGATGCGTCCGGCGCTAGCGGCCAGCCGGTCGAACGGCAGCCGGACGGTCGGGAGCGAGGGGAGGACGAGCCGCGGAGGAAGACCCACGTTCATACCTTCGGCAGGCAGGCCGAAAGTATGAGCCCGGCATGGCGGCCGGGCGCACCCGACATCGGGGTCCCACCGGTCCCGCCGCCCCGTCGGGGGACGCCGGGGAGCCCAAGACCTTCGTGGGGGCCTGACTCAGCGCGCGGCCAACGGGTCCCGCCAGGGCAGCGCGGTAAACCGAGCGAAGCCCCGGTCCGTCGACCAGAGCGTGGCGTCGTGCTCGACCGTGATCGCGGCGATGTGCGCATCCGGAACGACATTGCCGCCCCGCCCGGCCTCGTCGAGGAAGCCGCGCAGCAGCTGGGCGTGCCGCCGCCCCGGGCCGATCGCCAGGACCGACGGGCGCGCAAACCACCCATCAACGATGTCCATTGCCTCTTCCGGCGCATAGGGCGCCTGCAGGATTCGGTCGTTGGTCACGATCCGCAAGAAGCCGGTGGCCACCACCCATGGCAGACCGACCGGTGTGTCGGTCGACAGGACCTGTTCCCACCACTGCCGCGCAGCATCGTGATGCACGGACTGGGAGTCGGCGGCGTAGATCAACACGTTGACATCGGGAACGATCACGGCGCACCAACCTGGGGATCAGGGAACTCGAGCCGCTCGTCATCGAGACGACCGAGTTCGTCTCGAATGCGGTCGACGTCAACGCCCGCTCTCACGCCGAGCGCGCGGACCGGCATGCGGTACGGGGTCGCGCCGTCCGATGCACCGAGGCCGCGCCGAAGGGTCTCGTTGACTGCGTCCTTGAACGAGAGACCGCGCGCGTCCTGGAGCTCTGCCAGGCGCGCGGCTACGTCTGGATCAAGCGTGATCGTCGTGCGCATGGACCCGACGTTAGCATCAAGATGCGTTGGATTCAGCATCATGATGCGTGGGAAGATGGCTTCATGCTTCAATCGTGCCAGCGCAAAGCCCCCGGGATACCCGCGGATTGCAACATCTGTGCGCAAAAGCGGCGCAGCGCCTGCGCACGCGCAAGTCACCGATCAAGCCGCTGGCGGCGTAGAGTCGCCAACCCAGCAGGACTCCCAGAACGCGAGCTCGTGGCGGCTTGCGCCGAGGAAGGCCCGGGTCATGCGCTCGCGCGTGGGACCGTCGGCGTCGGCGGCGAGCTGGGCCGTGAGCGCCCGGCACCAGTCGGCCAGCTCGGCGAACTCAGCCGAGGCGTAGGTCGCCACCCAGTCCGCGTAGGGACCCGGGTCCGCCTGCCCGGCGGCCGCGGCTGCAGCGAGCCGCTCGCCGATCTCGGCGTAGCTCCACATGCACGGCAGCAGCACCGCGACGAGTTCAGCGAAGTCGCCGAGCGCCGCGGTGCGCAGCAGAAAGTCGACGTACGCCGCGGTCGCCGGCGTCGGCTCCGTGGCCTCGAGCGCCTGCTCACCAATCCCCCACTCCGCGGCGAAGCTGCGGTGCAGGTCCATCTCGGTCACCAGGATCGCCTGGGTCAGGTCCGCAAAGCGGCGCATCGTCGGCAGGTCCGGCGCCTTCGCGGCCCCTAGCGCCAGGAGCCGACCGTAGTCGATGAGGAACACGTAGTCCTGCTCCACGTAGCC
>JAEMRF010000586.1 GCA_016463515.1 Solirubrobacteraceae bacterium | reverse complement strand
CTCCTCAAGATGGATTTCCTGGGGCTGCGCAACCTCGACGTGATCGAGGACGCCCTCGACATCATCGAGCGCTCCGGCCGCGAGCGCCCCAACATGTCGACGCTCCCGCTCGACGACGACAAGACCTTCCAGATGCTGCGCGCCGGCGACTCGATCGGCGTGTTCCAGTTTGAGTCCGAGGGCATGCGCAAGGCCCTCAAGGTGGTCGGCCCCACGCAGTTCGACGATCTCGTCGCGCTCGTGTCGCTCTACCGCCCCGGCGCCATGGACTCGATCCCGGCCTACGCGCGCGGCAAGCGCGACCCGGACTCGATCAACATCCCCGATGAGCGCCTCGTGCCGATCATCGGCCCGACGATGGGCGTGATCCTCTACCAAGAGCAGGCGATGCTCGTCTCCAAGGAGCTGGCTGGCTTCTCGGGCGCGCAGGCCGACGACCTTCGTAAGGCGATCGGTAAGAAGAACCGCGAGGCGATGGCCGCGCTGAAGCCGCCGTTCTTCGAGGGTTGCCGCAAGTCGGGCGTTGAGGAGCGCACGATCGAGTGGATCTGGGCGACCAACGAGAAAGCCGCCGACTACTCCTTCAACAAGTCCCACGCCGCGTGTTACGCGCTGGTCTCCTACCGCACGGCTTGGCTGAAGGCCAACTACCCCGCCGAGTACATGGCGGCGCTGATCTCGTCCGTCATGGACACCAAGGACAAGGTCCCGTTCTTCGCCGCGCAGACGGAGCAGATGGGGATCGAGATCCTCCCTCCAGACGTCAACGAGTCCGACCACGCGTTCCTCGTGATCGACGGGAAGATCCGGTTTGGCCTGGATGCCGTGAAGGGCGTTGGCTACGCCGCCGTTGAGGCGATCAAGAACGCCCGCGAAGAGGGCCGCTTCGAAGACATCTGGGACTTCTGCGAGCGCGTCGACTCGCGCGCGGTGAACCGCCGCTCGATCGAGGCGCTGATCAAGTCCGGCGCCTTCGGCACCACCGGCCACACTCGCAAGGGCATGCTCTCCGTGCTCGAGCAGGCGCAGGGCGCGGGCTCCAAGGTCCAGCAGGACGCGCTCCTGGGTCAGGGCTCGATCTTTGACTTCGGCGATGAGGGCGGCGCGCCCGTCAAGCAGACGCGCCCACC
The DNA here is from genome assembly GCA_016463515.1 of Solirubrobacteraceae bacterium. Taxonomy (GTDB): domain Bacteria; phylum Actinomycetota; class Thermoleophilia; order Solirubrobacterales; family Solirubrobacteraceae; genus JAGIBJ01. The sequence continues at coordinate 669 of JAEMRF010000586.1, read as the reverse complement.
GATCCCGCTCGACGAGTTCGACCACGGCGAGCTGCTGGAAACCGAGAAGGAGGCCCTGGGTCTCTTCGTCAGCGAGCACCCGCTCAAGCGCGTCAAGCCTGCGCTGCGCCAAGCTGTGGACTGCTCGATCGCCGAACTGCCGAACCAGAAAGACGGGTCCTGGGTCACGATCGGCGGCATCATCAGTCAGGCGCGCAAGATCCGCACGCGCTCGGGCAGCTCGATGATGTTCGCCACGATCGACGACCTCGAAGGCGACATCGAGCTCGTCGTCTTCTCCCGCACGCTGGAGAGCTTCGAAGCGCTGCTGCAGCCCGATCAGCTGGTGATCGTGCGCGGCAAGCTCGAGCACAAGGACGGCGGCAAGACCGCGGTCGTCGCGCAAGACGTCCAAGCGTTTGCACCGTCCGACGAAGAGCTCGACGAGGCCCGCGAGAACGACGTCATCCACGAGGTGCGCCGCGCCTCCCACATCACGCTGCAGCTCCAGCTCGGCTCGGTCTCCCAGCGCAGCCTTGACGAGCTCCGCGACCTCCTCCAAGACCACGCCGGCGAGTCCGGCGTCGTCGTCGAGCTCATGGGCGATGGCAATGGCCACGGTGCCGAAGGCGTGGTGCGACGCATGCAGCTCGGCGACGCCTACCGCGTACGCCGCTCGCCCGGCCTCGC
>JAEMRF010000585.1 GCA_016463515.1 Solirubrobacteraceae bacterium | reverse complement strand
GGCTACTTCGACCTCACGCCGACCGACCTGGCGATGGACTTTCGGCGCAACTCGATCGCGTTCTTGGAGCAGCTCGGCGTGCCGGTCCGTGCCTCGTACCACGAGGCTGGGCCGTCCCAGCATGAGGTGGTGCTCGCCCACGCCGACGCGCTCACCACCGCCGACAACATCCTGACCTTCCGGATGGTGATGAAGCAGGCGGCCCACAATCTTGGGCACTACGCCTCGTTCATGCCCAAGCCGCTCGACGGCCAGCCGGGCTCGGGGATGCACGTGCACGCGTCGCTGTTCGACGATCAGGACCGCAACGTGTTCCACGACGAGGACCACCCGGAGCGACCGCTTTCGGAGGTCGGAGAACGGTTCATGGCGGGCGTCCTGCACCATGCGCCCGAGTTCACGGCCGTGACCAACCAGTGGATCAACTCCTACACCCGGATGGCCGACGGGTTTGAGGCGCCCAGCGCGGTGAACTGGAGCCGGATGCTGTCCAACCCGCTCGTCCGGGTGCCAGGGCATCGGCCAGGGCGAGCGTCGGCCAAGCGGATCGAACTGCGCTCGCCCGATGCCGGGGCAAACCCGTACCTCGTGTTCGCGCTGCTGCTCGCCGCAGGTGTGCGTGGAATCGAGCGCGGCTATGAGCTGCCGCCCGAAACCACTGAGGCCGGCAATGGACTGGCGCTCCCTGAAAACTTGCGCGAAGCGACTGACTTGTTCGAGGCGTCGGAGTTCGTCCGCGAGACCCTGGGCGATCGGATGGTCGACTGGTTCGTGTCGAACAAGCGGCAGGACTGGCAGGCGTTCTCCAAGCACATCACTGAGTTCGAGCGCCGCCAGTCGCTCCCGCAGCTGTGAACGACGTCCTGATCATCGGCGAGCCGAACGAGCTCTCAGCCACGATCGACCAGTCGCTCGCGGCGCTGGGGTTCGAGCCGTACCGCGTCGCCCCGGGCACGGCGATCGAGCGCACGACGATGGTGCGCATCCCCGTCCTGATCGTGGTCGTCGACGGGGTTGAGCAAGCGGTCGAGCAACTCACCGCCGACGACGAGCTCAGCCGCGTTCCGACGATCGTCGTGGCCGATGAGGCACGTCTGGCCACCGGCTCCTACGCCGCGGTCGGGAACGAGCTGATCGTCTCTCCCTTCACCTCGCGAGAGCTCCAGGCTCGGGTGGGTCGCGCGAGGTACGGCGTGCGCAATTCGTTCGACGGCGACCTGCTCGTCTCCGGCAGCCTGGAGATCAACCGAGCTACCTACCAGGTGACCGTCGACGGCAAGCCGATCGACTTCACCTACATGGAGTACGAGCTGCTGAAGTTCTTCGTGGTCAACCCGGATCGCGTGTTTTCGCGCGAGGCCCTGCTGAGCAACGTGTGGGGCTACGACTACTACGGCGGCGCGAGGACGGTCGACGTCCACATCAGGCGCCTGCGGGCCAAGCTAGGTCCCGAACACGCCGAGCGCATTCGCACGCTGCGAAGCGTCGGCTACAGGTGGGAAGGGCGCACGGACTAAGCGCCGACATGACCCGGCTCGGTTGTCCACTTCGGCGGGCCGTATTGGCCCGAGGGCCCAAACGGGACGCGTGCGCTCGTGCAGGTCGCGCTGACCGTCACACACCGAAATCGTCCCGTCACACTTCGATACACACCGGTAACGGATGGGTCATTGGCGAGACACCCGGGTCCCAAAGGATGCAGTCCATCGAAGTCCGATTGATGGAGGCACCGTGAGCGTGCTCAGCCGAGGCCAGTGGATCGACCACTGGGAACCCGACAACGAAGAGTTCTGGGAGCGC
>JAEMRF010000584.1 GCA_016463515.1 Solirubrobacteraceae bacterium | reverse complement strand
GCTCAGGCGACCTTGCGGCCGGGGTTCAGCAGGCCCTTTGGATCCAGCGCCGCCTTGATCGCCTGATGCGCGGCGACCGCCGCGGGATCCCATTGGGCCGAGAGGTGGCCGGACTTCAGCCGGCCAAGCCCATGCTCCCCGGAGATGGTGCCGCCCAGCGCGATCGCGAGCGAGAACAGCTCGTCGGCAGCATCCGCGGCCTGAGCGCGGCGCTCGGGGCTGGTGGGATCCAGCAGAAACGAGCAGTGCAGGTTGCCATCGCCAGCGTGGCCCCACGCTGCGTGCTCGAGCCCATGCCTGCGCGCGATCGCAGCACTGCCTTCGAGAAGTTCGGCGACGCGATCGGTCGGCACGGCGACGTCCTCACTGAGCTTGCCGCCGCGGCGAGCCGCAACCGCCCCAGACACGCTGTCGCGCCAGGTCGCCAGCGCCGAGGACGAGGCTGCAGACGGCACGGCCGTCCACGTGGCTCCGGCCTCTTGCCAGGTGTCGACGAGTGCGTCGCCCCGCGCGGCGGTGGCCTCGGCGAGGTCGCCCTCGAGGTGTGCGATCAGCACGGCCGCGTGGGTGGGGTCGGTCAGGTGGCTCCATTCGGCGGCAGCGTCCTGCACCGGCAGGGTCGCGCCCGCGTCTTGCAGTGCGCCGCCGTCGAGCAGCTCGAGCGCGACGGGCACAGCGCCGCAGGTCAGCGCACCGCCGATGCCAGCTTGGGCCGAGGCGAGGCTGGGAAACAGCCCGATCACGGTCTGCTCGGCGCCCGGAGGCGGAATGAGCCTGAGCCAAGCCGCCGTGATCACGCCAAGCGTGCCCTCGCTGCCCACGAGCAACGAGGTGAGGTCATACCCCGCGACGTCCTTGCGGGTGGGGCCGCCCAGGTGCACCAGCTCGCCAGGGGCGAGCACCGCTTCGACACCGAGCACCCAAGCGCGGGTGACGCCATGGCCGAATGCGTGCGGACCGCCTGCGTTGGTCGCCAGGTTGCCGCCGATGTGGCTGACCTCCCCAGCACCGGGATCCGGTGGATATCGCAGCCCGGCCTCACGGACGCGGCGCTGGAGCGCTTCGGTCGTCACGCCGGCCTCGACTTCGCACCGCCACCACTCGGGTTCCATCGTGCGGATGCGGTTGAGCCGCTCGAGCGACAGCACGATCCCGCCTTCGGGTACCGCACCGCCGCTGAGTCCGGTCCCGCCGCCGCGGACGGTGATCGGCATGTCGTGGTCGTAGCACCAGCGCACCGCTGCGGCGACCTGCTCTGCGTTGCCGGGACGCACGACGGCGTCGGCATTCCCCCGCAGTCCGGTCCAACGGGTGGCGTCCTCGAGGTCGGAGATCGCCGGAGGGCTCACGTGCTGCGCGCCGACCACGGCACCGAGCTCTCGCTCCAGCGTGGTGAAGGGAGACGCGGTCATGGCGCCAATCTAGGGCCGCAAACCCGCCAGGTTGTGTGGGGTCGGTCGGATGGCCAGGAATACGCGCCGCGCCGCGCCGTATCCACGTGGGGCGGGGCGGCGCATCCGTTGCGAGCGCACTGGGCTTGAGGGGACCTAAGTCCATTGACGCCAGGTTCTTGGCGTGAAAAGGTCGCCCGCGTGCCGCGTCCGAAGCTGTCCTCACGCCGACTCAAACGCGGTCTGCCGCATGCCGTGTCGGCTGCCGCCGTCTACTGGGCGCTGACCGGAACTGCCACGGCCACCGCACTCATCAGCGGCGCGCTGATCATCGACGAGTCCATTACCTCGTCCGACGTGCGCAACGGCTCGCTGCTGGCCAAGGACTTCGCCGCCGGGCAGCTGCCCGC
>JAEMRF010000583.1 GCA_016463515.1 Solirubrobacteraceae bacterium | reverse complement strand
CGCACCACGCGTTTTTCGCCCTGCCTCTAACCTGAAGGGCTACGCGATGTCAGACCAGAGCAAGATCCGCAACTTCTCGATCATCGCGCACATCGACCACGGCAAGTCCACGCTGGCCGACCGCATCCTCGAGATGACGAAGACGGTCTCCGCGCGTGACATGAAAGCCCAGCTCCTCGACTCGATGGAACTCGAGCGCGAGCGGGGCATCACGATCAAGTCGCAGGCCGTGCGCGTGTACTACGAAGCCGATGACGGCGAGACGTACCAGTTCCACCTGATCGACACGCCCGGCCACGTCGACTTCACCTACGAGGTCTCGCGGTCGCTGCAGGCGTGCGAGGGCGCGCTGCTCGTCGTCGACGCCTCCCAGGGTGTCGAGGCACAGACGGTCGCCAACACCTACCTGGCCGTCGACGCGGGCCTCGAGCTCATCCCATGCCTGAACAAGATCGACCTGCCTGGTGCCGAGCCTGAGCGCGTCGCGGGCGAGGTGCAGGAACTCATCGGCGAGGACGCTGCGTCGATCAAGATCATTTCCGGCAAGACCGGCGCAGGCGTGCATGAGGTCCTTGAAGAGCTCGTGCAGCGCGTCCCGCCGCCAGAGGGCGACCAAGATGCCCCGGCCCGCGCGCTGATCTTCGACTCCGAGTTCGACCAGTACCGCGGCGTGATCGCCTACATCCGCATGATCGACGGCGTCCTGAAGAAGGGCGAAGCGATCAAGGCGATGGCCGCCGACTTCACGGCCGAGGTCGACGAGATCGGGTTCTTCTCACCGACGATGACGCCCGTCAAGGAGCTCACCGCCGGCGAAGTGGGCTACCTCATCACCGGCGTCAAAGACGTGAAGCTCCTGAAGGTCGGCGACACGATCACGACCCGCTACCACGGCGCCGAAGAAGCGATTCCCGGCTTCCGCGAAGTGCAGCCGATGGTGTTCTGCGGGCTCTTCCCGATCGAGGCCTCCGACTACCCCGACTTCCGCGACGCCCTCGAGAAGCTCTCCCTCAACGACGCCGCGCTGGCATGGGAGCCGGAAAACTCCGACGCGCTCGGCTTCGGCTTCCGCTGCGGCTTCCTCGGCCTGCTCCACATGGACATCATCCGCGAGCGCCTGGAGCGCGAGTACGACCTCTCCCTGATGGCCACGATGCCGTCGGTGGGCTTTGAGGTCGAGATGAACAACGGCGACGTCATCCAGGTCCACAACCCCTCGGACTTCCCGGACCCCAACGGCATCAAGGAGATCCGCGAGCCCTACATTCGCGCGTCGATCCTCACGCCCAAGGAGTACGTCGGCACGATCATGGAGCTCTGCCAGGAGAAGCGCGGCCAGACCGGCGGCATGAGCTTCCTCTCCGAGCACCGCGTGAACCTGATGTACGACCTGCCGCTGGCAGAGATCGTCCTCGACTTCTTCGACCAGCTCAAGACCCGCACCAAGGGCTACGCCTCCCTCGACTACGAGCTGATCGGCCTGCGTCCGTCGAACCTCGCCAAGCTCGACGTGCTCCTCGCCGGCGACTCCGTCGACGCGCTCTCGATGGTCGTCCACAAGGACAAGGCCTACGAGATCGGCCGCCAGCTCACCGAGAAGCTCCGCGAGAAGATCCCGCGCCAGCAGTACGACGTGCCGATCCAGGCCGCCATTGGCGCCAACATCATCGCCCGCGAGACCGTCAAGGCCTTCCGCAAGGACGTCACCGCCAAGTGCTACGGCGGCGACATCTCCCGTAAGCGCAAGCTGCTGGAGAACCAGAAGAAGGGCAAGAAGCGCATGAAGCAGGTCGGCCGCGTCGAGGTGC
>JAEMRF010000582.1 GCA_016463515.1 Solirubrobacteraceae bacterium | reverse complement strand
CTGGGCGCTGTGGCGCGCGGTCGTCAAGCGCGACTGGCGCTACGGCGTGGTCCTGGTCGGCTACTTCGCGGGGTATCTGCCGTGGTTCGCCGACATCGACCGGCAGATGTACTTCTTCTACGCCGCGCCGATGGCCCCGTTCCTGGTGATGGCGATCGCGCTGATCCTCGGCGACGTGCTGTACGCGCCTCGACAGAACCGCGAGAGACGAACGCTGGGCCTGCTCGCGGTCTGCCTCTACGTCGCGCTGGTGATCACTAACTTCGCGTGGCTGTTCCCGATCCTCACGGGCCTGCCAATCTCCCAGGCCACCTGGAACATGCAGATCTGGTTGCCGTCCTGGCGGTAGTTTCCGGGCGTTGAAACTGCGCCCATGGTCGTGATCTCGAGTTGTCCACAGCCCTGTGCGCAGTCTCGACGCATGGACGCCGAATTGTCGTAGCCCGCGCTAACGATCGCGGCATGGACGAAGTCTTCGTCGGCGGCGAGCGATTGGCCACCGGGCAGCTCACGCGGGGGCAGCTGCGCTGGAACTATGCGTCGCTGTTCCCCGGCGTGTACGTGCCGAAGTCGTCGGTCGCCACGTCGCTTCGGGCTCGCACCGCGGGCGCCTGGCTGTGGTCGGGTCGCGACGGGATCGTCGCCGGCCGCGCCGCCGCCGCGTTGCACGGCGCGAACTGGGTCCCCGCAAATGCCCCCATCGAACTCATCGCCCGACGGGACCGATCGCCCAACGGGACCGTCGTGCGGAACGAAAGGGTGGATCCGGACGAGGTGATGGAGGTCGAAGGACTCCTCGTCACCACGCCCGCCCGCACTGCCGCCGACCTGGCGAGGCACCTTCCGCGCGACGAGGCGGTCCGCCACCTGGATGCACTGGCGATCGCGACGGACATACGGGCCGCTGACGCACTGGCACTACTCGAGCGCCACCCGCGCGCGCGGGGCATCCGGCGAGCGCCAATTGCACTCGGGCTGTACGACTCGGGTGGTCAATCGCCGAAGGAGACCTGGCTGCGACTGCTCTACGTCGACGCAGGGTTCCCGCGGCCAACCACGCAGATCGAGGTAACCGACGGGTTCGCCAGAGCAATACTCGACATGGGCTGGGAGGACATCTTGGTGGGCGCCGATTACGACGGATACCAGCATTTGACCGACCGCAAGCGCTACGTCCACGACATCGGGCGCAACGAACTGGTGGCGCGTCAGGGCTGGTTCGACCTCCACGTCGTCGCCGAGCACTCGCGCGCCTACGTCGTTCGACGGACCGCAGACGCCTTCGCACGACGCGGACGGCCATGGAAACTGCGCTGGTGGTCGTGATTCGCCGGGAAGCACAACCCTGAGCGCAGTCTCAACGAGGAATCACAGCGGGTCGCGCGCCACCGGGCACGACATGCACCTCGGGCCGCCGCGGCCGGTACCCAGCTCAGAGGCGGAGATCGGCAGCACCTCGATGCCCGAATCGGCCAGCCGCGCATTCGTTTCGGCGTTGCGCTCGTAGGCAACGACGACGCCGGGCGCCAGTGCCAGGGTGTTGTTGCCGTCGTCCCACTGCTCGCGCTCGGCCGTCACCGGGTCGAGGCCGGTGTCGATGACGCGCAGCTTCCCGATCCCCATCGCATCGGCCGCCGCCTTCACGAACGGGGCCGCGCCGTCGATCTTCACCCCGCTGCCCGTGCGGTGGATCGTGAACGCCGACAACGAGTCGACGATGTTCGGGTACATCACGACGGCGTCGTGGTCGACCATCGTGCACACCGTGTCGAGGTGCATCTGCGCCCGCTCCTGGGCGATCGGCACCGCCA
>JAEMRF010000581.1 GCA_016463515.1 Solirubrobacteraceae bacterium | reverse complement strand
CTGGCTCCCACCGGGCCGAGGCCCGGCGTTTGGCGCGCTCGAGCGCCGCGAGCATTGGGCGACCGAACGCCAAGGCAAACGCCGCCGATCCGACCATGTGGGCGATCAGGAACGGCACCCCGACTGCGAGGATGGCGAGGTATTCCTCCAGGCTGTGGCTCGGTGCGGTCTGCACCCAGACCGACACGTCCATGAAGAGCGTGAACGCCAGCGCAGCGATCGCGCAGAGCAGAGCGAGGGAGGCGGCGTTGGGCGGCCGGCCGCCCAGCGCACGCGCGATGAGGGCGCCGAAGATGCCGACGCCCCCCCACGCCAGCATCTGCCAGGGCGTGTGCAGGCCCTGACCAAACACCACGTTTGAGATCAGCGCAGTGCTGCAGCCGACGATGAACCCGGGGGTCGCCCCGAACGCAAAGCCAGCGAGCAGCACGATGTCGGTCGTGGGCTTCACGCCCGCGACCGGAGCAAACGCGATCCGTCCTGCGACCGCCAGCGCCGCCATGGCCGCGATCAACGCGATCGTGCGCGGATCGGGACGCGTGCGCTCAAACCACACCACGCCCGAGAGCACCGTCAGCGTGGCGAGGGTCGCGGCTGCAAGACCCCAGCTCATGACTGCGGCTCCTGCGGATTCTGGGCCGCATCGAGCAGCTGGGCACGGCGGGCGAGCAGCGCGCTGGCCTGCGACGGGGTCACGACGCCCGGCGTCTGCAGGATCCGCGCGAGCTCGGTCGCAAAGTACCAGCCGCCTTCGAGAATCTCGGCCGCCGGGCCGTCAGCCAGGACGGCGCCCTGCCCGAGCAGGATCACGCGGTCGGCGACGGTCGCAGCAAACTCCGGATCGTGCGTGGCCACGAGCGTGGCGGTGCCCTCGGCGCGACGTCGCTGCAGCTCGGCGGCGAGCTCCGCTCGGTGGAGCCGGTCCAGGCCTCGGGTGGGCTCGTCAAGGCAGAGCACCGCGGGCGCGCTCGCCCCGGCCACCACGGCGGCCGCAAGCAGCTGACCCTGCCCTCCTGAGAGGTCGCGCGGGTGGCGATCCAGGATCGCTGGGTCATCGCCGAGGCCGATCGACGCCGCCGTCACGCCGTCTGGCAACTCGTCGCCGACGCGTTCATGCAGCAGATGGTCGGAGCTGCGCTGCAGCAGCAGCGCCACGCGGCCCGCGGCCTCAACGCGCCCACGGTCGGGACGATCCAGCCCAGCCAGGAGCCGCAGCAACGTGGTCTTGCCCGCGCCGTTGCGTCCCATCAGCGCGACGGCCTCACCGGGCGCAAGCGACAGATCGATTCCGCGCAGCAGCGTCTGGCCCGAACCGAGTTCACGCCACACCCCAGTGGCGCGCACTGCGGTTCCCGCGGGCGGCACGCCCCTGGTGGCGCGCCGGGCCAGGCGCCGTCGGGCGGGCGCGCCGGGCGTCTCCAAAGGCCGCGGCAGGCCAGCGTCGGAGGCGGCAGGCAGCGCGGCGCGGGAGAGCGTCGCGGAGCCGGGCGATGCATCGCGCAGTAGCCCACGTTGCTCGAGGGCGGCGCGTGCTTGCTTGACGGTGATCGCGGCGCCGGCCAGCTCCGGGGCAACCTCATGCAACACGCGCGTGGCGGAGGTGGCGACCGCTGGATCCTGCGCCGCAGCCCACCCGCAGAACTCGGCCGGTGGACCTGAGAACGTGATCCGGCCGCGCTCGAGCGCCACGACGCGGTCGGCGGCTCCGAGGCAGCGCTCCAAGCGATGCTCGGCCAGGATCACCGTCACGCCCCACTCTTCGTTGAGCCGCCGCAACAAGCCGAGCAGTTCGTCGCCGGCGACCGGGTCGAG
>JAEMRF010000008.1:27248-28609 GCA_016463515.1 Solirubrobacteraceae bacterium | reverse complement strand
GGCCGCACCGCGGAGTTCGAGCGGGACGTGCCGTTTGGCCCCGTGCTGGAAGCGCTCCACGGCTACCCACACGGGCTCGACAGCGCAGAGCCGGTGCAGCGCCATGCCGCGCTGGAAGCCGTGCGCTCACTGCTCTCCGCCCAGTCGCGCGAGCGTCCGGTGGTGTTCGTGGTCGACGATCTGCACTGGGCCGACCGCGCCACGGTCGAACTCGTGGAGGCCTTCATGCACCGCCCGCCCCGCGGGCGAGTGTTGGTGGTCGTCGCCTACCGGCCTCGTCAGCGCGACTCAGCAGTTTCAGCGGGTATCGCGCGCGGAGTTGCGACCGGCGAGATCCAGCGGGTCGCCGTCCAGCCATTGGGCGTCGACGACGCCGCCAGCATTCTCGCTGGCCGCCGGCCCCGCGACGAGGTCACCCGGCTGCACGCCGCGTGTGGCGGCAACCCGTTCTACCTGCACCAGATGGCGCGCCTCGGTGCCGGACGCCGGGCCGTCGATCCACAGGGTTCGCCAAACCTGGCGGCCGCAGGTGCGCTGCTGGAGTCCGAACTCGCGCCGCTTTCCGCCCCGGCGCGCGCACTCCTGGAAGCCGCCGCGGTCGTCGGCGACCCGTTCGATCTGGACCTGGCCGCCGAGGTCGCCAGCGACGTCGTGTTGGCGGGCTCCGCGGAGGATGCCCTCGACGAACTCGCTGCCGCCGACCTCGTGCGCCCGGCTGCGGTGCCGCGCGTGTTTGCCTTCCGCCATCCGCTGGTGCGCAGCGGCGTGTACCTCGCGATCGGCGCTGGCTCGCGGCTGCGTGCCCACGCCCGCACGGCCGCTGCGCTGACAGCCCGAGGCGCCAGCGATCTCGAGCGAGCCCACCACATCGACCAGTCCGCCGCGTTCGACGACGCCGAGGCCATCGCCGTCCTCACGCGCGCCGGCCAGCAGATCGCTGGGCGCGCGCCTGCCAGCGCCGCGCATTGGCTCGGCGCTGCCTGGCGGCGCGTGCCGATCGACCAACGCCCCGAGCCGCAGCACACCGCGCTGCTCTACGCACTCGGGCTCGCGCTCACGGTCTCAGGTCAGGGCGAGCAGGCGCTGGAGATGACGCGTGAGGCCGTCGTCGCCTTCCCACCGGACCACCCGCTGCGGCCGTGGTTTGAACTCGGGCACGCGTCGATCGAGGCCAACATCGGGCAGGTCGCGCAAGCCCGCGCTCGCCTGCTGGAGCTCGACAGCACGCTGCCTGCCGGGGCGTCCCTCGAGCGCCTCTCGTTGGTGCAGGCGCTGGCGATGATCGACGGCGCCACCGGCCGCACCGACTCCGCCGCGCAGTTCGCCGCGCAGGCCCTGCTGGTGGCGGGCGAGCTCGGCGC
>JAEMRF010000008.1:4506-27148 GCA_016463515.1 Solirubrobacteraceae bacterium | reverse complement strand
ACTCCGCCGCGCAGTTCGCCGCGCAGGCCCTGCTGGTGGCGGGCGAGCTCGGCGCCTCGACTGCCATTGCCGCCGCAACCGCCACGGCGTCGTGGATCGACGTCCTCGTCGGCGACCTGGGTGCCGCCGAACAGCGGCGCGCCGAGACCGCCGAGCAATTCGCCGCCCTCACCGACGGCGAACTCGCGACCTTCCCGGTGTCGGTCGCGGCCCTGGTGCGCACCACCTGGCTATTGGACCGGCCGCAGGAGAGCGCCGAGCTCGCCGCCCGCGGACTGGTGATCACTCGGGGTAGCTCCTGGCCACTGCTCGTGGTCCAGTTTCTGGCGGCGCAGGCGATGGCCGAGCTCGCTGCTGGCCGCGTCCGCACGGCGGGCGACGTCGCCAACTCTGCCGTGGAAGCAGCCTCCCTGCTCGACAACGACGCCACCCGCTATTGGTCACTGCTCGTGCGGTCGCTCGCCCTCGAACCCACGAGCGCGCTGCAGCCCGCGCAGGACGCCGCCGAGCGGGCCGTCGAAGAATCCAAACACGGCCTCGGATCCTCGGCCCTCGCTGGCCTGGCGTGGGCACGGGCATTGCTCGCCGCCGACCTTCCGGGCCGCGCCCTCGAGGTGATTGCGCAGACCCACGGCGGCGCCCACCTTCCGCTGCAGTTCGCGGCGCGGCGCGCCGAGTCCCACGCCATGATCGCGTCGGCCCACTTGCACCGAGGCGAGCTCGCAGCCGCCCGCGAAGCGGCCGACCGCGCGCGTGCCGCAGCCAACCAGACCAAACTGCCTGCGAGCGCCGCCCACGCCGACGGCGCGGCAGCGCAGTGCGCACTGGCCGAAGGCGACCCCGCCAGCGCCGTGCAGCTGGCAGCCTCGGCCTCCGAGCATGCCAGGCAGGCAGGGCAGGACCTGGCTGCCGCGCGGTTCGACATGCTGCGCGGGCAGGCGCTGACCGCCTGCGGTGATCGCGATGCGGCCGCCGTGGCCCTGCGCTCCTGTGAAGCGACGTTTGCGACCGGCGGCGCCGACCGACTTCAGGCCGAGGCCACACGCCTGCTGCGGCAAGCGGGCCGTCGGGTGACCCGCAGCGGACGCGGCGCGGGACCCGCCAACGCTGACCACCAGCCATCGGAGCCGCTCACCGCCCGCCAACAGGAGATCGCCGAGCTCGCGGCCGCGGGACGCACGAATCGCGAGATCGCCGAGGCGCTCTTCCTCAGCCTGAAGACGGTGGAGACGCACCTCTCATCGGTCTACGTGAAGCTCGGGGTCAGCTCGCGCAAGCAGCTCACCGAACGCTGGACCAGTCGGGGCGATTCCCTCGCCGATTCGGCCTGACCGCAGAGCCGCGTAGCGTCGATGCAACGACGCGCGAAGGCTCGAAGTTCTTCTGCACCGTCACCAGGCCGACGGCAGGACCAGGCCAGCCCGTCCGAGACCCACGTTGGCGCCGCCTGGTAGCCCCGGCAGCACCGCTGCTGCCCCCACGACCCGGTCCGTCATCTGGAGCGCCCGCCGGCAAGTAGCAGCGGGGCGCGCATCCCGCGCGGGGACGGTGCACGGTTGGGACGGACGGATCGTGAGGGCATCGGGGACCTGAGAGCGGTCGAGCGGGACGCCAGACAGCCTCCCGCCGGTGCCGAGGCATTTCAGAACGGCGTTCGGGAACGGCGCCGATGGGGTCCGGGGCACGCAGTGAAGGCGTGCGGCGGCGGGCGCTAGGGCGCGGCGACCAAGACCGGCGCCACGACGGCGCACGTTGCGCCCAGCAGGCCAAAACTCACGCGGATGCCCGCGCCGGTGCCCACGAAGATCGTCGTGCCGCCGACGCTGGAGAGCGTGATCCCCTTGACGGAGTCTCTCGCGTCGCCACCGTCGGGGAACCGGACCACCCGTGCGCCCACGTTGGCGGCCTCCTGCACTGCAAGGCGCGCCGAGTCCGCGGTCGCCGGGCCGAGCCACACCCCGCTGCTGCCGTCGATCTTGTTTCTCGGCGACAGCAAGGTGGCGCCGTCGGCGTCGGACTCCGCCTGGATGGTGAAGACGTTGGCGACCCCACCCGAGGTCGTGGCGACGCCCCCGAGGCAACGCGCCACCAGCCGCACGCCGTCACGCTCGACGAGCACCTTCGGCGGGTCTGAGGGCTCGAGCTTGGCGGACACGGTGAACACGTCACCCGATCGCGCAAAGTCGCTCGCGCTCTTGCCGCCGAGACGGTCGGCGTCGCCAGCAGAGGTTGCTCGGTCGGCCGTGGCTGCCGACCCGGCGCGATCAGCCGTCGCCGCCGAACCAGCGCGGTCGGCCGTGGCAGCGGAGCCGGCGCGGTCGGCCGTCTTCGCGGCAGTAGCAGCGGTGGCCGTCCCGGCAGTCGCCGCGCGAGGCACCACACCGAGTGACTCCTCATCGAGCTGGACGCCGCTCACGGCGTCGTTGGCGATGTCGCCACCCTTGATCGACTTGTTCTTGATCTCGCTGCTGCCGACGCTGTTCCTCGCGAGCTTCGTCGCGGCGACCACGCTCCCCGTCAGCGCCAGGAAGAGCGCGAGCACCGAGACCGCCATCGCTGGCGAGGGCGATCGCAGGCGCGGTCGCCTCATGCGCATGGCGGGTCAGATGGGATGCGGGCGGGCACGGTGTTGGACGGTCGAGGGTGGACGCCCCCTGCGTCCACCACATGCCGTCCTCAAGCGAGGTGTGCCGAGCGTACCCCTGATTTTCCCGGATTCAAGGGTAATCCCGTCCAGGCAAGCGATCGTTCAGGGTGCGAGCACGCCCAGACCACGGACCGCCACCGACGCGCGCTTCCAGGGCCACGGCTTCTGGCCGCCGCGGGGCCACTGCCGATGCCGTGGTTCAGATGGTGCTCACGCGGAGGTTCTTGATGAGGTGGCGCTGCGTCCGGGTGCCAGTCGCGGCGGTGAATCCGAGGCAGGCGCCCGCTGGAACGGTCACGGCGCGGCGCAGCAGCACGGTGCCGTCGATCGACAGCTCCGACGTGCCTCCGGCGATTTGGACGCGTACGCGGGTCGTGGCGCCCGCCAGCGAGCGACTCGGGGTCGCGATCGCCAGCCACGTCGGGTAGCCGGACTTCCAGGGATTGCCGGCCGCCATCCCGACGAAGTTCTGCGCCGGGTTGTAGCGCTCCTTGGCGGTGACCAGCGCAAAGGCCGTTCCCTCGTAGCCCACCCATCCGAGCCCGACGTTGGCGCCGGAGGCCAGGACCGTGGCGGGTCGGCGATCGAACACGGCCATGGTGAGGCCGTGACCGGCGCCACTCCCGCCACTGATCTCGGCATCGAACTCCACGACGAAGCGGCCCAGACCGAACGCCGTGGGGCAAGCCACCGCCACGCCAAGCCGGTTCGGGGCTGCAGGAGTGAGCTCAAGGCCGGTCGCGCTCGCGGGGTCGCCGGACGCAGCGTTGGTGACGCTGCCGCTGGGCCCAGGAAGCGACCACGCAAGGGTGCTCGTGACGTCGACCGCGGGGACGTTGAACGCCGCGTCGTCCCAGGTGTCGACGATGTCGATCGTGTTCACGCCGTTCTTCAGCGCGAAGGCGGGAATCGTGACGTACGGCTCGTCGGAGGCCTTCGGTGGCGCGACCAGCACCGGGGCGGCGCCGTTGATCGAGATCGTCGTGCGCCAGGGGTATTCGGCCGGGTCGCTGGGAACCGGCGGGAACCCGTCGTAGTCGGCCGGGGACGGCGGCAGGTAGAAGAGGGCGCAGGGATCTCCGGCACGCGGGTCGTTGACGGGCACCTCGCTCGGCGTCTCGGTCAGGCCGTAAACGGTCACGCTGTCCGGGCAGGCGCCGTCCACTCGCCGGGACGTGAGGCCGCCGTAGTTCGACTGCCCCGGAGCCGGCGGCTGCACGGTCGTGTCGGCGGGAATCACCTCGCGGCGGGTGATCCGCAGCTTGGGCGGCGTCTCGGTGGTCGATCCGCTGATCTGAAACGCAATGATCTGCGGCGCGCTGCGGTTGCCTGCCGAATCGACGGCGACCAACACGAGCTCGTAGCGACCCGGAGCGCCGCCGACACCACGGGAGACGCCATCCCATGGCAGCGAGGTGACACCCGCAGGGAGTCCAGTGAGGGACTCGGTCGACAGGACGCCACCGCCGCCTGCGCGGCGCACGCGCATGTTGACGGTGGCCGGCTCCAGGAGGTGGATGCGGATCGACGCCCCAGGGCCGGCCGGGGCCGGCGCAAACACGGCGGGCACCACGTTGGACCCTTGCTCGGGAACGGCCGAGCCGCGCGGGTAGAGCGCCGGCGGCACCCGGTCAGCGCCGTGCGTGAGCACGAACAGTGCGCCGCGGTTGTAGAGGTTCTCGTCGTCGGAGCCGCTAGAGGCCACCAAGAGGTCGTCTTTGCCGTCGCCGTCGAGGTCGCCGGCACCCGCGGCGGTGGGGCTCCGCGCGGATGGCTCATCGCGCAGGTCACCCAGCGGCAGCGTGAGCTTCGGCAGCGCCGCGAGACCGGTGAACGCCGCCGGACCAGGACGGCCGGTCAGCACGGCCACCTGCTCGGCCTGCGTGACCACCAGGTCGGCGCGTGCATCACCGTCGAGGTCGCCTGCTGGCGTGACCCACACCGCGTCGGCTTCTGCGGAGGAAGCCGGCGCGATCCTGATCGACGACGCGCCCGCGGTGTCGAGCGTGCCGGACGTGCCGGTGCGGCCCGGGATCACCCACGACACGCCGGTCGTGATCGGTGGGTAGGCGACGAAGTCATCGATGCCGTCGCCGGTGAAGTCGCGCAGCTCGCCCGGCCGCGCAGCAACGGCGCCACCGATCAAACCGGCCGTTGCGAAGGACCGACCATCTGGCGCCGCGCCGTTGATCGTCGCCGTGCCGGCGCGTCCGAGCGACACGAAGCGGCGATCGGGGAAGAGGAGGTCGTCCTTGCCGTCGCCGTTGAGGTCGCCCACGGGGACGGGTGCCTGGAGCGACGTGGCGCATTCCCAGATGAGACCCAGTCGGAACCCGCACTTGCGCAGGCCGGTGATCAGAATCCGTCGGGGTCCGGCGTCGAGCGCCGAAAGCGAGTTCACGCGTGGCCCGCCGCGGATGATCGCGGCGCCCGTCCCCACGCGCATCGAGAGGTCGTCGAAACCATCTCCGTCGAAGTCACCAGCGGGGCTCGCGCCGATCACGCCCGGCACCGAGCCGTGCTCTACGACGGTCACCCGCGGGTTTGGCACCGTGAGGTCGACCGACGTGGTGGTCGCCCCGCCGTGGACCACATATGCGCGATCGACCGATGGCACCAAGATGTCGTCGAACCCATCGCCGTCGACGTCGCCGGCCGGCCCGGGGCGCCCTTGGGCACTCAGGCTGCCGTAGGAAATGGCGAACCGATTGCCGGAGGTGAGGCTTGCGGGTAGACCGGTGCCGCGCGTTCCCAGCAGGACCACCGTGTCGAAGGAATGCTCCACGAGCACGTCGCTGAGTCCGTCGCCGTTGACGTCGCCGAGCGGAGTTGCGGCGCCCGGGAAGTAGCTGGCTGCCTTTGCCGGCCCGAGGATCTTGCCGGTCAGCTGGGGCAGCGCGGCTTGGGCTGCGGTCGGCCCGACAGGGGCGATTCCCGCAGCCAACACGACCAGGAGAACGTGGCGCCAGCGGCGCGATGAGAGCGACATGAACAGCGAACTTCCGCAGGGGCAGCAGGGGACCCGAACAGTTCTAGACCCCGCCCAGACCGCTTTCAGAATCGCGTTCGGGAATGGTTCGCCCCGGCTTTGCGGGGAACTACTGGTTCTGATTATCTGAGTCGGCTACACTGAGATCCATGCAGGCCGACCGCTTTACCCTCAAGTCGCAGGAAGCGCTTGCCCGAGCGGCAAGCCTTGCAAGCGATCACAAGAACGCCGAGGTGTTCCCCGAGCACCTCCTCGCCGCCCTGCTCGAGCAGGACCATCCGCTCGTCGACGGCGTCCTGCGCAAGGTCGACGCCGCCCCCGAGGCACTGCGCGTGCAGACCGCCGGCGCCATCGACGCGCTCCCCACGCTCTCGGATCCGACCGAGCCGAGCACGAGCCGCGACCTGCTGGAAACGCTCCGCAGTGCCGACAAGCTCGCTCGCGAACTCGGCGACCAGTACGTCTCCACCGAGCATCTGCTCGTCGCGCTGGCCAGCCGCAAGGACAAAGCCAGCAAGCTGCTGGGCGCAGCCGGGGCCACGCCCGACACACTGCGGCAGGCCATCCAGGAGGTGCGCGGCGGCAAGCCCGTGACCGACCAGGCCCCCGAGGAGAAGCTCGAGGCGCTGGAGCGCTTCGGCGTCGACCTCACCGCCCGCGCCGAAGCCGGCGAGCTGGATCCGGTGATCGGCCGCGACGACGAGATCCGCCGCGTGATCCAGGTGCTCAGCCGCCGCACGAAGAACAACCCCGTGCTCATCGGCGAGCCGGGCGTCGGCAAGACCGCGATCGTCGAGGGCCTGGCCCAGCGGATCGTCTCCGGCGACGTGCCCGAGTCCCTCAAGGGCCGGCGGGTCGTGTCGGTCGATATCGGCGGCATGCTCGCCGGCGCCAAGTACCGCGGCGAGTTCGAAGAGCGACTGAAGGGCGTGCTCAACGAGGTCAAGGAGGCCGCCGGGCAGATCGTGATGTTCATCGACGAGCTCCACACGATCGTCGGGGCGGGCGCTGCCGAGGGCGCCGTCGACGCCGCCAACCTGCTCAAGCCGATGCTCGCCCGCGGCGAGCTGCGGGCCGTCGGCGCGACCACGCTCGACGAGTACCGCCAGCACATCGAGAAGGACCCGGCGCTGGAGCGCCGCTTCCAGCCGGTGCAGGTCGGGGAGCCGTCCGTCGAAGACACGATCGCCATCCTGCGCGGACTGAAAGAACGCTACGAGGTCCACCATGGCGTGCGCATCCAAGACGCCGCGCTGATTGCGGCGGCCACGCTCAGCCACCGCTACATCGCCGACCGCTTCCTGCCCGACAAAGCCATCGACCTGATCGACGAAGCCGGCTCCAAGCTGCGCATCGAGATCGACTCGATGCCAGAGGAGATCGACGAGGTCGAGCGCCGCGTGATGCAGCTCGAGATCGAGCGCGCCTCGCTCGTGCAGGAGACCGACGAGGCCTCGATCGAGCGGCTGGAGGCCCTCGACGCGGAGCTGGCTGAGGAGCGCGAGCACCTCTCTGGGATGAAGGCCACGTGGCAGGCCGAGAAGGACCTGCTCATGGACGTCTCAGAGGTCAAGGAGCAGCTCGAGAACCTGCACCGCGAGCTCGAGCAGGCACAGCGCAACTCCGATCTGCAGCGGGCCGGCGAGCTGCGGTACGGGCTGATCCCCGAACTCGAGAAGCAGCTCGCCGTCGCCGAGGCGCGCGTCGCCGACCAGGGCGGCGGCTACCTCAAGGAGGAGGTCGACGCCGAGGACATCGGCGAGATCGTCGCCCGCTGGACCGGCATCCCCGTGAGCCGCCTGCTGGAGGGCGAGGTCGAGAAGCTCGTCCACATGGAGGACCGCCTCCACGACCGCGTGATCGGCCAGGACCAGGCCGTGCGCGCCGTCTCCGATGCGCTGCGCCGCAGCCGCGCCGGACTGCAGGACCCTGATCGCCCGATCGGCAACTTCCTGTTCCTCGGCCCGACCGGCGTCGGCAAGACCGAGCTGGCCCGCGCCCTCGCGGAGTTCATGTTCGACACGCAGGACGCGATGATCCGGATCGACATGTCTGAGTACATGGAGAAGCACGCCGTCTCCAGGCTCGTCGGCGCGCCTCCCGGTTACGTCGGCTACGACCAGGGCGGTCAGCTGACCGAAGCCGTGCGGCGTCGTCCGTACTCGGTGGTCCTGCTCGATGAGACCGAGAAGGCCCACCCGGATGTGTTCAACATCCTGCTGCAGCTGATGGACGACGGTCGCCTGACCGACGGCCAAGGCCGCACGGTCGACTTCCGCAACGTCGTGCTGATCATGACCTCGAACATCCCCGGCGGCCGGCTGGGCGCCGAGGCGCACTTCCGCCCGGAGTTCATCAACCGCATCGACGAGATCGTGGAGTTCCACCCGCTCGCCCGCGACCAGATCAGCGGCATCGTCGACATCCAGACCCAGCGCCTGATCGAGCGCGCCACCAAGGAGCGCGGCGTGACCGTGACCCTCACCGAGGAGGCCAAGACCCTGCTCGGCGACCTGGGCTACGACCCCGCCTACGGCGCGCGTCCGCTCAAGCGCGTGATCCAGCAGAAGCTCGCCAACCCGCTGGCCCTCGGCCTGCTGGACGGCACCTTCCGCGACGGCGACGACGTGGAAGTCGTCGAGCGCGAGGGCGAGCTCGTGCTCACCGCGGGCGACCGCGAAGCGGTAGCGAGGGCCTGAACGCGGGTGAACGTCGAAGCGGTGGCGCGGGCCTGAACGCGGGTGAACGTCGAAGTACCGTCGCTCTGGCGACATGATTTCGACGTTCACCGCTGGCGGCGGCGTGATTGCGGGCCAGCAGGTCGACTGACAGGATGCGCAGCGTGACCCACGCGCTGCGTATCGTCTTGTCCCGGATCGCGCTCGCCAGCCTGCTGGTCGCGCTCACTGGTCTCGTCCCGGCCACGAGCGCCACGGCCGACCCCACCAGCACCAACGTTGCGGTGCTCGTCGAAGGACTCAGCGGCGTGACCCAGGTTGCGGCGGGCGGCCGATCGACGTGTGCCGTCCTGCAGAACGGGACGGTCGCCTGTTGGGGCGACGCTGCCAATCAGGCGACGGCCCCGCAAGTGGTGCCGGGTCTCACCGACGTGGTGCGGGTATCGACCAACGCGAACACGACGTGCGCGGTGAAGACCGACGGCACGGTGTGGTGCTGGGGGCAAGGACCCCTCGGGCGGGGCAACACCATCTACGACACGTCGCCCACACCGGTCCAGGCCGTCGGACTGACCGGCGCTAGCGATGTGTCCGTCGGAGCAGGTGGCGTCGTGTGCGCACTGAGGACCGATGGGAGCGTGTGGTGCTGGGGCGACGGCCGTTTCGGCGCGCTCAACGACGGCAACGGCGGCTACGGATACTCCGCCTCCACGGCGCGACCTGTGCTTGGCCTGTCCGACGCGGTCACGGTGTCGACCGGCCATCAGCACGTCTGCGCCATCCGCCGCACGCAAGAACTTGTGTGCTGGGGTCATGAGTTCGGCACGCGCAACAAGCCCCCACAGACCGTCGGCCGCCTCACTGGCCCCTTCCGCCAGGTCAGCGCGACCACCGCCTCCACCTGCGCCGTGGACGTGACAGGCAAGGCGTGGTGCTTCGGCGACAACGCGTATGCCGAACTCGGCCGCCCCGCGGCCTACGAGGGCCCGCTGATCCCGATCGCCGGGCCCGCTGCCGTGAAGGAGATCAGCATCAACCTCGAGCACAGTTGCCTGGTCGACACGAGCGGCGGCGTTTGGTGCGCCGGCCGAACCGACGACGGCCGCGCCGGTCCGGGCCCCGGCCCGACGCCACTCCCGGGAGTTGTCGCCGGGCCAAGTGCAATGCCGCCTCTGCCAGCGCCCGCCACCTCGATCACCACCGGCCTGCAGCACACCTGTGCGCTGCTGATCGACGGCAGGGTGGCCTGCTGGGGAGACGACTCGCGCGGGCAGGTCGGCAACGGCGCCGGGATCCTGCCGTGGCTAGTGGCGTCACCGCCAGCTACGCCAACGCCGCCGGGCACCGTCGCGCCGGTTCGTCCAACCAGCACGATCACGCCGCAGGTCGACCCTGTGCCCCCGGCGCGCAGGACCCAACGACACCTCTTCCTCAGCGATCTCTCGCTGCGGGCAACGTCCGCGGGGCAGTGCCCGCAGTCCGTCAAGCTCACGATCCGCCGCACGACCCGACCCAGCGCGCGAATGCAGCGGACCTTGAGCGTCGATCGAGCGGTCGACGGAACGTGCAGTCTCACGGCTCGCATCACGCTCCCCAAACGGTTGCGCGCGAAATCGCTCACCCTCGTCGTTGAGGGCGCGGGCGTGCGACGGCTCGTCCGCCGCGTGCGCTGACGCAGCGGGGCTGAGCGCGGGTGAACGTCGAAGTACCGTCGCTCTAGCGACATGATTTCGACGTTCACCGCGTATTCGGGCTAGCGAGTCCCTGGTGCGGGCCCGGCTGGCGTCGTCGCTGAGGCGGCGGCAGGTGCACCCGCGGCGCCGGCCACGAGCGGCATGACGGTGAACGTCTGCAGCTGCGATGGCGAGAGCCCGCAACGCTGGATGCTCAGCTGGCCACCGGAGGCGGCCGAGGCAGGCACCTCGCCCGCGAACTCCGCGCCCAGCATGACCTCGTAGGCGTCGATCGTGGTGCCTGGGTCCGCCACCGACGGGGCCCAGGTTGCCGTCGCGCAGTAGTCAGCGCCGGGCTCGCCGCCGCCAAACTCGCCAGTGGTGGAGCCGTCAGCGGCCCGGGTCGTGACCGACAGCCCGGTCACCGGCCGGGCGAACGTCACCGTGGCCGGGTCTTCCCCGACGTAGTTGCGCAGGTCGGCGGACTCGCCGTTTGCGTTGTAGGCGCGGATCGTGAAGCGGTGCTCCTTTCCAGCGGTCAGGCCGGTCACCGTGAGGGCGGTGCCGGTCGTCACGCGCGGCGCGGCGAGCTGTGCGGAGTCGTAGATCCGGTAACCCGTGCGCGGGATGCGCGTTTCAGCCGAGTGATCCCACGCGAGCTGCACCGACGTGGCCGTCGGCGACCCCGACCGGAAGTACTCGGGCGCTGCGGGCGCCAGCGCGGCAACGTTGATGCCTGCCTGGGCCAGCGTGGTGAACGTCGGGAGCACCAGGCCGCGATTGGCAGAGGCGAGCGACTTCAGCTGCGCCGAGAGCCAGTCACCGACCGTCGGGTAGCGCGTGGCGCTCGTCCAGCCGGAGACCACCAACGGATCGTTGAACGTCACACCGTTGGGCACCTGGCCGAAGTTCACGTCGCCCTGGCCCAAGATGCCGATCGAAGCGGTCGTGTTGACGCCCGCCATCATCGGCTGCGCGGTAGCCGAGCGGTAGAGCAACCCCGTCGATCCGGAGTCGCCGTCGATCACCGAGAGCCGCGGGTACCCGGCCAGCAGCGTGCCGCCTGGGCGTGACCACCCAACGAGCGACTTGCCACCGACGGTGCCGCCGCGGCCGCCCCACAGCACGAAGCCTGGGAGCGAGCGATCCAGACCGAGGGTGAGGCGGTCCTTCAGCAGCAGCGGAAAGCCGCCGGCGGGCATCGGGAGCGCGCGATCGAGCAACTGCAGCGAGATGTCGGCGTTGCCGTCAGCGGTGAAGTCGTTCTGCCCCACGCGCGGCTGACGCGGGCGCACGCCGTTGGCCACGAACTTCGCGGATTCACCGGTCGGCAGGGTGAAGGAGCCGCCCTTCTCGCCTGCCGCGTGCGCGCTGGCGAGCACCAGGCGCGGCGCAATCAAGACGGCACTCACGCCATAGGTGTCGTTGTAGGCCGGCGGACGGCGCAGGTTGCCGATCAGCTTCCAGCCCGCCACGGGCGTGGTGGTGGTGGGGTAGACGGGCGGCGCGACGACCGGGTCGGTGCCACCGCCGACGGCAAACGCAGCAGGCGGCGCGCCCACGGCAAGGGCGAGGAGTCCGGCGGCGAGGCCGACGGCAGGGATGGAGCGGTGCATGAGCAGGGAAGCGCTTTCTCTTGACAGTGCGGGACGCACGGCCGCGTACCCTGGCGCGCCGTGGGCCTGCTTCACAAGCGCGCAGACCCTGAACCGAACCCTGAACCGGGGTGCGGGCGAGCCGGGCGGGCAAGGAGCGCGCCCACGGGTCCCGTCTCCTGCTCGAGACGAGACCCGCGGCTCCGGCGCGCTTGCCAGGTGCAAGAAGCGAGCTTCCCGCCGTTCGCGGTGAGCGACCGATCCTGGAGGACCCGTCGCTCGGAGCGCACGCACCGCTGGGACGGCGAGGGTACGCGGCCCGCGCGCGAACGGCGAGAAGAATGTGGGGTAACTCCGGGGCGTGGGGACAACACGCCCCGGAATCCGTGGACAGGGCCCGGTGGGCGCTTGGGGACGGCCTCAGCTTCCCAGAAGCCAGTGTGATGAGCAACACATATTGAGGGATGCTCAAGAGGTCCCCTCAGAGCGTCACCGGGGAGGCTCTTGGTGGGAGGTGAGTAGCATCGCGCCCATGCGATCCCGTCCGCTGATCACGGCGCTCGTGGCTGGCACCGTCGCCGTGGCCGCGGGGGTCTTCGTGGGCGGAGCTGTGCTTGCCCCGGATCACACCTCGGCCCAGGAGACGCCCGTCTCCTCGCTGCTGCCGGTGAGCCGCCGCGCCGACCCGTCGCTGGATCGCTACACCCGCACGCCCAAGCCACGGACCGGGGCCCGCTCGCTCAACGGCGCCCAGCAGTGGCTGAGCGCGAAGGCCCAGCCGCTCGTGGCCCACGACTCAGATCCGACGGTGAGCCTGCATGCCACGGGCTGGGCCAGCGGACCGAACGTCGCGGTCTACGTGAACGCCACCGGCGTGAACCTCTACAACCGCCAACAGCTGCACGACGCGTCGCGGTGGTTGGTGCGCCGCGGCAAGACGCCCGTCCTCGTGGACGGCTGGCACATGCTCGACGTGCGCCAGCCCGAGGCCCGGCGCTGGTGGCTGTATGGCAGCGACGGCCGCGCGAGCTGTATCTCCGATCGCAACCGGCGCAGCGTGCTCGACCTCATCGCGTGCGGATACCGCGGCCTGTGGGTCGACAACGTCCTCACCGTGCCCGCGCAGTGGTTCAAACCGGACCCGGGCATCGACGCCGCCGAGTGGGGCAATGCGCTCGTCGCCCTGCTGCAGGAGCTGCGCTACGCCCTGCCACAAGGCGTGCCGTTCACGATCAACGCGCACTGGACCGACCTCGACTTCCCCTACGCCACCGACCAGGGCCTCAACTTCGAGTCGCCGCTGGTGCGTGCGGCCCGCGCCGCCGACCAGCTCGTGATCGAGGGCGGCGCGATCGACCCGGGCCTGAACTACGCCGGCTCCGCCACCGACCAGTGGTCCTACCGTCGCCTGCTGGCCTACGCCGACGCCATGCATGCCGCCGGGGTGCGCCTGCAGTGGGAGAAGACGAGCAGCGACGACCTCACGCGCAACGCCACCCGTGAACTCGGCACGCTGCCGTCGTGCCGCGACGGTGACTACGCGCGCGCCCAGCCGGCCTGGCGCCAAGGCGACCGCGTATGGCGGGCCCATGTGCGCACCGCGGCGTTCAACCTGGCCTCCGCGCTGCTCACCCTCGCACCGGGCGATTCCGTCGGCGACATGTGCGAGTACCCGGGGCGCGGCTGGCGCGGCTACGGCGCCGAGTTCGGCGCGCCGCTCGGACCGCGGGAAGATGACGGGCGCGTGGTGCTGCGCCGCTTCGCGCAAGGGCTCATCGCCGTCAACCCGTCTGGCAAGGCCGTCACCGTCACGCTCCCAGAGGGACGCCTTGCGATCAACCTCGCGAGCCTCGCCAACCCGAAGAAGCCGCGCGTCGCGACCAGCCGGTTCCGGATCCCCGCGCGCTCAGCGCTGGTGGCGAAGTACTACGTGGCGCCTCAGCGCCGGTAAGTCCAACCGGCGACCCGGGCCACGAGCGCCGGTCCGTCGGACCCTGCGGCCGTCCGGACGCAAGCCTGGGTCACCGGCCGACCAACCGGTGCCGCGCTACTTGTCGATGATGACCGTCTCGGCGGCCCAGAGGAACGTCGAGTTGGTCGCGCCGCGCGTGTAGAGCGGGCGGGTGTCGTACTGCAGGCGCCACTTGCCTGGCGTGACCTTGAAGGGGAACAGGCGACGCGGTGAGGTGCGCAGCACGCCGCAAGGCCCGCGGAGCTGACCGAGCCGGATCGTCTTGATACCTGGCGCGTCGACCAAGACGGTGGTGGTCCCACCGCCAGTACGCGGCACTTTCGTAGAGGCAGGCTTCGTGACCTTCTGCGCCGCCGGCGAGACGTAGTGCAGGTAGATGGACGGCTTGGCCTCGGCCAGCCCGAAGCCGCTGATCACATGGGCGACGCGGAGCGTCCGCAGGTCGCCGGTCTTGGGCGTGAACGTGGCGCCGACCTTGGCGATGTTCAAGAAGGCGCGCGCTGAATTCGTGCCGTCGGTTGCCGTGACCTCGACCTGCGACTCCTCGAGTCCGAACGCCACCTCGGGCACCAGGAGCGTGCCGCGCACGGCCCCGCTGTTGTCGGCGATGGCCCCGGTGACCGGGTCGGTCCCGCGGTTCATCGTGATGGTCGCGCGAGGGGTGAACCCGCTGCCGGAGACCGACGCCTGCTCACCGGAGACGTAGCAGCGCTGGTCGAGACCGAGCGTGGCTGCGGACGCCGGAGCGGCCACCATCAGCGCCGTGGCCGCGACCGCGAGAAGAGCCGCCCGGTGCGGGCGCGTGTGAACGATCGGAACAACCACTCGCGCGACGCTACCGGGCCGGATGGACGGAGCACCCCGGGTGTCCCCCGGCTGTCGAGGGCACGGGTGTCCACGTGCGCCACCGCCAAGGGGTCGCCGATCGGATACAACCAACGGAAGCGCACCGGTGCTCCGAACGACCAAAAGGCTCTCTCCATGGCGACCTACCTCATGCTCTGCAAACTCACCCCGCAGGGCACCGCGACGATCAAGAACAACCCCGAGCGCATCCTCGAGGTCAACCAGGAGATCGAGAGCCTGGGCGCGAAGGTGACCGCGCAATGGGCCACCCTCGGCGAGTTCGACTTCGTGAGCGTGGTCGAAGCCCCCGACACGCAGACCATCGCCCGTGTGTCGCTGGAGCTCGGCTCCCGCGGCACCACCACCTACCAGACGCTCTCGGCCATCCCGGTCGAGGAGTTCGTCAAGTCGCTCTAGGCCTGATCCGCCGCGTCGATCGCCCGTAGGTAGGGCGCGACGAGCTCGCCGTACGCGTCCTTGCGCGCCTGCGGAAGATCCTTCCAGCCAGTCACGGAGCCGCGGCACCCGGCGGCGCCACAGAGGCAGACGGTCGGGAAGTGGTCGACCGTGAGGTTGCGCATCGCGTAGTCGAACGTGATCTCCTGGCCCGCGGCGAGCGGGCGGCGGGCCACGAAGTCAAACGCTTTGCCGGCGTTGAGCCGCACGCCACAGTTGGGCTCGCATGAGTGGTTGACCTTCGGGCCGAGGCCGCCGTGGCGGGCCCACTCGTCGCGGCCGACCTGCGTGGCGTGGGAGTCGTTGCCCGTGAGCGGGCCGGTGAGGTAGCCGACCATCACCGTCTCGCCGGCCGCGAAGGCGCGGGTGGTGAGCACGCCGTCGCCGGTGCCGTCGGGTGCGAACCGCAGTTCGACGCTCTCGGCGGCATGGGCAGCTCCGCTCGGCGGGCCGTAGTTGGCGCGCGGCACGTGTGCGGGCCGGCGTTCGACACGCGGCGCGGACGGCGCGTGGGTGGTGCCGCGGGCAGCCGGAGTTGCGCGCGGAGTGGACAGTCGATCGTGGGGCATAGGGACCCCTCTCGTTTTGACGCCCTAGAGAGGTGAGCATACGGCGGCCCAGCTTGGTTGACTACACCCCGTGAAGATCCTGGTCGTCGGTTCCGGTGGGCGCGAGCACGCGATCGTCCACGCCCTCTCGCGCTCCCCGCAGCAGCCCGAGCTGCTCTGCGCGCCCGGCAATCCCGGGATCCGCGGCCTGGCCCGGCAGGTCGCCGGATCGATGGAGGTCGACGAGATCGTCGCCGTCAGCCAGGCCGAAGGGGTCGACCTCGTCGTCGTCGGGCCCGAGGCGCCGCTGGTCGCTGGGCTGGTCGACGCACTCGGGGCGGTGGGCATCGCGGCCTTCGGGCCATCCGCTGCTGCCGCGCGCCTCGAGGGCTCCAAGACTTTCGCCAAGGAGATCATGATCGCCGCCGGCGTCCCGACGGCCGGCCACGCCGTCGTCACCACCGTCGACGAGGGCCTGGCGGCGATCACCGGGTACCCCGCCGTCGTGAAGTTCGACGGCCTGGCCGCGGGCAAGGGCGTCGTGATCGCGCAGTCCGAGGCCGAGGCCCGCGAGGCGCTCAGCGCCATGCTCGAGGAGCAGGTGTTCGGGCCCGGTGGCGTGTTCGTGGAGGACTTCCTCGACGGACCTGAGGTGAGCCTCTTGGCGCTTTGCGACGGTGAGCGCGCCCTTGCGCTGGCTCCCGCGCGGGACTTCAAGCGCGCCCTGGATGGCGACGAGGGCCCCAACACGGGCGGCATGGGCGCCTTCTCCCCCGTGCCAGACGTGGACCCCGAGCGGCTGGCCGAGCTCTCCGCCGTGGTCCACCAGCCGATCGTCGACGAGCTCGCGCGCCGCGGCACGCCGTTTCATGGCGTGCTCTATGCCGGCCTGATGCTCACCTCCGCCGGTCCGAAGGTCCTGGAGTACAACACCCGCTTCGGTGACCCGGAGACCCAGGTCGTCCTCCCGCGCCTCACCAGCGACCTGGCCGACCTCATGCTGCGCGCGTCCAAGCCAGGCGGGCTGGCGGGCGCCGCACTCGAGGTCGACCCCCGACCGGCGGTGACCGTGGTGCTCGCCAGCCGCGGCTACCCGGCCTCGGCGAGCAAGGGCGACGAGATCACGGGAGTGGAGACAGCCGGCGCCGCCGCCGACACCATCGTCTTTCACGCGGGAACGCAGGGCGGAGAGGACGACGACTCGGGACCGCTTGCCACCGCCGGCGGTCGAGTGTTGGCCGTCACCGCACTCGGAAACACCCTTTCCGCGGCGCGCGATGCTGCGTACACTGGCGTCAGCGCGATCGCGTTCGACGGCCAGCAGCACCGCAGCGATATCGCCGCGGCTGCCGCGGAGTAGCCGTCTGGGCGCCGCACGGTGCCCCGCCCAGCACCCATCAGGCGAGGCGAACGCGGCCGGTAGTCCGCGAGTCCCAGCCCGTGTGCCTCGCGCGCCCTCCAACGCACCTCCACGACCGCCAGGCCTCCACATGATCATGTCGACGGATCCCCCGCCGCCCACGCAGTCCGAGACCGCGGTGGTCGCAGCCGCCGAAGCTGAACTCGGCCCGCTCATCGGCATCATCGTGGGCTCAGCATCCGACCTTGAAGCGGTCGCTCCGGCGGAGACGATCCTGCGCGACGCCGGCGTGCCCATCGAGACGACCGTGATGTCCTCGCACCGCGAACCGGCAAAAGTCGCCGAGTACTGCCGCGGTGCACGTGCTCGCGGCCTGCGCGTGATCATCGCCGGCGCCGGTCTGGCCGCGTCCCTCCCCGGCGTTGCCGCCGCCCACACCGATCTGCCGGTCATCGGCGTGCCGCTCACGAGCCGGCTCACGGTGGCTGGGGGCCTCGACGCCCTGCTGTCGATCGCCCAGATGCCTCCAGGGGTGCCCGTCGCGACGGTCGGCGTCGACAATTCCAAGAACGCGGCGCACCTCGCGCTGCGGATCCTCTCCATCTAGCGCTCACACCCGCCCGCGTGACCGCCCGCGACCCAAGGCGGCGGCGCTCGGGCGGCCTACGTTGGAACGCATGACCATCGGTGGTTCGCTGTTCCTCATTGCCCTCGGGGCGATCCTGCGGTTTGCCGTCACGGCCGACGTCGCCGGAATCGACCTGCAGATCGTCGGCGTGATCCTGATGGTCGTCGGAGCCATCGGCCTGCTGCTCGGCCTGCTGATGCTCTCGCGAGCCCGCCGATACCCCGGCGGACCGCAAGACCCGGTGCTGTAAGCGGCCTGGCCACGCCGACTCGGTGGATCGGCGCGTGACGTCTGGGGGCGCCGCATGGTCGAGTGCCCTCCGTAGTTGCCCGCGCGTGGGGTGCACCACTGACCCGATGCGCGGTCGCTGCTGGGCCGACAGCATCAAGGCATGACCCACGTCATCGTCGTTTACGCCTCCAAGCATGGCTCCACCCACGAGATTGCCGATGCCATCGGCGCGGAACTCGTCGGGGCAGGGCTCACGGCGGACGTCGTCGATGCCAAGGAGGTCCGCCACCTGGAAGCCGACGCCGTGGTGATCGGAAGCGCGGTGTACATGGGCCGCTGGCGCCGAGAGGCCAAGCACGTGCTGAGCCGTCAGGCCGAGACCTTGCGCGCCATACCGTTCTGGATCTTCAGCACCGGACCGGTCGGCGATCCGGAGGCAGAGACCGAGGACGCCGAGCGTTGGCTCGAACCCGCGCACATCGTGGACCTGGCCACCGAGCTCGGCGTCCGCGGGCACGTGGTGTTCGGCGGGAGCCTCACCGACGCTCAGGGCTCGATGCAGCGCATGATGGCCAAGAACATGCCCGAGGAGTTCCGAGATCGCCGTGACTGGGACGAGATCCGTGCATGGGCCCGCGGCGTGGCCACCGAACTCGGCGCCCCGGTCGGAAGCTGATCCCTCGGCGCACGCGCTGCCCACCGGAGCAGCCACGACCGGTGGTGCAGGGCGGCCGCAGGCGCCGCTGCCATGATCCGACCATGCCGGACGACCCGCCGATCAAGACCACGTCGACGCGCGTGGCGTTCCAGAACCGCTGGACCACGCTGCGCGAAGACGAGATCGAGCGCCCAGGCGGCCTCGTCGGCAGCTACGCCGTCATCGAAAAGCGACGCGCCGCACTCGTCGTGCCGTGGGACGGCGAACTGCTGCACATGGTCCGCCAATGGCGCTACCCGACCGCCGCCTGGTCGATCGAGTTCCCCCAGGGCACCATCAGCGGCCCCGAAGGCTCAGACGTGCAGCCCGAGCATGACGAGGACCCAGAACTCGTGGCCCGCACCGAGCTGCGCGAAGAGCTCGGCTTCTCCGCGGGCACGCTCAAGCACCTTGGGGTGGTCGCGTTTGCGCCCGGGATCTCCAACCAGTTCTGCGACATCTGGCTCGCCACTGATCTGGAAGACGGCGAGACCGACCTGGAGCCTGAAGAGCAGGGCCTCATCACGCCGTGGCCCGTCACGCCCGAGGAGTTCGACGAGCTCCTGGCCAGCGGACTGATCACCGACGCCGCCACGCTCGCCGCCTGGGCCATGGTGAGCCGGCGCTCGCTGCCGCTCTGATGTGAGACGGACCACCGATTCGTTCGCCGACAAGCGCTTACCCCGCCACGTGACGCCGATCCGGACAGCGTTTGCAGAACTGCAACGAGATTCCCTCGCGCAGGTCGCGCCACGGGAGCCCGCAAACTCCCTGCTGATCGACTGGTTCGCTGCCCGCTAGCACACGCTCTGGGCGAAAACGACCGCGCATCGGCGAGTGTTCTTCGTCAATATGCCGGGCGTGATCGAGCGTTACACACGCCCGGCTCTCGGCTCCATCTGGACGGACCAGGCCAAGATGGAGGCATGGCGCGTCGTTGAGGTGGCCGCCTGTGAGGAGATGGACGGCCCCACTCCCCAAGAGCTCGAGGCGATCCGCCAGGCAACCTTCACCGTGGAGGCCGCCAAGGAGCGAGAGAAGATCACCGACCACGATGTGGCGGCGTTCATCGACGTCCTGTCTGACGGCGTTGGCGAAGCCGGCCGCTGGATCCACTTCGGCCTGACCTCGTCGGACGTGCTCGACACCGCCCTCGCGCTGCAGATCCGCGACGCGGGCGTGGAGATCATCAAGGGCGCCAAGGCCTACCGCGACGCACTCGTCGCGCAGGCGCGCACCCACGTGGCCACCCTCTGCACCGGCCGCACGCACGGCGTGCACGCCGAGCCAACGACCTTCGGCATCAAGCTCGCCGGCTATGCCTTCGAGGCCCACCGCAACGTGGAGCGCCTCGAGCGCGCCTTCGATCAGGCCGCGGTCGGCGCGATCAGCGGCGCCGTCGGCACCTACTCCGCGACCAGCCCGGACTACGAAGCACGCGTCCTGGCGCGCCTCGGCCTGAAGGCCGAGCAGGTCTCCACGCAGGTCGTCCCGCGCGACCGCCACGCCGAGGTCCTCCAAGCGATCTCGCTCGCTGGCGCCGGCTTGGAACGCTTTGCCACGGAGTTCCGCCACCTGCAGCGCACCGAGGTACGCGAGGTCGAGGAGCCGTTCAAGAAGGGCCAGAAGGGCTCGTCGGCCATGCCCCACAAGCGCAACCCGATCACGAGCGAGCGGATCACCGGTCTTGCGCGCGTGCTCAGAGGGTATGCACAGGCCGGCGTCGAAAACGTCGCACTCTGGCACGAACGCGACATCAGCCATTCCGGTGCTGAGCGCGTGATCCTCCCGGACGCGACCATCCTCCTCGACTACGCCCAGTCCCTCGCGCTTCGCCTCGCCGATGGCATGGTGGTGCACACCGACCGCATGCTCGAGAACATCGAGCTCACGTATGGCGCGATGTTCAGCCAGCGCCTGCTGCTCGCCCTGATCGACAACCCAGATCACCCGCTCGTCCGCGATGACGCCTATCGTGTCGCGCAGGAACTCGCACAGCGCGCCTGGGATACCCGCACCCCACTGCGTGAACTGGCCGCCGCCGACGAGCGCTGCGCCGGGCTCGATCTCGACACGGTCTTCGACATCTCTTACTACTCACGCCACGCCACCGAAATCGTTGGGCGCTTGGAGCAGATCGCATGAGCCGCGTACGCGCCGCCGCCACCCTCGCGGGCATCGCAACCCTCGCGAGCATCCCGGTCGCCACGGCCCAGGCCAACAGCCGGTCGATCCTCAGCGCCGTCAACTACGAGCGCCAGATGGCCGGCATCGACTCGGTCACGGTCAACAAGTCGCTGGAGACGGGGTGCGCTTGCCACGCCCTCTACATGAACCAGAACAGCGTCCTGACCCACACCCAGGACCCGTCGACTCCCGGCTTCACCACCGAGGGGCAGTTCGCGGGCGCACGCGCCGTGCTGGCCCGCAATAGCGCCGGTTTCGCGTCCAATCCTTGGAAGTTCGCACCGTTCCACGAGTTCCAGGTGCTGCATCCCTGGCTCCAGCAGACGGGCATCGGCGTCAGCGGCAACTACGCCTGCATGGTCACCCTCGGCGAGCGCGCCGGCGGCGTGACCGACGACATCAGGCTGATCACCGCCCCCGGCACGGGCCAGTTCATCCGCCCGGCCGAAGTCGCCCGCGAGGCGCCGTTCACGCCGGGCGAAGAGGTCGGCCTGCCCCAGGGCACCAAGACCGGGCCGCACATCTACGTCTACGCACTCGGCCCGTACCGCTTCCCGAACGTGACGATCAAGTCGGCCACGCTCACCGCGACCGACGATGGCAGCGAAGCGCCCGTCCGGTGGGTCGACGCGTCGAGCCCGCGTTCGGGCCGCTACCTCGACGGTGGCGCGATCATCATTCCCGTCTCGCCGCTGAAGGAGGGCGTGGTCTACGGGCTGCGTATCGAGGCCGAGACGACGAGTTCCAGCGGCCAGCGCGTGCTGATCAGCCGTACGACGAGCTTCACCACCGGCCCCGACGAATCTGAACTCGCCGAGACGCCCGAGACCAACACCACGGTCACGGCGAGCTCCACGCGCCCATCGGCGAGCGGTGGCTCCGGTGGCGGCAACTCGGGCGGTCCCAAGACTCCCGCCACCGTGATCGGCGCCGAAGGCCAGGCCAAGCTGGCGGTCGCGATCGCGTGGAACAAGCGCCGGACCGGCCTGCGGGTGCGCATTCAGTGCCAGAGCACCACGACGCGCTGCGAGGGGCCGATTCGCGTGCTCGTGCGCAAGCGCGGCGACAAGCTCGGCAAGCTGCGCTTCAAGGCCCGCAAGGGGCCGCTGAAGCTGAGCCTCGCGCCGGGCCGCCAGATCGTGCGCCGCGTGAACCTCACGCCGCCGCAGCAGCACCACGGCAAGAAGCGCGGCTTCTCCGTGCGCTGGGGTGGAAGCACCCCCATTCGCGTCACCGCGAAGAAGTAGCCGCCTGAACTGGAGTTCACACTCCAGAAAACAGACGAATGTACGACGGCGGGCGTTTGCCCTTCCTGCCCGCGATCTCTACCTTCGATGCATCGGCGCTTTTGTCCCTAGCGCACATGCCTGGCAGTCACCGGGCAGGCCGGTGTCCTGAATGCATTCACTTCCCTCAAACCTGACCTACGGCTCCGCGGCGCATCCGCGCACGGCGCCCCTGCCGGCGGCAATGCCCGTCGAAACGGGCTCGATCATCCGGTGGCGACGCCTTGCGATGGGGATGCTGTTGGTCGGAGCCGTCCTGATCGAAGGCGGGTTGCTCATTGGTCTCGTGAGCGCCACCCGCCCGGTCGTCGCCCACGGCTCGGCTATCGCGCTGGTAGTCCTGGCGGGCGCCGTGTCACGCGTGACGTTCCCGTCCTACCGGGTGTTCTCCCGGTGGGTCGTGGTCACGTCGATTGCGTTGATCACGGCGCTCGGCACCTCGTTCGACGGAGTGATCACGGTCCCGGTCTTCTACATCTGGCCGCTGCTCGGGGCGGCGTACCTGCTCTCTCGGGCAGAGCTGCTGCTCTACGCCTGCCTGAGCGTCGCGGGCTGCTTCGTGGCCGCCGCGGGCGCTGAAGGACCGGGCCTCGCCGCTGCCGACTACGTTGTCGTCTTCCTCGTCGGCGCGGTGGTCGTGGTCACCGTCCGGGCGCTCGCAGAGACGCTCGGAACCACCATCGGATCGCTGCGCCACAGCTCATCGACGGACCCACTGACCGGGCTCCTGAACCGCCGCAGCCTCGAGCGCAGCTTCGCTCGCCAATTCGAGGCAGCCACCACCGCCGACGCTCCGCTGTCGGTCCTGATGCTCGACGTCGACCACTTCAAGGCGATCAACGACACCTA
>JAEMRF010000008.1:0-4406 GCA_016463515.1 Solirubrobacteraceae bacterium | reverse complement strand
CGCTGTCGGTCCTGATGCTCGACGTCGACCACTTCAAGGCGATCAACGACACCTACGGCCACGCCGTGGGCGATGAAGCCTTGTGTCGCTTCGCGGAGCTGCTGCTCACCGCCTGCCGCTCGACCGACCTCGTTGCGCGGGTCGGCGGCGAAGAGTTCGCGGTGGTCATGCCCGGAGCGACCGCTCAGCAGGCACACGCCCGCGCCGTGCACTTCGCCAACGTGCTGCGCGCCGACCGCTCCATCCAGGGTGTCCAGATGACCGTCAGCGGCGGCATCGCGACCCGTGAGACGGTCAACCGCGACCACGACGAGCTGTTGCTGGCCGCAGACCGCGCGGTCTACGAAGCCAAACGCGCCGGCCGGGACCGCATCGTGATCGCGCCGGCCATCGCCGCGCCGACCGTCTGACCCTGTTGGGGCAGCCGCGAGCGGCGGCTCGCGACCATGCACCCATCCGCCCCGGCACCTGGGGCGTGGGTTTGTTCAGATTCCGCCGAACGTCCACCCAGATCAAGGTGGGATCACAAGCGGTCGATGTTGTTCATATAGAGCCGACGTCTTTCCCCTGAGACTGGCCCTATAGCTAGCCAAGCCGAGCGCCTTTCCCCTGAGACGCGCGGCAACGTACATCGAGCGACGTCGTCTCCCCTGGCGACGCCGCACACCAAGACGGCTCTCCTCGCTTCCCCTGGCGCGGAGAGCCGTTCTTCTTGGTGCAGGCGACGTGCCGATGCCTCGTGAGGTCGGGGAGCGGAGTGGGGCCAACGCTACGGCGACCGCACGGCCCGTCGCGCCCGGCGTCAGCTTGAGCGCGTCACCGCGAGGACCGCGCGGGCCAGAGCGTCGACCGGACACGGTTTGGGCACGACGCGGTCGATGCCCAAGCGCTCGGCCTCGGCATGGCTCTCGTCGGTCAGGAACCCCGAGGTCAACACGACGGGAAGATCTGGGCGCAGCGCCCGCAGACGCACCACGAGCTCAAAGCCGGTGAGCACCGGCATCGCCAGGTCGGTCACGAGCACGTCGAAGGCGGTGGGATCGTCGGTGAGGGCCTGGAGTGCCTGCGTGGGCTCCGTGAACGCGGTCACCACGAGGCCATGGTGCGGCAGGGCTCGCGCAGCGAGGCTTGCGAGCGACGGTTCGTCGTCGACGAACAACACGCGCGGCGCAGCGGTCGGTCCGGGCGCGGCACTCTGGCCGCGAGGCACCTGCGGCGCCTGGTCTTTGGGCTGCTCGACCTCCGAAGAGGTTGGAAGCAGCACCGTCACCGTCGTGCCGGTGCCCACGATGCTGTCGACCGTGATCTGGCCGCCATG
Organism: Solirubrobacteraceae bacterium; assembly: GCA_016463515.1. Lineage (GTDB taxonomy): Bacteria > Actinomycetota > Thermoleophilia > Solirubrobacterales > Solirubrobacteraceae > JAGIBJ01. Next base: position 3,088 of record JAEMRF010000008.1, on the reverse strand, counting down.
GCTGCGCACGATCGACTGCGCGGCAGCCAACCCGAGCCCGGTACCTTCGCCACGCACTTTGGTGGTGAAGAACGGATCGAAGATCCGAGGCAGTTCGTGCTCCGCAATGCCCCGGCCGTCGTCGGTCACGCGGAGCCGCACGTAGGTCCCGGGGCCGAGGTCGGTCGGGACTCCAGCTTTGCGCGGCGTGATGGCGAGGGCATCGACCGATACGCCGATCGTGCCCGCGGGGCCGTGGTTGAACGCCTGCGCCGCGTTGCTGACGAGGTTGACGACGACCTGATGGATCTGGGAGGCATCGCCGAGGAGGTCCGGCAGGTCCTCTGAAGCGTCGAACGTCAGCGACGACCCGCGAGGGAGGGTCGGCTGCAGGAGGCTGCAGGCGTCGTTGGCGACGGCAGCCAGAGAGAACGCCCGTCGCTCGGGCTCGCGGTCGCGACTGAAGTCGAGCATGCGACGCACGAGGTCGCCTGCGCGCTTGGCCCCGCGGGAGATTTCGTCGATGCTGGTCGAGGGATCGACTCCGGCCTTCACCTCTGCAGACGCCACCGATGCGTTGCTGAGGATCGCGCTGATGACGTTGTTGAAGTCGTGGGCCATGCCTCCGGCGAGGGTGCCGAGCGCCTCGCGCTTCTGCATGCGGATGCGCAGCTCCTCCTCGCGGCGCCGCTCGGTGACGTCGTCGACCACGCCGAGGATGCGCCGAGGGCCCTGCGCATCGACCTCCACGCGCGCGACCGTGGCAATTCGGCGGAGCTGCGGCCCCGACGGGCGCTCCGCCCAGATCCGGTACTCCTGCTGGTAGCTGACGCCCTCACTACCCACCAGCGCAGACTGAAACTCCTGCAGCACCCGGGAGCGGTCGTCTTCATGGATCCGCTCCATCAGCGCCCCGGAACCTCGCTCCGCCACAGCCGGGGGCGCACCGAAGATCTCGCGGTAGCGGTCGTCGCACTCAAACCGCTGCTCGCGCACGTAGTAGGCGAAGCTGCCCATCCCGGTGACCTGCAGCGCCGAGTTCAGGAGCTCACGTTGCTCGAAGGCGGTGCGCTCCAATTCGACCACCTCGGAGCGGTCCTGGACCGCCACCAAGATCGCCTGAAGGGTGCCGTCGGAGAGCAACACCGGGGTGACCGTGGTGAGGATCACCGCCGCGCTGCCATCGAGCGCGTCCGGCCGTAGGTCCCAGTAGCGAGCGGGTTCCTGGCTCGTGTGGGCGGCCGCGACCCGATCCCGCCACACCTGCCGGCGCGGCGCGCCACGCACGCCACCGGCGGCCGCGTCGCCCACGAACTTGCCGACCAACGCCTCGGAGGCGAAGTGCCCGATCCCCGAGACCTCGTTCACCGAACGGATCGTGCCGTCGGGATCGAGGATCAGCCCAAGGCGATACCCGGCCGAAAAGGCCATCGTCGACAGGGTCCGCTGTGCGGGTTCGGGAAGGGGATCCGGCATGGGGGTGACGGCGCGGGCACACGGGGCTTGCGTGCATCGCGTTCGGCAAACGTAACCCTTTGCGACGTCGACCGAGAACTTCGTCTTGCGAAGGCCACGGCGGCGACCTCGCCGGACCCTCATTCCGTCCGCAGGACGCGCCATTCCGCTCTGCGGGACGCCCGCGCCGCTGCGGAATCACTCGTCTAGGATCGCCCTCATGCCGCTCCTCGCCGATCTTCCGCTGCTCGCTTCCGGCAAGGTCCGGGAGCTCTACGACCTGGGCGACGACAAGCTGCTGCTGGTCGCGACCGACCGCATCTCCACCTACGACGCGATCCACCCCACCCCGATCCCCGGCAAGGGTTCGGTCCTCACCGGGCTTTCGGTGTTCTGGTTCGGACTGACCGAGGGGATCGTCCCCAACCACTTCATCAGCGATTCCGAGGGCGTCCCCGACGAAGTCAAGGGTCGCGCGATCGTCGTGCGCAAGCTCAAGATCGTCCCGCTCGAGGCGATCGTCCGCGGCTACATCACCGGGTCCGGCTGGAAGGATTACCTCGCCACCGGCAAGGTGTCCGGCCACGTGCTGCCCGAGGGCCTGAAGGAGTCCGAGCAGCTGCCCGAGCCGCTGTTCACGCCATCCACCAAGGCTGAGATCGGCGAGCACGACCAAACGATCGACCTCGATCAGGCCGCCGCGATCGTCGGCGACCCCGATCTGCTTCAGAAGGTCCAAGACCTCTCCATCGCGCTCTACCAGCGCGCCGCTGAGCATGCCCGCGAGCGCGGCCTGATCCTGGCCGACACCAAGTTCGAGTTCGGCGTCGACTCAGCCGGCGTCCTGCGCGTGGCCGATGAAGTCCTCACCCCCGACTCCTCCCGCTATTGGCCGGTGGAGGGCTTTGCAACGGGCAAGGGCCAGCCGTCGTTCGACAAGCAGTACGTGCGCGACTGGGCGACCGCCTCCGGCTGGAACAAGCAAGACCCGGCGCCGGCGATCCCAGCCGACATCGTTCAAGGCACCAGCGACCGCTACCGCGACGCCTACCAGCGCATCACCGGCGCGCCGCTGCAGGACTGGCTGGACCGCATCGGTGCCGCGGCGCCAAAGGTCGCCTGACCGACTGGTCATCCAACGGGCATCGGCGTAGCGTAGGACAGGCATGAGGACCTGTCCCGCCTCCACCCTTCGCCGTGCCCTCGGCCCGATCGCCCTTGGCAGCACCGCGCTCGCGGTCGCCGCCACGCCGGCGGCGGCGACGTCGTTCTCGTCGTGTGCGGCCAACCAGCCGCGCCAGAGCTACGTCGGCACGATCAACTCGCCGATCGAGGGGGCCGTCGTCGACCGACAGGGGCGGCTGTACGTGACCGACCTGTTCGGCGGCCGCATCCTGCGCTTCGACCGCCCCGGCGTCGCGGCCAGGACCGTGGCGGTGCTGCCAAGTCGCAGCGGTGGCGGCGCGCTGGAGCTGGAGCCCGACGGCACGGTGATCGTGGGCGGCGGCGCGGACCCGCGGGTGTTCCTCGGCGACGTGCTGCGTCCCGGCTACATCTCGCGACTGAACCCAGACACCGGCGCGCTCACCCAGATCGCCCGCAATCTCAGCGCTGCCAACGGCTTCGCCGTCACCGCCGACGGCACGATCTACGC
>JAEMRF010000580.1:575-1815 GCA_016463515.1 Solirubrobacteraceae bacterium | reverse complement strand
CGGTACGTGCCGGCGCTGTGCCACGCCATGCGGATCATGAACGGGCCGTAGTGGCCGAAATCCGCGGGCCACCAGTCCTGCGACGTCGTGAGGATCTCCTCGATGTCCCGCTTGACCGCGGGGAGGTCGAGGCTCTTGAACGCCTCGGCGTAGTCGAAGTCCTCGCCGAGCGGGTTGGCCTCCACCGGGTTCTTCGCGAGGATCTTCAGGTTGAGGCGGTTCGGCCACCAGGCGGCGTTGGCGCTGCCCTGCGTCGGATGAGGCGTGCGCTCGTGGACGACCGGGCAGCCGGCGCGCTCGGTCGCCTCGGGCTCGTTCATCTCGCGGACGACGGCGTCGGGGTGCTGGGAGTCAGACAAGGTGACCCTTTCGGGGATCGGAGGGTGGACTCACGAACTGCAGGCGGGGCACAGGCCCCAGTAGATGACCTCGGCCTCGTCGATGACGAACCCGTGGTGGTCGTGCGCGTCGAGGCAGGGCGCGTGGCCGACGGCGCAGTCGACGTCGGCGATCACCCCGCACGAACGGCACACGACGTGGTGGTGGTTGTCGGCGACCCGCGACTCGTAGCGGGCGACCGAGCCGAGCGGCTGGATGCGGCGCACCAGGTGCGCGTCGGTCAGTGCCTGCAGGACGTCGTAGACGGCCTGCTGGGAGACCTCGCCGAGCTCGTCGCGCACGTGACCGATGATCGAGTGCGTGTCGGCGTGCGGGTGGTCGTACACGGCGGTGAGGACCGCGACCCGGGGGCGCGTGACGCGCAGGGAGGCCCCGCGCAGCAGCTCCTCGAGATCGTGGGTGGCCGGCACGCCTCCGAGTATTGCAGACTTGAACGATTCCAGATTAGGGGCGCACGGTGATGGTGCGCACCGTGGTGGAGCGGTTGCCCACGGGGTCGGTCGCCACGAGCTGCACCTGCGCGGTGAACGTCCGCCTGAACCTGCCCGTGATCCGCGGGAGGAGACGCAGCGTGGTCGCGCGCGACACGGTGCTGGTGCGGGAGAACACCGGCCTGCCGAACTTCCCCCGGGGCGTCCTGCGGATCGTGACCGTCGCGGTGAGCCGCACGGACTCGTTCGGGGTCACGCGGACGCGCAGGCCGCGGCGCAGCGCCTTCAGGGTGATGCGCCTCGGGACGCCAGTGACGCGCAGCGTCGGCGGGGTGGTGTCCCGGGGCGCGGCCTGGCCGGTGACCGGCGGTGTCGGGGCAGGGGGCGCGGGGTCCGTGGGCGGAGATGCC
>JAEMRF010000580.1:0-565 GCA_016463515.1 Solirubrobacteraceae bacterium | reverse complement strand
CTGACGGACGCGTTCATCGACCGGTTCGCCGTGTGCGGCCCCGCCGCCGAGGTGGCCGAGCGGCTCGTCGGACTGCGCGCGCTCGGGATCGACCGGATCGTCGTCGTGCCCGGGTCGCTCGACGCTGAGCAGGCGGCCGCCGCGGAAGCGAACGAGGCGTTCGCGGCCGACGTCCTGCCGGTGCTGCTGGCGGCCTGACCTCAGGGGCGCGCGGGGCCCTGGCCGCGGCCCAAGCCGAAGCGCTCGTCCGCGTCGGCGCGGGATTCGTCGGCCAGCCACTCCATCAGCAGCTGGTCGCGCCACTCACCGGTCGACCGGTCGCGCTCGGAGCGGTGCAGCACGCCGACGGGCCGGAACCCGAGCCGCTCGTAGAGGCGAATCGCCCGCGCGTTGCCCGCTGCGGGGTCGATCGTCACGCGGTGGTGGCCTCTCGCCTCGGACAACTCCCGCAGAACGGCCGTGATCGCTGCGGACCCGATGCCGCGCCCGTGAAGGTCCGCGTCCACGAACAGGTCGATCGTCGCGTAGCGGTAGTCGGGGTCGGGTTCCTCGCCGAACTGGATCA
>JAEMRF010000152.1:4494-7152 GCA_016463515.1 Solirubrobacteraceae bacterium | reverse complement strand
CCCGGCCTGTGAGGACGTCAGCGTCGCCAAACGACCCATCTCGTCGTAGCCGTAGGAATCGGTCACGCCGCCATACCCCATCGACGCGCGCCGCCCAGCCGAGTCGTAGGTGTAGTCAACGGCCTCTGCGGTCGTGGCGCCACTGATCCTCGTGGAGAACTGCGTCGGACGATCGGCCGCGTCAAACGCCGTGGTGACGCGCGCATCGGCGTTCTCGGCCGACGTCACCCGCCCAGCGCCGTCATACCCATAGGTCGTCACATCGCCCCCGACGACCTTCTCCACCAGGCGGCTCATCGCGTCGTAGTCAAACGTCGTCGCCACACCCTGGCGGTCCGTCGTCAGCGTCTTGCGACCCAGCACGTCGTAGTCGGTGACCGTCGTGCGACCCAGCTGATCCGTCACGCCCGTGCGGCGACCCAGCGCATCGTAGGAGTAGCGAGTCGCGGCGCCCGCAGCATCGACCATCGCCTTCAGGCGACCCTCATCGTCGTACTGCAACTGCGTCGTGCCGAGCCCCGGCGCCGCACTCGACGCGAGCTGACCCGACGCGTCATACGTCGTCGTCGCCGTCGCACCCGACGCATCCGTCACGGCGATCGCGTTGCCACTGGCATCAAACTGCGAGCGCACGACGCGCCCCAGCGCATCGATCTGCGCCGTCTGGTTCCCACGAGCGTCGTACTCAAAACGCTGCACCTTGCCGAGCGGATCGGTGATCTGCGTCGTTGAGCCGAACTGGTCTCGAGTGACCTGCGTCACGCCGCCATCTGGCGCCGTGGTCCTAACCACGCGATTCGCAGCGTCGTACTCGTACCGCGTCGTGTTGCCAGCCGCATCCGTCGTGGTGAGGCGATTGCCGTTTGCGTCGTAGGTGTTGGTGGTGGTCTGCCCCAGCGGATTGGTCTCGCGCAGCAGCCAGTCGTCGGCATCGAACTCGTACCGGGTCGTGCGCGTCTGGCCGTCGTGAACCTTGTCGACCCGCGTGACGTTGCCGCGCTCATCCGCCGTCGAAATCGTCGTCAAGCGCCCATCCGGCGAGGTCGCCGTCTGCTGACGAGCATCGCCGCTGATATCCAGGTCCACCGCGTTGCCACCAGCATCGGTGATCCGACTGATCCGCCCGGCCGCGTCGTACTCGATCGTGCGCATCGGCCGCCCCGACGGGTCGATCGTTCGCGTGATGTTGTGGTCGCCGTCGTACTCAAACCGCACCGAGTTCTCGAGCGAATCGGTGACCGTGATCAGGTCGCCGGCGGGCGAGTACTCGTAGGTGCGCAGCTCGCCTGACGGACCAGCCATGCGCGTGATGCGGCCCTGGGCGTCGCGCGTGAACGCGACGCTGGTGCCAAGGCTTGAGCGGATGCCGTCCTCGTCGACGGTGAGCGTGTTGCCGTGCGGATCCGTCGAGGAGATCAAGCCGGTCTTGGTGTCCAGCAGGTAGCGGGTGTTGTCCTTGGCCGTCAGCTCAAACCGCGTGGGGTTGTAGACGGTCAGCTGGTCGGTCTCGTAGATGTTGCCGTCGGCCAAATACGTGATCGCGGGATCACCGACGGCGCGCAGCTTCGACGTGGTGGCCTTGCGACCCGTAAAGCCCGCGTTGCCGCCCAGGACCACGCCGCCGGTGTTTGCGGTCGGCGTGAAGTCAAACGCCTCCGTCTTGCCATCCGGCCACGTGACCGTGACCACGTGACTGCGCAGATCCTCGTACTCGGTGCTCGTGCACAGCCGCTCACCGAGCAGGAAGAGGCAGTTGCTCTCCCGGCTGGCCCAGCCACCCTCGCCCATCGGGCGGTTGACCGACACGCGGAAGCCATCCAGGCCCACGCGCCAGCCGATGCCAAAGTCGCCGTTGCTCTTGTCGAACGAGTCGTACGAGCGCGTCACGCGAATCGGCAACGTCTGGATCGGGAGGTCCATGTCGGTGTAGGACACCGAGTAGCGGCCCGGCTTCAGCGAACCGCTCACCACCACGGTCACCGACGCGTAGCCCGCGCCGCCGCCATCGGCAGTGGCGTCGACCGTGATCTCGTAGGTGCCATTCGGCAGGACCGTGGGATCAAATGTCGCAAGGTCGCGGCCGGATGGAGCACCGGCTTCGCACTTGACCGTGCGGCGCTCGCCACCGCCGTCTCCGACGCGCTGCGCAAACACGCACCACTCCGAAATCTCCTGGCCGTCCGGCGGCGTCAGGTCGGCGCGCACCATGGTGGGCGCCGTGACCGTCGCGCCGTCGATCGGGTCGACGATGCGGATCGTCGGCGGAACGACGTCCGGCAGCTCGACCGGCGTGCTGGTACCCGGCCCGGTCGGCGCGACCGGCGCAACCTCGTTGCTGGCGACCGAACCGGAACTCACGATGGCCGTGGCGCCCGCCGGCATGACGTTGATCGTGACCTGATAGCTGAACGACGCACTTGCGCCCGCCGCGATCGACCCAAGGTCGACCCGGACGGCGTCGTCGCCGGCGGCGTTGCCCTGCAGCACCGTCGCGCTCGTGGCGGCCTGGACGGAACCAACCAGTAGCGTGGCGTTGGCATCGACGGTGTCGCTGGCTTTCACGCCGGTCGCCGGGCCCGCGCCTTCGTTCATCACGGTCACCTCGTAGGCGACGGTGTCGCCCGGCGACGCCTTGCCGTCGGCGTCGGCGTCGACCGC
>JAEMRF010000152.1:0-4394 GCA_016463515.1 Solirubrobacteraceae bacterium | reverse complement strand
GGCAGTTCGTCGCGGAGCGTCACGCCGCGAGCGATCGTGCCGTTGGGGTTCGTCACGAGCACGCGGTAGGCGATCACGTCGCCGCTGGATGCTGCGCCGTTGCCGTCACGGTCTTCGACGAGCTCGGCCGTCTTGGTGACCCGCAGCTGCGCGGGAATCACCAGGGGCGTCTCGACTGGCGCCGCGCTCGTGAGGCCCTGCTCGTTGCTTGCCGCTGAGGCCGTGGAGACGAGCTTGTCCAGGTCGACCGGCACCGTGCCGTCGACGAGCACCTCATAGGAGATGCCGAACCGGTCACCGGCTGGCACGCGCGAGAGGCGGCCGGTCGGGACGCCGCTCTCGAGCTGGCCGGCGCCGCCGGTGGTCTCCAGCGAGCCAGGCACCAAGGAGGTGTACTTCGGAACCGGGGTACGCAGCACCACGCCGGTCGCAGAGCGGTCACCCACGCTGCGCGCGATAAACCGCACCCGCAACCTGTCGCCGGGTGAAACGGCGTCGTTGCCATCGGCATCGAACTGCAGCGTCGTCTCCAGCGAGAGGTCCAGCGCAGCGGCGCTGGCCGACACCTTCGTGGAGGTGGGGTCGCCTACCTCCGGCGTCTCCGGGTCATCCGAGGTGGCTGGAGCGAGCTGGTCGCTGGTCGCGATCGCCTGGTTGTCGATCACGATGGACTGCGCTGCGGCAGGCAGCGGCCGCACCGTGGCGCTGAAGCGCACGGTCACGCTGGCGCCGCCCGCGATCGTGCCCGCGGGCACGCGGACCTCTTGCCCTGCGCCGGGGACGGTCGCGAGTTCCGGATCACCCTGCGTCGACGAAAGCGACGCGGGCTGCGCGCTGAGCGAGGCAGCAATCGGGTCGGTGATCGTGACGCCCGTCAACGGGCTGGCGCCAGTGTTCTCGGCGACCACGGTGTACTCGAGGGTGTCGCCCGCCGACGGGCGATCGTTCTCGTCCGGGTCGTCGGCCAGGCGAACGGTCTTGGTGAAGCGCAGCGCGGCAGGCGTGCGGATGGTGGTGTTGGCGGCGGCCTCGACGGTGCCGTAGTCGTTGCCGTTGGCGTCCTTCCACGACACCACAGCGTTTTGCCGAACGGAGCCGGGAGTTGCAGGCGCAGACAGCGTGGCCGTGACCTCGGTGCGATCGCCAGCGGCAAGGTTGGCTGGGTAGGCCCCGAGGGCGACCGATCCCCCACCGGTGACCTGGTCGAGCACCGAGAGCGTCGTCGCGCCGGCCGAGCCGCCATTCTCGACGGTCACCTTGAACGGGGCCGTGGCACCGGTCTCCAGAGCCTTGGGGCCGTCGAGCTTCGCCGTGAGGACGGGCACCGTGCGCGTCGTGGTGACGCGCTGCGACGGGCCCACGAGCTTCACGTCGCCGCCAGTGGCGCGCGCGTAGAGCGTGGCGCGCTGTGCAGCACCGTCGGCTGAGCGCAGCCGCTGCAGATACGCCGCGATCGACTCGCTTGGCGCGCGCGGTGCGAGCGCCGCGAGCTGATGGTCAACCGTCACGCGCGCGGACTGGCCCGGCACCAGCCGGGCGAGCGCTGGGGTGGTCTGACGCGTCAGCAGCCGCACATCGCCGGTTGGCGCAGCGACGAACAGCTCGGCATCGGTCACGTCCGGGGTCGCGGCGCGAAGCAACGTCGTTACGTCCTCACCGAGGGGCGCAAGCTCTCGCGCTTGCGCGTCGCCCGTGAGGTTCAGTCGCAGCACGCTGCGCACGGCCAGCGCGCGGGCCGGATCCCACAGCAGCTTGGTCTGCTCGGCAGTGAGCGGGACGCGTGCCTGGTAGGCCCAGGCTGCCAGCGCTCCCGCGCCAATCGTCGAACCCTCTGGCTTACCAGCGGCATAGGTCACTCCAGGCGACGACATCTGCTGCGTGGAGACCGTCGCCGCAGCTTGAGCAGCCGACGAGGTAGACAGCGTGCGCCACTGCTGATCCGGCGCTTGGTACTGCAGCTGGTACTCCGACGACGCAACTTGCGCGCCGGCCGTCCCGTCGTTCTGGGCGCCAACGATGCCGCTCACGAACAGATCCCCGCCTGCATTGGTGACGGTCGCCCCGTACTCCAGTGCGTCGCCGGGTGTGGCTGCGTCTTGATCCACGGTGAGGCTGGTTTGCAGCTTGGGAATCAGCCGCGCGCTCGCGACGGTTCCGGACGGTGGCGAGCAGTCGCTGCCGTCAACCCGCACGTCGGCGCCGGTGATCGACACCTTGTTGCCGATGACGCCGCAGCTCACGCGCAGGTTTGCGCCTGAGAGTTCCACGTCGCCGCGGCGACCGTCGAGCAGGCCCACGAGCCGGCTTCCCGCACCATGGGCGTCGATCGCATCGCCTCCGGAGCGACTGGAGAGCGCGAGCACGCCCTTGTAGAAGGGCGTGAACGAGGCAGCAGCTCCGAAGAAGTGCACCTTGCCGGTGGAGACGAGCGTCACGCGGCCGCGCGCGCCAACCGCTGAGACGGTGATGTTGCACGGGGCGTAGTAGACGCCTTCATCAAGGATGCCCGGAGCCAGAATCGACCAGACGCCGAACCTGCAGCTCGACGACATGTCGCGGTACTTGGGGCCGAGCTCTCGCGCGACCGGTCCACCGGGGCTGAAGTCGCCAACCGATAGACCCGCCGGCGGACTGCTCGGCGCGACTTTGGTCGCCGCGGGGACCGTGATACCGAGCCCGAGCCGCGAGTAGTTCTTGGCGTACTCGATCGCGCCCTCCACGGTGTTCCCCAGGCCGGCGATCTTCACCGAGGCGTTGCTGTGCAGCGTGCCGGTGAGCTTGCCTCCAAGCCCCAGCCACGAAAAGGCCGATCCAAGGAACGGGTCTGAGGTGCTGTTGGCCCAGATCGACGAGGGGCGCGAGATCGCGACGCTCTGCGTGCGCGTAACCGAGGCGCCGTCGTCGTCAGTCACGGTCAGCCGAACTTGGAACGACCCAGCGGACGCGTATCGGTGGCCCGCGCTCACGGTCGCCCAACCGGCGCCCGAGGTGACCCCGGCCGACTGGACCGCCGATCCGTCGCCCCAGTCCACCACCGCGCCCTGGCGGTCGAGCGTGCCGTCGTCGGTGACGGTGGCCGACAGCAGGGTCGGGCCCGACTGCTGCCCAGCAACGTTCGAGGACGAGATCGCGGGGGCCTTGTTGGCCGCCCGGACGGTCACCTCGTCGCTGTCAGGGTCGCCGAGTCCGTTGTCGGCCGTGAGCCGGAAGGTCCAGGTGCCGTCATCCAGAGCCTCGAACTGCGTGCGCTCTCCGGTCGTGGTGGTCAGTACGGGCGTGGGCCCGGTCCCCGAAACCAGCTTCCACTTGAAGTCCAGTGGATTGCCGTCGGGGTCGGTCGACGCCGCTGCGTCGAGGGTGACCAGGCTGCCCTCGGTCACGGTTTGGTCGTCGCCTGCACGGGCTGTCGGCGAGGCGGACCGCAGCTCGGTGCGATCAGTCGCGGAGTCGTTTGCGGGGTCGCCGTCGGAAAAGCCTGGATCGGTGTTGCGGGCCGTGGCGGTGAGCTCGGCGTACTGGGCGGTCGCCGAGGGCGTGCCGGTCACGGTGAACGTGAAGCGCTGCCCAGCCGGAACGCCGCCGGTCGCGGTCGCCGTGGTGCCCGAACCCGCTCCGCACGACGCACCTGCTTCGGTGCGGCACGTCCACGTGATGGCATCCAGCCCCTCGGCCGACGACAGCTCCAGCTCGACCGGGGCAGCCGGCGAAGCCTCGCCCGTGTTGGCGACGACGACGTCCCACTCGTGCGGGACGCCGCGCCGCGCAGTTTCATCGCCGTCATCGACCGAGACGACATAGTCGATCGGCTGGGTTGCGCGGAACCGGCGGATCTCGTTGACGATGTCGGTGGCGCCAGAGGTTCCGGCGAACCCGAGCTTGAGGTTGGCGGGAACCGGGCCGGGGAACTCGACGGCGTCATGCACCGTCACCCATGGCTGCTGCGGGCGACGCAGCTCCACCGTCACACGGCGATTGTCGGTGGAGGAGATCCGAACGCGCGTGGCGTTCGCACGACCGACCGCCGGGTCAAACGGGAAGCCGGGGCCCGCGGTCTGCAGTCCGCCGTCGAGTCGCTTGATTGCAACGATCGGGAAGTTGGCTGCCGCGCTGCCCCGAAGCGTGACGGCGCCACTCGGGCGCTCCTCGAATGGGGACGTGAACCCGAAGTTCCCGAACTCGTCGAGACCGACGGCAAGGTACGCACCAGCGAGACCTGGGTCTCCGCAGTAGCCGAGGCAACCCCCGCCGCCGCCGATCCGGAATGGTTCAGCGGCGTCGAAGAGGAAGAACGAGAAGCCGTCGCCCGGGAACCCGTACTGCGAGCCCCACATCGCGTACTCAAACTCGATGTTCCAGCCTTGGCTGCTGGGAAACGCCGTGTCGGACCAGATGTA
>JAEMRF010000151.1 GCA_016463515.1 Solirubrobacteraceae bacterium | reverse complement strand
GCTAGAAGGTGCGGCCTCGCCAGCTGCGCACGGGGCGCAGCGTGCCGCGCGTGAGCGCAGCTGCGGCGATCGGGTCGACGAGCGGCGCAAGCAGCGCGAGCGGGTCGGGCCCGCCGTCCGTCCGCTGCGGATCGCGGCCGTGGTCGACGCGCCGAGAGGTAGGGCCATCGTCCGCGCCGCGAGGGGTCCGGCCATCTTCGACGGTGCCGCCGTCCTGGCCCGCCGCGGAGTCTTGGGGTAGCGGGTCACCTGGGAGCCGGTAGACCTTCGTCAGCGCCAGTTGGAGCGACCAGCGCACGGCCAGCAGCCCCCAGTCGAGCCCACGTAGGGACGCAAGCGCCCTGCGGGGCGAGCGGGTGGCGAGGAGGCGCAGCAACACCCACCAGAGCCGAAGACCCGGAAGTCCTTGGACAGCCCAGACCACGCCGAGATCCAGCAACTGCCGAGGCCGACTCGAGGCGCCAGGGAGCGCAAGGGACCGGCCAGCCCACTCGCGCATCGCCTCGGCCGCGGACTCGTACATCCGCACCGATCCGAGCGCGCTGCCATCGGCGACGACCACGCGCCACCCAGCGGCCGTCAGGGCGCGGGCCAGCGCGACGTCGTCGGTCGGGATGGCCGAGATCACCCCGAAGCCACCTGCGCGCTGCAGCGGTTCGCGCCGGGCCGCAAAGCACTGGCCGTTGATCGCTGCGAGGGCCGCCGGGACCCGAGCGACGGTGTCGAGCGGTCCGAGGCGATAGATCAGCGTGGCCAACAGCGCGGGATGCAGGATGCGCTGCGCAGGATCGGGGCAGATGAACCGAAGCTGGGCCGACACGAGATCGGCGCCGGACTCCTGCATCAGCACCGTGACCGCGGCCGGGAGCGACGGGTCCGGCTGCACGTCGGCATCCAGGAAGACGACCACCTCGCCGCGCGCCGCGACGAGCCCCTGCTGGAGCGCCCAGGTCTTCCCGATCCAACCAAACGGCAGCTCGGCGCCCTCGACCACCCGCGCGCCATGTGCCCGGGCGACGTCGGCGGTGGCGTCGCTGGAGCGGTCGTCGACCACGATCACCTCGGCCACGCCGGGCGCGCCGACCAGCGGTGCGAGCACGCCGGCAATGCGCAGCTCCTCATCGCGGGCGGGCACCACGACCGAGATCTGCGGCAGGGGCGCCGCCGGACCGGGCGCCGCCAGCGGCGGGCGGCGCTGCTTCCCTCGGGCCAGGCGCTGCAGCGCCACGCCAGCCAGGCCCCACTGTGCCGCGGCGGCCGCCACGGGCACGGCTTTCACTGGTGTGAGAGGCGGGCGTCGCCGCCAGCTGCGGTGTGGTGTTGCCAGCTGGCCCACGCCGAGGTGACCATGTCGTCCAGGTCGCGGCTGGCGACCCAGCCCAGGTCCTCGTCGATGCGGTCGGCGCTGGCCACGATGCGTGCTGGGTCGCCAGGGCGACGCGGCACGACGACCGGCTCAAAGCCCACGCTGGTGCCCTCGCGCACCGCGTCCATGATCTCGCGCACCGTGGAGCCCTCGCCGCGGCCGACGTTGTAGATCGGCGCGACATGCCGCCCGGACTCGAGCGCCTGAGCAGCGACCACGTGGGCTTCGGCGAGATCCACCACGTGGATGTAGTCACGGATGCAGGTGCCGTCGCGCGTGGGGTAGTCGTCGCCGAAGATCTTGGGGGACTCGCCAGCGTCCAGGGCGCGGAAGATCAGGGGGAACAGGTTGTAGGGGCTGTGGTCGGCCAGCTCCTGCGGCCCGGAGCCCACGACGTTGAAGTACCGCAGCGACGTCTGCCGCAGCTCCGGCCAGGTGTCGGCCACCCGGCGCAGGAGCCACTCGCTCACGAGCTTGCTCTCGCCGTAGGGCGACTCGGGGCCCGTCGGGGTGGCCTCGGTCACGACCTCTTCGGCGGGCGTGCCGTAGGTCGCACAGGACGACGAGAACACCATGTTGGTGCACCCGGCCTCGCGCATCGCGTCCAGGATCACGCCCATCCCGTAGATGTTGTCGCGGTAGAAGACCGTGGGCTGCTCCATCGAGACGCCTGCGTACTTCCAGCCCGCCAGGTGCACCACACCGGTGATGTCGTAGTCGCGGAAGACGCCCGCCACGATCTCGGTGTCGATCACCGAACCGACGACCAGCGGGACGCCATCCGGGACGAACTCCCGGAACCCGCTGGAGAGGTTGTCCAGCACCACCACGTCGATGTCCGCGTCGCCGAACGCGCGGATGATGTGGGAGCCGATGTACCCGGCGCCGCCGGTCAGGAGCCATGCCATGCGGCGATCTTATGGCGTGGACCGCGAGCGAGCGAGCCCGAGTTGCGCCTGCTCGGCTACGTCGCTAGCGCCGACGCTCCCGCAGCCACTGCCGCGTGAACGCGGCGACGTACCAGGGGTTGTATTTGGCGTAGCGCACGAACAGTCTTCGCGGCTCGCGGCTCAAGCGATACGCCCACTCCAGTCCGCGCTCCTGCATCCAGGGCGGGGCTTGCCTCACGAGGCCGCCATGGAAGTCGAACGCGGCACCGACACCCACGAGCACCGCGGGCTCCAGGCGATCCCGCAGTTGCTGCATCCAGACCTCCTGACGCGGCGCACCGAGCCCGCACCAGACCACATCGGCCTCCGAGGCGTTGATCATCTCCACGACCTCGTCTTGCTCGGCGGGCGTGAGCGGGCGAAAGACGGGCCGGTGGCTGCCCGCGATCACCAGCTCCGGGTGACGGGCCTTGAGGCGGTCGATGAGCCGCTGCAGCGACTGGGGATCGTCGTCGCGGCCGCCGTACAGAAACCAGCGATGGCCCTGCTGCGCCGCACGAGCGGCTTGGTAGGCCATGAGGTCGGGGCCGTAGACGCGCCGCTCGATCGGTTCGCCGAGCGCCTTCAGCCCCCAGGCCACGGGCTGGCCGTCGGGGACCGCGAAGGAGCTCTCGCAGATGGCGGCCTTGAGGGCCGGCTGCTCTTGGGCGGTCATCACCGAGTGCACCGCCGTCACACAGATGTAGTCGCCCACTCGGCCACGCCGGCCGACGTCGCCGTTCGGAAGCCGAGCCGGGTCACCGGGTGCGGCCTGCGGTCCGGCAACACGCCGGCGCTCGCGAGCGGCCTGCACCCGCGCGTCGATCCAATCCAGGACCTGCGCGTGATCGGTGACGGCTACCGGGAGACCGAGCAGCGCTCGCGTGCGGACCTCGGTGCCCGGGAAGCGAGTGCTCGGGAGCTGAGCCGGGTCGCGCCACGGCGCTTCCTCGACTGGGGCAGGGGCGGGCACACCCGAGAGTTTCCCAGGCAGAGCGGGCAGCCCGCCGACAGACTGGCCCGTCCCAGAGGGGCCCATCGGTGGCGCTGCCCGTGCATGGCGCCGATCAGCGCCCGGCGTAGACGAAGCGGTCGGTCACGCGCACCCGTCGAGCCTGCGGCCGCGCAGAGGAACTCACGACCACGAGCTCGACGGCCTGCAGCCCCTCGCCCGACCACGAGTAGCGCTCGCCGAAGCACTCGCCGCTGGCGTTGACATCCACGGTGTAGGCCAGGCGACCGTCGGCGTGCTCGCAGACGAGCTCGATGCCGGCGCGCTTGCCCGCGGCGTCCCACCGGTGGATGAACAGCTCCGCGCCATCCCGCACGTAGGCGTGGAGCAACGGTCCGGATCCCCCGATCCAGGAGCGTTGCGCCACGATCTTTCCGGCTGCACTCAGGCCGTACTGCTCCTCGTCGGTCGGCTGCGCCGGTGGGGCGTCGAGGAGCGCCGCGTCGGCAACGACCGGATCCAGCGCCCGGTGCGCCTCGCCGGCGCGACCCAGTTGACCGCCCGGCGCCGCCCAAACCCAACGGTCGACCGTCTCCAGGACCTGCTCGGCGGTCGCCCAGGCGGCGTCGTCTTGCGAGCGGCCCGTGAGCTGGACGGCAGCCTGCTTGAGCCGCACCACAGAGATCGGCCCGGCCGAACGAGCGGACGACTCGGGAGCGGTGCGAGCCGGAGCCGCAGGAACATGGCCCGCACGGCGGGTGCGCGGGCGTGTGGTGACGGACGAGCCGCCGGTGGTCGTGCTGGACACGGGAGCCTCAGACTGCGTAGACGGGACCCAACCAACGGACAAGAAGGCCAGGGAGGCCTCACAACCTGCCGCAGTAGCTCGGTTTGCGCACCGATGAAAACCCTGGGGTTTCCCCCGGGTGCTCACACGGGGGAAACCAAGGGCGTCGCAACACTGACTGCCGTCCCGACCTGCTCCCACCGGCTACGATCCGCCGCTTGTGACCCGCGTCGCGCTCAATCTCACATTCCTGGACCCTGGCCGCACCGGTGGGATGGAAGTCGTCGCGCGCGATCTGCTGCGGGCAATGATCGACCACCTCCCTGCCGACATGGAGCTCACGGCGATCGTCAACCACCGGGGGATGGAAGCCGCCGGGCCCTGGCAAGAGCTCGAAATGGCCGTCGCCGACGTCGACATCAAGAGCCGCCCCGCCTGGGTTGCCGCGGAAGCCGTGGCGGTCCCACGCCTCGCCAAACGGCTGCGGGCCGACGTCGTCCACTCCCTCGGCAACCTCTCGCCCGTCACCTCGCCCATGCCGCGCGGCGTCACCGTCCACGATCTGATCCACCACCGCGCCCGACCGGCCGGGCTGGCCGCGCACAGCCGCATCACGGGAACCCTCGTGGGCCTCTCGGCGCGGCGAGCGGACCGCGTCGTGGCGATCTCGCAGCAGACCTCAGCCGACCTGCAGGCCGTCCTCGGGATCTCCCGCGACCAGATCGACGTGATCCCCAACGGCGTCGCCCCGCCGACGGTGGCGCCCACCACGGAGTCCGAGCTGCGCTCCCGACTGAACCTGGGTGACCGTCCGCTGATCTTCAGTCCATCAGCCCGCCAGCCCCACAAGAACATCGACCGGCTGATCGACGCCCACGCACTGCTGCCCGCCTCCAGGCCGCTGCTCGTGCTCCCGGGCTACACCACCGGCCGCGACGATCTCCTGCGCAAGCGCGCAGGTGCGCTGGGCATCGGCGCCGACATCCGGATGCTCGGCTGGATCGATCAAGCCGATCTGGAAGGGCTCTACCTGGCCAGCCGCGCACTCGTCTTCCCATCGCTCTACGAGGGCTTTGGCCTGCCGGTGATCGAGGCGATGCTTCGCGGGCTGCCTGTCGCGTGCTCGGGCCGCGGCGCCCTGGCCGAGGTTGCCGGCGACGCTGCGCTGATGTTCGACCCCGAGAACCCCGCCGCGATCGCGGCCGCGATCTCCCGGCTCCTGGCCGACGACCAGCTCCGGGAGCACCTGATCACGGCGGGACGCAAACGCGCCGAACAGTTCACCTGGGAGCGGTCGGCGCAGGGCTACTTCGACACCTTCCGGCGCCTGGCAGCCGGTGCGAGCGCCTGAGGCCGCGGCGTGAGCGGCGGCCACGGGCAAGTCCACCGGTAGGTTGTTCGCGATGGCCTCGCTCCAGAACGAACGGACCAACGCCGGCTACTTCGAGCAAGGCCGCGACGACGTGATCGCGCTCCTGCCGCAAGGGGTGGAGCGCGTGCTGGACGTCGGCTGCGGCGCCGGCGCCACCGCCCGAGGACTGCGTGCCAAAGGCGCCACGACCCTGCACGGGATCGAGCTCGTGGAGGAGGCCGGAAAGACGGCCGAGCAGCAGTTCGACCGCGTGCTGATCGGGTCCGTGGAGGAGAAGCTCGCCGAGCTGGAGGGTCCGTATGACGCCGTGCTGTGCCTCGACCTCCTGGAGCACCTCGCCGACCCGTACTCGGTCCTCGAAGAGCTACGCAAGCTCACGCGTGAGGGCGGCTACCTGCTCGTCTCCTTGCCCAACGCCCGCAACCTCATGCTCGTGAAGGATCTCGTCTTCCGCGGCACCTTCGGCTACACGCCGCATGGGCACCGCGACTGGACCCACCTGCGCTGGTTCACCCGCAAGGACGCCGTGAAGGCCTTCGCCGACGCCGGCTTCGAGGTGATCAAGACCGGCACCCCACCGCCGCGCCCGTGGCGCCGCTACACCGGCATGACCACCAAGCCCGCGCTGGAACTCACCACGTTCCAGTGGTACTTCCTCGCGCAGGCGCGATGACGGCCACGCCGCGACGGGTCACCGTCCTGCGCGGCTCCGCCGCGAATCCGTGGGATCTCGGCGCCTGGGAGCACCTGGAGCCCGACTACGACGTGCGGGTGCTGGTCCCCGAGAACAACCAGTACGACGTCTCTGGCCTGGATCGCGTCCGCGGGGAGCGGATCGCCACGCTGGCGTCCAAAGCCAAGATCAAGGGCGGCACGCTGCCCCACGTCGTCGCAGGTGACCACTACCTCGGGCTCAAGGGGGCGCTCAAGGGCTCAGATGTCGTCCACGCCGCTGAGCTCTCGTATTGGTTCACCGCCCAGGCCGCGCGCCTGAAGGACGACCTGGGCTTCAAGCTCGTCACCACGGTCTGGGAGACGATCCCGTTCGGCCGCGCCCTGCGCAACGCGCGCAGCCGCCGCTACCGCAGCCAGGTGCTCGCCGCGACCGACCTGTTCGTCTGCGCGACCGAGCGCGCCCGCGACTGCATGCTGCTTGAAGGCGCCGACCCGGCACGCCTCGTCGTCTCGGCGCCGGGCATCAATACCGAGCGCTTCGCCGCGGCACGCACCGCGGTCGCCTCGCCCGACGGCGTCCACACGATCCTCTCGATCGGGCGCCTGGTGTGGGAGAAGGGCCACCAGGACCTGCTCCGCGCCCTGGCGCTGCTGCAGCGCCGCGGCGTCACGAACTGGCGGCTCGTCATCGTCGGCGTCGGTCCGGAGCTGGAGAAGCTGCAGGGCCACGCCGCCGACCTGGGGATCGCCGGCCGGGTCGAGTTCAAGGGCTGGATGCCCTACGACGAGCTGCCTACCGCCTACGCACAGGCCTCCTGCCTGGTGCTCGCCTCACTCGGCATGCGCCAGTGGGAAGAGCAGTTCGGCATGGTCCTCGCCGAGGCGATGGCCGCCCACGTCCCGGTCCTCGCGGCCTCCAGCGGCGCCATCCCGGAGGTCGTCGGCGAGGACGGCACCCTCTTCGCCCCCGGCGATTGGCAGCAGCTCGCACAGCTCCTGGCCGATGGTCCGCTCGCCGGCGAGCCCGGCACGCGGCGGGTGCCCAGCGCCGAGCGCATCGAGCGGTATTCCACGAGTGCCGCTGC
>JAEMRF010000150.1 GCA_016463515.1 Solirubrobacteraceae bacterium | reverse complement strand
AGAGCCCTCTCCGGGACTTGAACCCGGGACCCCTTCCTTACCATGGAAGTGCTCTACCGCTGAGCTAAGAGGGCGAGGCGGTTCGCAGAGAATAGCGAGAGAACCCCTGGCGCGTCACGTGCGGGCGCGCGGGAGTGGACGGACCGCCCGATGGCGGCGTCTCAGCGGACCGTGAACGCCACCGTTCGGCGACTGGATGGCGCGGTGACCACGACCCGCCAGCTGCCCGGGGCCAGTGCCAATCCGCGGGGTGACCGGTCGATCGGCAGGTGCTGTGGTCCGGCCGGAAGCTCGAGCTGGCGCCGACGCGTGAGCGCGGCGCGGCGTCCAACGGCGCGGCGTGTGGCCACGACGTCGACCGCGGCTGCCGCCGAGAGATGGAAACGCACCCCACGGACGCGTCCCCGGACCTTCGTCGTCCGCAATCCGGTCAGCTGCGCTGCCGGCCCCGGAGCTGGAGCTGGAGCTACGTCGGGAGGCGACGTCGGAAGCCCGAGCTCAGGGAGGTCGGGGAGGGGTGTTGGGGCCGGGCTCGGGGCCAGCACCGGGGGTGCAGGGTTCGGAGCCGGCTCGGGCGAGGTCGCCGGCGGAACCTCCGCTGGCTGGGCCGGAGCGGGCGCAGGCGCTGCCGGCTCAGGCGTGCTTGGCGATGGCGTGGTGGCGGGTGGCGTCGTGGGCGCTGGCGGCGCAGCTGCTGCGGCGGCCGAAACGACCGTCGCGGATGGCGCCGACTCCTCACCTGAGCGGTCACGGGCCGTGACGCGGACGGTGACCTCCTCTTCGTCGGCCAGGCCGGTGATCGACGCTGCCGGCGCGGTGACCGTTTCCACCGGAGACCAACTGCCGCCGACCTGGCGCCACACGCGGTAGTCCTGAAGATCGTTGGCCGTCGAGGCCGTCCAGCTGAGATCGACCTTGCCAGCACCGGGCGTCGCCACCACGCCCGTGAGCTGGGGCGGCGCCTGACCGTCTGGACCGACGTCGACGCCGAGTGCGCGCGCTGCGTTGAGGCGGCCGCCGGTCACGCTCCGGTTGGCGACTCCAGCGGGGTGGTCGACGCTGGCCACGAGCGCGGCCTTGACCTGCGCGGCCGACCACGACGGATTGGCCGACGCGACCAGGGCTGCTGCCGCAGCGGTGAGCGGCGAGGCCATCGACGTGCCGCTCATGTAGACGTAGGAATTGCCGGGGTACGTCGACGCGATCTGCTCACCTGGCGCGAACAGGTCGACCGAGGTCGACCCGTGGTTGCTGAACGACGCGGCCGTGTCGCTGGAGGTGCTGGCGCCGACGCACAGCACGTTGGAGTAGGTGTAGGCGCAGGGGTAGGCCGTCGACCCGCCGCCATCGACGTTGATCCCCGAGTTGCCGGCGGCCACCACGAACAGCGTGTTCGGGTGCTCGAGGATCGCCTGCCGTTCCACGTTGGTCGGGGCAGGGGCTCCGAGCGAGGCATTGACCACGCGCAGCCCTTGGTCGCCGGCATAGTCGAACGCCGCAGCGACGCTCGCGGTGCTGCCCGAACCCGAGTCGTTGAGCGCCCGCAGCCCTTGGACCTTGGCCAGCGGGGCCCCGCCGGCAACGCCGACGCCGTTGTCGGTCCGGGCCGCGATCGTGCCGGCCACGTGGGTGCCGTGACCGTGGCCGTCAGCGGCGGTCGTGTGGCCGTCGCCGGCGAAGTTCAGGCCGGTGACCGTTTGTCCGGCGAAGTCAGGATGTGCAGCGTCGATCCCGGTGTCGACGACACCGACGGTGATGCCGTCGCCGCGACTGACGGTCCACGCCGCCTCGATGTCGACGTCGGCATCGGCGACTCCGGAGGTCCCAGCGTTCTCAAAGCCGTACTGAAAGGGCCAAAACGGGTCGTTGGTGGCGGCGATCGTGACCGGGTAGTTCGGCTCGGCCCACAGCACGTCGGGGTCGGCTCGCAGCTCGGCGAGTGCGTCGGACCGAGTGCCGTCGGCCTCGACGACCTCCACGCCCGTGAGGCGCAGCCGCCGGTCCAGCGTCGTCCCGGCGTCGCGGCGAATCTCTGCACGCTCAGCGGCCGAGGCCGCAGCGCGGTGGCGCACCACGATTTGCGAGGCGATCTCTGCATCTCCGCCGGATGCTGCGAAGCCGTGCGACGGGGGCAGCAGGACGACCACCGCGGCCAGCCCGAGCAGACGAGCGCCGGCGCGCAGCCCTGCGGGCGCATGACCACGCGGGTCACGGAGAGTGGACGGCAGGCGAGGCACGCTGCCTTTCCATCGGTTCGCCATGGACTGGTCGGACCACCAGTCGGACACGTGTTCGACGGTTCCGCACACCTCACACCAGTTCCTGGCATCTGGTCGAGGCGTCACGGCCTCGCGATGGGAGGCGCAGTCCTACGACTGACCGGCAGGTGGGTGCCCGCCACCATTGCTGGCGGGCACCCACCGCGCGGCCACGACCGCTAGCGGGGGCGGCGGTGCGACATCCCATGCCGGCGCACCGTGGTTCGCCGCTGCGCGATCGTTGCTCGTCGCTCCCCGGACGAGCGCCGAACTCGGCGTCGCCCTCCAAACCCCGCCCCCGGTGAAACGATCGCGACGTGGACCGGCGGAGTCACTGGGCCGCGGTCAGGTCGACGCCGAGCTCGAAAGCCGCAGCGTCGGTCGTCGGATCGAAGGGACATGGCGCTCTCAGGTGGACGGGGCGGCTGCTCGACCAACGGTCGAGCGAGCCATGGGACTGAGCCCCGAAAAGGGTTGGACAGAGCCCGGCCGAGGCCAGGCGGGGCCGACGCTACTCCTGGGTAACGCCTGCGGCAAGGGTCCCCTGCGTTACCTGAGCAGCGCGCGCAGATGCTCAATACCGGCCGCGTTCGCGGGCAAGTCTCGCCCGGCCTCGGGGTCCAAGTTCCGGGGATGCATCAGGGGCTGCTCCGGGAGTGTCCCGATGGCGCACAGCGCGCGCAGCACAGAGCCTGTGGGTCAACCTGCAACGCTCTCCCCTGGAGTTCACCCACCATGGATCCCACCCACACTGCCCCGCCACCGATCGGGCCCCACCCCCTTGGCGCCTCGCTGCGTCGCTCCTCGTCGGACCGACTGCTGCTCGGGCTCTGCGGCGGCGTGGCGCGCAGCCTCGACGTGAGCCCCACTGGTGCACGCATCGCGACCCTGCTGCTTGGGGTCATCCTGCTGCCCGCCGCCGTCCTTGCCTACCTCGTGACGGCGGCGATCCTGCCAGCCGATGACGAGACCGTGCTCGTGGGCAAAGGCGAGCGCAAGCAGCGCGACGTCACGACGGCGCTGCTCCTGACGTTCATCGCCGCTCCGCTCGTGATCGGTGCGGGCGCCGCCTGGGGACTCACGTCCGGCCCGCTGGTGTGGCCGCTCCTGCTCGTCGGTGCGGGCGCCGCGCTCGGCGTCGCGCTCTACCGACCCGCCACACCCGGCGAAGCACCGTCCGTTGCTCCCACGACGGCCATGGCAGCAGGGGGCACGGCAACTCCGGCCGAGACCGCGGTCACCGCGGTCGTGGCCTCAGACACCGCCAGCGAAGCCGATGCCAGCAATACGGGCGAAGCGGCCGAGGCGACCGCCATCCAGCCAGCACCACCAGCACCACCCTCCGGGCCGCCCACCTTCGTGAAACACGGCGATCTCCCGCCGCACCCGCCCGCAGGTGATCCTCCCCCTCCGAGCAGCGGGCGCCGGCGCGGCCTCGCGCTCCCGGTGATCGCGCTCATGGCGATCGTTCCAGCCGCGTTCGCGTTCCTCTACGCAGTCGGCGCGATCGAAGGTGGCTGGGACACCTGGGCCATCATGCTGGCGGTCCTTGCACTGATCGCTGCTGGCGGCGCGGTCGCGATCGCCGTGCTGCGGCCGAGCTACCTGGGGCCCGCGCTCCTCGTGATCCTTGCGGCCACACTCGGCACGGTCTCGATCGCGATCAGCCAGGTCGGCCCGCTCCTGGATGACGGTGTCGGCGAGCGCACCTACCGCCCGCAAGCGGTCAGCGAGATCGAACCGGTCTACGTGCATGGCATCGGCGCCCTCACGCTCGACCTCCGTGACCTGGACCTGCGCCGCGGCAGCCGCACCCCGATCCGGGTGCAGCTGGGACTCGGCGAGGTCGTCGTCGCCGTGCCGCGCGGCGTGCGAGTCGTGGCGACGCCTGACTCGTCGCTGACCGATCTCACGACCAGCGCACGCCGCAACGGCGCGTCCGACGCCGCTAGCGCGTCAGCTCCCACCATCGTGCTCGACTTCGCCTTGCGCGGTGGCAACGTGCGCTTGGTTGCCGGCAACGCGACCGATGTGCGCAACCTGGAGCTCCTCGCCGAGCAGGCCACCGGCTTCTGGGAGCCCGACGGCAACGACCGCTTCGACGCGTTCCGCGAGCGTCCGCTGGAGCCCGCGACTCCGTGAGCGGCGCCGGCACACCCGCCGTTGCGATGCTCGTCGCGCTCGTCGTGGTCCTCGCCGGACTCGTCGGCCTGATCGACGTGCCCAATGAGGCCTACGCCGGGCTGGTGCTGGTGCTCCTCGGCCTCGGGCTGCTGGCCTGGGGCCGC
Source organism: Solirubrobacteraceae bacterium (assembly GCA_016463515.1). Taxonomy (GTDB): domain Bacteria; phylum Actinomycetota; class Thermoleophilia; order Solirubrobacterales; family Solirubrobacteraceae; genus JAGIBJ01. The sequence continues at coordinate 2,621 of JAEMRF010000150.1, read as the reverse complement.
GAGGGCGAGGCATGACCGCACCCGACGGATCAGCCGCCGGGCCCGCGGCGACGGCCTCCGCGCGCGGGCGCGCGATGCGCAGCGACGACGATCGCCTGATCGCCGGGGTGTGCGGTGGGCTGGCGCGCTGGCTGAATGTCGACCCGGCGGTGATGCGGCTGGTGTTTGCGTGGGGCTCGGCGATCGGCGGTGCCGGACTGCTGGCCTACGCGGCACTCGCCGTGGCGCTCCCGGCCGACGAGGCGGCGCAGCCGGCCCGCAAGCGACCGCTGCTACGACGAGTCGCCATTCGCACCGGGTTCGCCCTGCAGTTCGCCGGCGTCGCCACCCTGCTGTATGCCATCGGTTTGGCACCACAGACGGGCATCGTCATCGTGGCCACGCTCGCTGCGATCGGGTGCGCGCTGCTATGGCGCGCTGCCTCCGGAGCGATGCAGGACCGCGATTCGCCGCGCTCGAGTGTGGCGGCGGCGGCCCGAGTCTTTGCCGGTCTGGCGCTGCTCGGCGCCGGCGCTGCCCTGAGCCTGCGTCCGGACGGCATCGGATCGGTCGGCCTCGCGCTCGTGGTGGCCGCCGCGGTGGCTGGCGGCGCCGCCCTGCTCTTCGGCCCGTCGCTGCGGCGAGCCCGCCGAGAGGCTCAGACCGAGCGCCTGGAGCGGATCCGTGCCAACGAACGGGCTGCGGTGGCCGCGCGGTTGCATGACTCCGTCCTGCAGACGTTCGCCGTGATCCAGCGCCTGGACGACGCCTCGCCACGCGTGCAAGGCCTCGCGCGCACCCAGGAGCGGGAACTGCGCGCCTGGCTCTACGGTGGCGAGCAGCCGGATGGCCCGGCGACGATGGCCAGCGCCCTGCGCCACGCCACCGAGGAGGTCGAGCTCATGGCAGGCGTGGCGGTCGATCTCGTCCAGCCTGCCGACGCCCCGATCGACGACGACGTGCTCGCGCTCGTGCAAGCCGCCCGCGAGGCGATGCTGAACGCTGCCCGCCACGCCGGCGTCAAGGAAGTGTCGGTCCTCGCGCGGGTCACGCCCGACGCCCTGGAGGTCTACGTACGCGACCGCGGCACCGGGTTTGACCTGGGGGCGGTCGGCGAGGACCGCCGTGGCGTGCGCGACTCGATCGTGGGCCGCATGCAGCGCCACGGCGGCACCGCCATCGTGACCAGTGCCCTCGGGGAGGGCACGGAGGTCGAGCTGCGACTGCCGCGCCATACGCCAGGATCAGAGCCAGCATGAGCCGCCCGCTGCGCAAGGTCGTTCTGATCGACGATCACGAGATCTTTCGCGCTGGCCTGCGCGCTGGCCTGGACCGCACGATCCAGGTCGTCGGCGAAGCTGGCACGGTCGAGGCGGCCGTCCCGCTGATCATCGAGACCGAACCCGACGTGGTCCTGCTCGACGTGCACCTGCCCGATGGCGGCGGGCAGACGGTCATCGGCCCCGTCCACGCTGCGCGGCCGGCGGTGCGCTTCTTGGCGCTCAGCGTGTCGGACGCTGCCGAGGACGTCGTGGCCACGATCCGCGCCGGTGCCCGCGGCTACGTGACCAAGACGATCGCCCCCGCCGACCTGATCGACGCCGTGCACCGCATCGCCGACGGCGACGCCGTCTTCTCCCCCTGGCTCGCCGGATTCGTGCTCGACGCGTTCGGCGGCAACGATCCAGCGCGCGCTTCCGTCGGGGGCGGCGATCCCGAGCTCGACCAGCTCACGCCGCGCGAGCAGGAGGTCCTGCTGCTCATCGCCCGCGGCTACACCTACAAGGAGATCGCGGGCCGCCTGGTGGTCTCCACCAAGACCGTCGAGACGCACGTGAGCAACGTGCTGCGCAAGCTCCAGCTCTCCAACCGCAACGAGCTGACCCGCTGGGCCGCCACGCGGCGCATGATCTGATTGCCGCCACCGATGAAGCGCTTCCTCACCTTCATTGCCTTCGCGGCGACGCTCACCATCGCCAGCTGCGGCGACGACCCAACGACGCCAGCCAGCGCGCCCGCCAAGGAGCCCGTGGTGGTGTCGGCCGCGGCGTCGCTCAAGACGGCCTTCACCGCCTACGGCACCGCATTCGACGCCGGCGACGTGCGGCTCTCGTTCGCGGGATCCGATGTGCTCGCGGCGCAGATCCGGCAGGGGGCCCGCCCGGACGTGTTCGCGGCGGCCAATACGAAACTGCCGCAGGAGCTCTACGCCGAAGGGCTCGTCGAAGCGCCGACCGTGTTTGCCGGCAACCGACTGGTGCTCGCTGTGCCGAAGGACTCGAAGATCGACGGCCTGCAAGACGTCGAGGCGAGTGGCACGAAGGTGGCGATCGGGTCGCAGTCCGTGCCCGTTGGCGCCTACACGCGAAAGATCTTGTCGAAGCTCCCAGACCCGCAAGCCGACGCGATCCTGGGCAACGTGCGCTCGGAGGAACCCGACGTCAAGGGCATCATCGGCAAGCTCACCCAAGGCGCCGTCGACGCCGGGTTCGTCTACATCACCGACGTGACCGCGGCCGGCGACGACCTGCGTGCCGTCGAGTTGCCAGCGAGCCTTGAGCCGTCGGCCGCCTATGGTGTGGCCGTGGTGAAGGGCACCAAGAATCCCGCGGGAGCGCAGGCGTTTGTCGACGGCCTGATCA
>JAEMRF010000579.1 GCA_016463515.1 Solirubrobacteraceae bacterium | reverse complement strand
CTCTCCGACGTCAGTCTGACGCCGAGGGGGTGGTCCGTCCATGAAAGAGGGCCAGCTGATCCTCATCGTGGGCGCGCTCTTGGCGGTCGCTCTCGTGGCGTCGCTCCTCACCGATCGCTTGCGCGTTCCGGGCCTGATCGTGTTCCTGGCGATCGGCATGCTCGTCGGCTCCGACGGCACCGGCTGGATCAACTTCGACGACTATGAGCTGGCCAAACAGGCCGGCGTCGTCGGCCTGGCCCTGATCCTCTTCGAGGGCGGACTTGCGATCGACCACCGCGACCTGCGGGCGGTGGCCAAACCAAGCATTCTGCTCGCCATATTCGGGACGATGCTGACGGCCGCCTTCACCGGATTGGCCGCAGCGGTCCTGCTCGACCTGACCCTCAAAGAGGGCTTGCTCGTCGGCTCGATCGTGGCCGGCACCGACGGTGCTGCGGTCTTCGCGATCATGCGCGGATCGACTATCCGCCGTCGCCTGGCGCACACGCTGGAAGGCGAAGCCGGACTGAACGATCCGATCGCCGTGCTGCTCGTGGTCGCGATGATCGCGTTCCTGACGCAGCCCGACTACGGCGCCGTCGACGTCGCGATCCTCTTCGTCGAGGAACTCGTGATCGGTGGCGTGATGGGCGTGGCGGTCGGCTGGCTCGGCGCCGAGGGTCTGCGGAGGGCGAACCTCGCCTCGGCGGGCCTGTACCCCGTCGCCTCACTGGCGATCGCCGCCCTCGCCTACGGCGGCGCCAACACGCTGCACGGCTCGGGCTTCTTGGCCGTCTTCCTGGCTGGCGTGGTCCTCAGCGCCCGCGAGACGCCCGCCCAGCGCACCATCACCACCTTCCACGAGGGCCTGGCGTGGGTCGCCCAGCTCGGCCTGTTCCTCACGCTCGGCCTGCTCGTATCGCCCGCGCAGCTGCCCGAGGTCGCGCTCGCCGGCACCCTGCTGGCGGTGCTGTCGTCCGTCGTAGCCCGGCCAGCCGCGGTGGTGATCGTCCTTGGCCGGATGAACTTCTCGTTCGCCGAGCGACTCGTCCTGGGCTGGGCCGGCCTGCGAGGGGCCGTTCCGATCGTGCTCGGCACCTTCCCCGTGATCGCCGACGTCCCCGGCGCCCGCGACATCTTCAACATCGTGTTCTTCGCCGTGGTGGTGAGCACCGTCTTGCAGGGCGCGACCTTTGAGCCGTTCGCTCGCTGGCTTGGGGTCACGACGAATACTCGAGCCGTGCCGGCGCCGCTGATGGAGACCAGCGCCGTGCGCCGCCTCGGCGCCGAAGTCGTGCAGTTCGCCGTCAAGCCCGACGACGCGATCGTCGACCTGCGCGTCCGCGACCTCATGCTCCCCCGCGACGCCTTGCTGAACCTCGTCGTCCAGAACAACACCGCCATCCCACCCCGCGGATCGACCGTCATCCACGCGGGCGACGAGCTCCACATCCTCGTGCGCCAAGAAGCCTTCGCCGACTTCGAAGGGCTCCTGAAGCGGTGGCGCACCGGTCCGATGGTGCGCCCCAAGTCCCGCCCGATCGGCATCCGCCAAGCCACCATCTTCAGCACCGGCCCCTGGCGGCCAGCCGACGGCGACCCCAGTCATCCGGACAGCGTGGGCGGCACCCCCGTCCTGGAGCAGATCCGAACCCGCCGCGATGAACCCGGCGCCGTGGTCATCCTCGAGGACGGGCGTTTCGCCTACACCGGACGCATCACCGCCGTCGGCTCACCGTCAGACCTGCAGCGCGCCGCGACCCGCCGTCTGACGCTGTCCAAGACGGATGGGGAGCGGAGCTGGTGGCAAGAGGTGATTGGGTCGATCTCGATCGGGGGCTGAG
>JAEMRF010000149.1 GCA_016463515.1 Solirubrobacteraceae bacterium | reverse complement strand
GCAGGTCGGGGCGGGGGTGTCCCTCAGCCGGCGGATCGGCGGCCGAGTGTCCGTTTCACGCCCCCTGGGCGGGAAACGGACACTCGGATCGCAGCAAGGCGAGGGACACCCCCGCCCCGACCGGAACCCACCCCAGAAGAGCTACTGCCCGTAGTACGCCGCGTTCAAGGCGATGTAGGACTCTTGATCCTCCGGCACCTGATCTTCGGCGAAGCATGCGTCCACCGGGCACGCCTCGACGCAGGCATCGCAGTCGATGCACTCTTCGGGATCGATGAAGAGTTGCTTGACGGTGTCGAAGTCGGGCTCGTCGGGCGTCGGGTGGATGCAGTCGACGGGGCAGACCTCGGTGCAGGACGCGTCCTTGGTGCCGATGCACGGCTCGGTGATCACGTACGCCATTTGCGGTCGTCTCCTGGTGGATGAAGGAAGAAGGCTGGGCGTCTGGCGACTGACAGGGCCCGTTGGGCCGGGAGTCTAACGAGCGGCCCCCGCGGCAAGCGGCGACCGACGTGCGTCCCACTGCAATTGCGCCTCGAGTTGCGCGGCGAGCTGCAGCAGCACGTGCTCGTCGCAGGGCCGGCCGATCGCTTGGACGGCGACGGGAAGCCCTTCGATCTGGTGCGTTGGGAGGCTGATGGCGGGGTTGCCGCAGAGGTTGGCGATCGGTGAGAACGGCATGAACCCGGAGGCGAGGGTGAAGACGCTGAGTGGGTCGTCGAGGCCGGCGTGGATGGTGCCGATCTGCGGCGGGGCGGTGGCGAGGGCGGGCGTGAGGACCACGTCGTAGGGCGCGTAGGCGCCGAGGAGCAGACGGGAGAGGCCTTCGGCCATGAACTTGGCTTGCCAGGCGTCGGTGGCGGAGCGCCCGGCGGCGCGCTGCGCCACGGCCCATCCGAGCGGATCCAGGTCGGCCTCCTCAACGGGCCCTTGGCCACCTGCGGCGCCTTTGCCGGCGGCCCCGAGTACGCGCATCTGGATCGACGCCATGTCGGTGAAGAGGTCGACGAAGAGGTCGACGAGGACTTGGCCGGGGATCGGGAGAACGACGTCCGGCTGGACGACTTCGTGCCCGAGCTCTTCCAGCAGCGCGATGGTCTCGTCCAGGGCGGTGAGCGCAGCCTGCTCGACGACGACGCCCTCGATCTGGGGGTCCCGCTGCACGCCGATCCGTAGGCGGCCCAGCTCACGGCCGAGCGCCTCGCGGTAGGTCTCGTGATGCGGCGGCGCCCAGGACGCGTCGCCGAATTCCGGCCCTGAGAGGACGTCCAGCAGCAGGGCGGCATCAGCGGTGGTGCGCGCGATTCCGCCGTCGACCACGAGGAAGTTCTCTCCCGTTTCCGGCCCGAGCGGCACGCGCCCGCGCTGGGGCTTCAGTCCGACCAGTCCGGTGCAGGAGGCGGGGATGCGCAGCGACCCGCCGCCATCGTTGCCGTGTGCGATCGGGATGGCGCCAGCAGCCACCGCCGCTGCGGCGCCACCTGATGACCCACCTGCGGTGCGCGACAGGTCCCAGGGGTTGCGGGTCGGGGCGCGGTGCAGCGGCTCGGTGGTGGGCAGCAGCCCCCACTCCGGCAGCGCGGTGGTGCCGACGATCACGGCACCGGCAGCGCGCAGACGCGCGGTCGTGGCGTGATCGTAGGCAGCCATCAGCTGATCGGTGATGCGCCCGCCGCTGCGCACCGGCAACCCGTTGACGGCGCGGTTGTTCTTGATGGCGACGGGGACGCCGGCGAGGGCGCGTTCGTCGCCGGGCTTGATCGCCTCGGCGGCCGCGAGCGCGCCGGACACGTCGATGTCGGTGAAGGCCGCGATCTGCGGCTCGACCTCGGCGATCTTCTCCAGCGACGCCATGGTGAGCTCGGAGGCCGTGACGGCTCCGTCGCGCACGAGCCGCGCAAGCTCGCCAGCCGGTCGAAGGAGCAGGTCGCGCAGGTCGCTTGCCATCAGACCGACCGTAGCGCGTGGGAGCAGGAGCGTCGGCGCCTGACCGATAGGCTGCAGCGCGTGCCGGGTGGCGCCACCCTTACGCCCCGGATCCCACTCACCTCCCCACCGGAAGCGACTGCATCGACGATGACCGACAGCGAGATCAAGTCTGGCCTTGAGGGCGTTGTCGCCTTCGCGAGCACGATCGCCGAGCCCGACCGCGACGGCGGCAACCTGCGCTACCGCGGGGTCGACATCGAAGATCTCGTCGGCAAGGTGCCGTACGAGCACGTGTGGGGACTGCTGGTCGACGAGACGTTCGCGCCCGGCCTCGCGCCGGCCGAGCCGCACCCACTGCACGTGCGCTCCGGCGACCCGCGGGTCGACGTGCAAGCGGCGCTGGCGATGCTTGCACCGGAATGGGGCTTCAAACCGGTGATCGACATCTCCGACGACGAGGCCCGCTCGCAGCTCGCGCGCGCCTCGGTGATGGCGCTGAGCTTCGTGGCGCAGTCGGCCCGCGGGTCTGGCCAGCCGCCGATCCCGCAGGTCGAGGTCGACAACGGCCGCACGATCGCCGAGCGCTTCCTGATCCGTTGGCGTGGCGAGCTCAACCCAGACCACGCCAAGGCGATCGACGCCTACTGGATCTCAGCCGCCGAGCACGGCATGAACGCGTCGACGTTCGCGGCCCGGGTGATCACCTCCACCGGCGCCGATGTGGCCGCCGCACTCTCGGGCGCCGTTGGCGCGCTCAGTGGCCCGCTGCATGGCGGCGCGCCGTCACGGGTGCTCACCATGCTCGACGCCGTTGAGGCGCATGGCGACGCACGCGAGTGGGTCAAGCAGGAGCTCGACAAGGGCGAGCGCCTGATGGGCTTCGGTCACCGCGTGTACCGCGCTGAGGATCCTCGCGCCCGCACGCTGCGCCGCATCGCCAAGGAGCTCAGCGCCGAGCGGGTCGAGGTCGCTGAGGCCCTCGAACAGGCCGCCCTCGCCGAACTGCATGAGCGCAAACCCGATCGCGTGCTGGCCACGAACGTCGAGTTCTGGTCGGCCGTGGTCCTGGATTTCGCACAGGTCCCGGCGGAGCTGTTCACGCCGATGTTCACGTGCGCGCGTGTGGCGGGCTGGTCGGCCCACATCCTGGAGCAGAAGCGCGAGGGTCGCCTGATCCGTCCGAGCTCCAAGTACGTCGGCCCGGGGCCACGTCCGGTGGCAGACGTCCCTGGCGCCGTCGAGGTCGGCCTGGCCTGATCCGGGCCAGCCAGCGCGGGACCTGGCACAGCCAGGCCCCGCGCCACTGCACCGTCAGCCGAGGGTCACGACCTTGGACTTCGGCAGCACTGCCGATGGGCTCTGCCGACGCAGCACGAAGCCTCCAGACAGCGCGGTGCCGGTTCTGACCGTGACAGTGAGGGTCCGTCCTTTCACGCTGCCGTCGCCGAGGATCGTCCACTCGCCGCGCCGGCGCAGCTTGATCTGAATCGCGCGCTTGGCCTTGAACGGCTGCTTGGCGAGTTTGATGGTGAGCGTCTCGGTCCGCGGCTGCGCAGCTGCAACCGGAGTCGGAGTCGGCGTCGGCGGAGCTGCGAGCGGCGGAGTGATGGTCGCCTGCTCCTGGCCGAGCGAATAGCTCACGCCGAATCCACCGAACGTGTTCGGGGTGCGATCCGGGCCGGCGGTCCCCGGCGGATATTGGGCCGCCGAACCGAACACTCCGGCTTTCGCCAGCGTGACCACCATGTTGGCCGAAGGCGTCGTGCCGCTCGTGGCAGGCGTCCCGCCGGATGCCGCCGCCGACAGGCTGAACAGCGGCGTGGCCGCGTCGTAGGGCACGGCAGTCCCTCCGCCGGGCGCACCATCACCGCTGGCATACACGGCCCCGGTGCCCGTCTTGGTGTTCCAGCTCACCCGCGGAGCGACCACGGTGAGCACCGGCACCGGGCCGATCGGGGCGCCGAGCCCGGGGTAGGCGGCGTACGACAACGTGCCCGCGCCCTGCAGCTCGAGTTGCCCAGTCTCGGGGTCGTAAGTACCCGTCGATGGGAAGAGCGCCGTGTAGGTCGCGTCCACGCCTCGTGGCGACGTCGGACCGATGTGCGTGACCGGCGCGCCCGTGGCGTCGAGCAGGCTCGCCCCACCGGAGACGCCGGCGGTGCCGTTGGACTGGCCACGCGCGGGGTTTCCGGGGTTGGTCACGTGCCCGAGGAACGTGCGGACGGGGGCGGCGCTATAGACGTTGGTCTGCGTCCAGCCGATCTGTGCGCCGTTCACGGGCTGGGGCGTTGCCGACGCCGGAGCGACAGCAACGCTCCCCAGCACGGCAGCCGTCAGCACGCTCGCGCCGACTCGTTGGCGGTGGATGTGGGTCATGCGTGTCCTTGGGTTGGGGGATGAGCCAACGCGGAGGCCGAGGCCTCCGTTGGTGCCGTGGGCTCGGAACTGGGGGCGTCCGCCGGAGGCACGGCTGCGCCTGCGCGCCTGGCTCGGGCGCGGCGGGTCAGATCCACACAGCCGGCTCGCAGGCCGGCCCCGTCGTCGGCGCGCGCGGCGAAGCTGACCCGCGCCGGAGCCGGACCCCGCAGCGTGCGGACCGTCAGATCCAGGCCGTACCGGTCGATGCGGTCACAGGTCGCGGCCGTCGCATCGTGGTACCCAGCGATCTCCTGCGCGATCACGAGCAGCGCATCGGCGTGATCGATATTGAGGTGGCGGGCCGCGTCATCGGCGCCGTCGGCGGTCGGGTCTGCCTCGGCGCGTGCGTAGTCGGCGCCGTCGGCCCAGCCCATGCGACCGAACCCCCCGACCCATCGCACCTTCTCCACACTGAGCACGTAGAGCGCGAAGTCGCCGAAGCGTGCGTATGCGCGGGCAGCCGGGTATGCCGCGCAGTGCGCGTCAAGCGCAGCCGTCGCCAACGACCCAGTGGGCTCCGTGAGCCGTCCGCTAAGGGTCACGCGCGAGGCATCGAGCGGATCCGCTCCTGCAGGAACCGGCGCGGCGAGCGACACGCTCACCCGCGGCTCGCGGGCAACGTTTCGGCCGTGTTCGGCCAGCTGCGAGAGCACGAGCGACAACGACCCGTCCTCCAGCAGCCCGTAGCCGACGATGGAGGACCAGGGGTGGCCATCGTCGCCGGCCGTTGCCAGCGACGCGAGCCGCGCCTGGGCGGCGACCGTACGAGCTTCCTCCGCCGCGCTGCGCCGCGCGCCCAGTTCGGGCGTCCCCAGGGGTGGCGGGAACTGCAGGAGGTGGTCGGCGCCGCTGTGGTTTTCGTTCAGCGGACGGCCGAGCGAAGCCGCGACGCGAGCCTCGTGAGACATGGTGGCGGGTCCTTCCGGGTGGTTGGCGTGGGTCATGCGACGGGGGTGAAGTCCAGGGCGATGGAGCCGAACGGGTCGCCTGGGGCGTAGAAGCCGGCGAAGATCGAACCGCTCGCTGCCGCCGGGACCGCCCCGGCGATGGCTGGGTAGCTGCGGCGGTTGCCAGTGATGACGGGTGAGGCCGCTGCGAGGTCGAGGTCGACCAGGACGTTGCGGCCGGCGTAGGCGGTGGCTTGGCGGCCGCCGAAGGTCGCTACCACCCGTGATGCGGAGCCGCGCAGCTCCACCTCGGGGTCGATCACGTCGAAGTCGAGCCCGTGGGAGGGGTAGGAGAAGGCAATCCGACCCTTGAACAGCAACCGAGCGGTCGCAGTCGCCGCGTCGTACCAGCCGCCGGCTGGCTGAAATGCGTAGTCGTAGACCAGTGGGATCGAGGTCGGCGGCACGACTTTGGCCGGGCCCGGCGTAGCTCCGGCCGAGGCTGCGGGCTCACGCTCGGTGCTGATGTAGCGCACGAACGACTCGCGAATCGACCACGTGAGCGCCGAGGCCGACACGTCGACGGCCGAGGCCGGCCTGGCGAGCGTGCCGGGGTCTGGGAATGTGGCGCCCGGCGTGCCGGGGGTCGTCGGCGTTGGCACGGGCGTGCCAGCAGCACCGGTGCTCGGCGCCGCCCCGCTCGTTGGCGGCGTCGACGAACCTGAGCTCTGCACCGGCAAGGCCCCGGCGGTGGTCGTGAGCACACCGAGCCGACCCTTCCGCAATCCCTTGATCCGCAGCACGGCTCCGAGGTGCTTGGCCGCCGCGGACGAGAGCGTCGCGCGGGCACCCGAGATCTGCACGATCGAGGTGGCGGCCTGCGCCGTGTACTCGCCCCGCCGGAGATCGAGCTCGAGGAACGTTCGCCGAATGCCCCCGAACTTCGCGCTGACGATGCGCCGCTTGGCCGAGAGTTCCAAGCGGAGCCCGCTGAGGGTGACCGAGCGCTGCTTGCCCGCGCTGCGGCGCTGCAGCCGCAGCGACCCGAGATGCTCCACACGCGTGCTCGCAGCAACGCTGCCGCTACCCACGGGCAACAGCAACCGGTTCGAGGCGAGCTGCCCGGGTGCGCTCGCGGTCAATGCCACCCCCGAAGCCTGGAGGCGCTTTGCTGCGGCGCCCTCGAGGCTGACCGTGGTCAGGCCCGTGAGCGGCACGGCTGCCGCACCAGTGGGAGCCGCGAGTCCAAGCAGCACGAGGGGGACGAGCGGGATGAGGCGGCGGCCAGTCATGGGCGGGTATCCGGGGTAGGGGACGGTAGGAAGGGAGTGGTGTCGACGGCCACGTGGCGCGACGACGCGCCAGCCGGGGAGCCCAGCGCGGCCCGCACGGGTGCGCCGTCGGGATCGGCGCCTGGGGGTCTGCCGAGCCAGTCGATGTGCAGCGCAGTACCCCGCTGGCCCCCGCCGGTGGAGAGGCGGGCGTCGACCTGCCAGATCTCGGCGAGCAGTTCCGGGGTCAGCACGCTGCTCGGTGGGCCGGTCGCGACGGTGCGGCCGTCGTGCATCACGGCGACCACGTCGGCGATCGCGGCTGCCAGGGCCAGGTCTTGGAGGACGACCAACACCGCCAGGCCGTCGTCGGCGAGGTCACGCAGCAGGCGCCCGATTCGGGCCGATGCTCCGAGGTCCAGGCTCGACGTTGGCTCGTCGAGGATCACGCACGGAGCCTCCTGCGCCAGTGCGACCGCGACGCGGACGCGCTGCAGCTCCCCTCCGGACAGCGTCGCAAGGGTGCGGTCGCGCAGCGCGCTGGCACCGACTCGCGCAAGGGCCGCCCTGGCGACCGCTCGGTCGGCGCGCGTGGGGCGCCGCAGCGCGCCGATGTGCGGCGCCCGGCCGATATCCACGGCCTCGGCGACGGTCATGCCGCGGGGAACCGGCGCATGCTGCG
>JAEMRF010000578.1 GCA_016463515.1 Solirubrobacteraceae bacterium | reverse complement strand
AACGCCTGGCGGAAGCGCTCCTTGCCGGCCGTGACGTTGGCCTGGTGGGCCGGGTCCAGGCGCTGGTCACCGCACGGCAGCGTGTCGATGCGCTCGATGGAGGTCTCTTCCTCGCCGACGACGAGCGTGTTGAGGCTTGTCACGTCGGAGCGGGAGATCTCCTGGGCGCGCTGGCGCAGCTCCTTCTTGTCGCAGTGCAGCGCTTCGCAGAGTTCGTCCTCGGTGGGGTGGCGACCATGCAGGGCGGTGAACTCCTCACCGGCCTTCTCGATGTCGCGCTCCCAGCGGCGGACCGAGCGCGGAGCCCAGTCGTTGCGGCGCAGCTCATCCAGAACGGCGCCGTGGATGCGGGTCCAGGCGTACTGCTCAAGGGTGGCGCCCTTGGAAGGATCGAAGCGGTCGATCGAGCGCATCAGCGCTTCGAGACCGACCGAGATGAAGTCGTCCACGTCGCAGCGGGCCGGCATCTCGCGCACCTTGCGGTACACGATGTACTTGACCAGCGGGGCGAAGGTCAGCACGAGGCGGTCACGCGTGGCGGGGTTGCCGGTGCGCTTGTACTCGTTCCAAAGGCGGAGCGTGGCGTCGCTGTCGCGACGAGTTGCGGTGGAGGCCATGACTTCTCTCGTGGACGGGGGGATTCGGGAACCGGGGACGACCGGGGGGGAACACGATTCCTTTCGACGCCACGTCACGTGCGCGAGAGCACACGCGCGAAAAATACGACAGATGTCCAGATCCGCCGATCAGACGCAGGACAGCATTCGCTTGGCCTACCGAAGTCTCCTTCCGGCACTCGGCGAACGTCCGGGGATAACGCTGTCAGCTGGACGACCGTCGGGTGCTGGGCTGACCGAATGGCCAGGCCCTTCAAGTTGGTGGTTCATCACACCGAATCTCGGAGTACGCCACCCGGCAGGACGCTGGGAAGGTGACCGGGTCACGGATGACCCGGGGGAAACAATGACCGGACGCACCACCTCCCTTCGCGATGCCACGCACGGCCTGACCGTGCTCGACGGCGGCCTGGCCGACGCCCCGCGCTTCATGCTGGACGAGCATGACGCGCACTTGGGCGCGGCCTGGCTGGCCCAAGAGATGGCAGAGGCCGCGCGCCTCTGCGATCAGCTTGAGGCCGAGGGAACCCGCATCGCCTTCGAACCCCGCGGGAACGGGGAACGCGGCGTGCAGGTGAGCATCCGGGACCTGATCCACGATCAGCTCGTGCGCGACTTGGACGCTCGCGACGTGCTCGACATGGATCGCCTCGCCCAACTCAACGGAATGAGCGCCTAGATGCCCCGCAACTCCTAAGCAATCCAGGAGCGCTGCAGCCACGCCGCAGCCTCCGACCTGACTTACAGCTCGATGATCTGATCGCGCGCCGGCCCAACGCCGACGAGCGTGACCGGGACCTCGATGAACTCGCCGATGAAGGCGAGGTAGTCGATCGCGGTCTGCGGGAGGTCTTCCTTGGAGCGGACCTTCGTGAGGTCCTCGTCCCACCCTGGCATCGTCGTGTAGACGGGCTCCAGATGGTGGACCACCGACTGGTGGTAGGGGAAGTCGTCGAGCTCCGCGCCCGTATGGGTGCGGTAGCTGGTGCACAGCTTCAGATCGCCCAGGCCAGACAGCACGTCGAGCTTGGTGATGCACAGGTGCGAGAAACCATTGATGCGTGCGGCGTACTTGAGCTGCACGAGATCCAGCCAGCCGGTGCGCCGTGGGCGACCGGTCGTGGTGCCGAACTCGCCGCCGGCCTTGCGCAGCGACTCGCCGAACTCGTTGTCGAGCTCGGTCGGGAACGGGCCGGCACCGACGCGCGTG
>JAEMRF010000577.1 GCA_016463515.1 Solirubrobacteraceae bacterium | reverse complement strand
CGCTGCGGATGGTCGAGGCCTTGGTCTTGCCCAGCGCGTAGGCCGCCTCGCGCATATGGGCCGGAACGGTCAGCAGGCCGTCGCGGGTGGCTGAGAACACGAAGGGCAGCGCGATCAGCGACATCGCTACGCCGGCGTTGATGAAGCTGCGGCCGAACACCGAGCCGCCTTCGGCGGTGAACGACAGGGGTCCGAAGAGCGACTCTTGAAACAGCGCCAGCCCGAAGATGGCGATCACGATCGAGGGCATGCCGGCGACGACCTCGATCGCAGATTCCACCGCCCGGGCGAGCTTGGTTCCTTCACCGAACTCGACCACCCACAGCGCAGCTCCGACGCCGAGCGGCGTCGCGATCGCCGCACCGATCACGATCATCAGCAGCGTGCCGATCATCGGGTCGACGATGCCGCCAGTCTGAGATTGATCGGTGCCCGCCTCGGGACGCTGAGTCACAAGGTCGAACGTAAGAAAGCTCAGCCCTTTGTAGGCCAAGTAGGCCAGCAGGGAGATCGCCACGAGCGTGAGAATGCCGCCCGCAAGCCACGCCAGCAGGTAACCGACGACGTCGAGCGGACGCCAACCCCGCAACTCCGACCGCCACGTCTCATAGCGCGACGGGTCGGTGGGGGTCTGCATTCCGGTGGCCGGAACGGTGCTCATCGGATCCCGTACTTTCGCAGTGGTTGACGGGCGATATACGCGCCGAGCGACAACGCGAACGTCGACAGCAGCAGCAATGACGCAAACGCGTACAGCGAGGACCGCAGCGCAGCCGAGTTCAGCGATTCGGCGTTGTCGGCGATGGTCGCCGCGAGCGGCCGAAGCGGCTCGAAGAAGAAGATGATCCCGTCCCAGGGCTGTGGAGCAAAGCCCTTGGAACCGGAGACCATGGCGAGCATGATCGCCTCGCCCAAGGCGCGGGCCGTCGCGATCACGCCGGCGGCGACGATGGCTGGACGCGCCGCCTTGACTGAGACCGACCACATGGCGCGCCAGCGGTTGACGCCCAGGGCGAGCGCCCCTTCTTTCCACCCGCGCGGGATGGACCGCAGGGCTTCGGTCACGAGCGAGACCATGATCGGCGTGATCATGAGCGTGAGGATCACCGTCGCGACCAGCAGCCCGGGGCCGGTCAGCGGAATGATGAACTCGACCGACTTTCGCTGCTCGGCAGTGATGAGGTTGTCGTTGACCCACGGTGCCACGACGAGAATGCCGATGAGGCCGTAGATCACCGACGGCACCGCTGCCAGGAGCCGGATCATCGGCACCAGCACGGCCTCGACCTTCGGAGGCGCGAACTCGACGATGAACACGGCCGTGAACACCGCGGTCACCGTGGCAATCAGCACGGCGAGCCCGGTAGTCAGGATCGTGGCCCAGATCAGCGGCCAGGCGCGCAGGTAGTACACCTCGGGCCCAGGATTCGCGCCCGCGTTGATCATGGCGTCGAGCTGGCGGTCTACCTCGCCGCCCGAGCCCAGCCAGGCCAGTCCATTCTCACGGTACGTAGGCCAGGCGGTGATGAACACGCCGACGACGATGACGGCGATGATGAGGAGGACGGCGACGGCCGGCGCGCGGAGCAAACGCTCCGCGCGACGATCGTCATCGACGGGTCTCGGGGGAGAGGACACCAGTCGGGGATTCCGGGCCGGGAGGGAGCGCGCGGACTAGCTGATCGGGACCCACTCGGTGCCGACGATCTTCTTGGCCGCAGGGCTCGTCTGAATCCACTTGATGAACTTCTTGACCTCGCCCGTGGGCTTGCCGCGCGTGACCATCCAGAAGTTACGCAGGCCGCCGTACTCGCCGGTCTTGGCGTTCT
>JAEMRF010000576.1 GCA_016463515.1 Solirubrobacteraceae bacterium | reverse complement strand
CGATGGAATATCACCGGTGCTCGCGACGCGGTTCCGGTCTTCCAGAAACGGCGGCGGGTACCAGCCGACCGACGTCTCATAGGACGGCTTCAACCCACAGGGAACGCCGCCGCGCTTGAATCTCCGCTGCCCACCAGGGAGCCGAGCGCGGCGGTCATGAGGCCCTACTTGCGGCGCCCCACGGTCACGGTGCGCGTGGTGGTTTGCTCGTGCGCGCCTTCGTCGTTTGGCGTGATCACGACGCGGTACTTGGCCTTGCGGTCCCGCAGTCGATTGACCGACACGCGGTAACCGGAGCGCTCGGCGAGGGCCTCGAGCTGCGCAGACTTCACGCGGACCCAGCGTCCGCGGGGCGTGCGCCGCTGCACCTCGGCGCGAGCGGCCGAAGGGAGCACCGGGTACACGCGCCCGACGAGCTCAACGCTGCGGCGCTTGGTCGCAGAGACCCGCAGCTTGGTGTAGAGGCGACTGCCGACCTGCAGCACCGAACTCTCCGTCGCGGGCGTGGTCTGCGTGACGACCTTCAGGCGCGTGGCGGCAAAGAGCGGCCCGACCGAGAAGCTGTAGGCGCCGGTGGCGCTGGTCTTCTGCGTGGCGACCTGCGTGAACGGCCCCGAGTACGGGAAGTACTGGCGCAGCAGCGCGACGGTCGTGCCGCCAGCGGCGCCGCCGCCCACGCTCCCCGTCACGGTTGCGCTCTTGCTCCAGACCACGGTCGGCGTGCCCAGCGTGATGCCCACGCCGGTGATCCCACGCGTGGTGGTGAACGACCGCGCGCGGCCGACCGTGGTGCCGGTCTTGTTGGTCGCCACGATCCGCGCGTAGTACGTCACGTTTGGCTTGAGGCCCGCAATCGGTACCGACACGGCCACCGTGGATCGCCCGGCGGGCAACGAGGCTGACTTCGTCCGCGAGCCGTACCGCGTCGAGGTGCCGTAGTCGAACCGCCAGGTGGTGGCCTGGCCCTGCGGATTCACGCGGGCATTGAGCGTCGCGCCCGCCGAGCCGATCGCGGTGGTCGCCTGCGTCGACACCGAAGGCCGCGCCGGATTCGACAGCGTCTTGAACGTCTTGTCGGCGCCGCGCACCACGCCCGCAGCGTTGGTGGCCACGAGCCGGAAGTGATAGGTCGTCGCGACGGTCAGGCCCTTCACGAGCTGCCGCACGGCCACGGGCGCGCTACCCGCGGGCACGGTGACGACCGGCGTCACCAGCCCATAGCTGGTCGTGGTGCCGTACTCGAATTGGTACGTGGTCTCTGCCGCACCTGGGGTCACCGACCCGGTGAGCGTGGCTTCGGTGCGCGCGAGTGCCTCGGCGCTCCCCGTGGCGACGGTTGGCGGCGCGGGGTTGACTGGCGTCGTCGGGGTCGTCGGCGTGGTGGGCGTCGTCGGCGTCGTTGCGCCGATCGCGACCGGACCGCCCACACCGACGGCGGCCGCCACCAAGGCGAGCGCGGCCAACGGCGCTCCTGACCGGACGTGCCGTGGGACGAGCCGAGGGATCACACGAGCTGGGCGGGACGAGCGGGGGGATTCGGACATCTCGCTTGCGAGAACCCGGCACCGCGCGCCAAGTTGCGCCCGCGCCGCCAAGAGCACGCGGACTCATCAGAGCAGCCCATCGTGAAACCCGGCTCCAGGCTGTCCACCTGTGCGCGAGCCGCCTGCACCGAAGACGGGCGGACTGTATGCAGTTATGCACACATACCGAGATTCCACCCGCGCACGTGTCCGAGCCTGCGATGATCTCCCCGATGTCGAACGCAGCAACAGCCACCCCGACTGACACGCTGCCGCGCCGCGTCGACAAGCCGTGGGGCCACGAGAT
>JAEMRF010000575.1 GCA_016463515.1 Solirubrobacteraceae bacterium | reverse complement strand
AACACGTTCTCGCCGCCCGACACGATCATCTCGTCGTCGCGGCCGTCGATGTAGAGGCGCCCGGCAGCGTCGAAATGGCCCACGTCGCCGGTGGCCATCATGCCGTTGATCGTGTCTTTGGTCCCGCCACCGGTGTAGCCCTCAAACGGTGAGGTGGTGCCCACGAACACGCGGCCGACCTCGCCGAGCGGCGTCGGGCGGCCGGCGTCGTCGAAGAGCTCCACGCGGCAGCCGAGGGCGGGCTTGCCGACGGTCGACGGGGCAACGCGCAAATCGGCAGGCGTGGCCAGCGTCGCGACCGAGACCTCGGTGGAGCCGTAGAGGTTGAACACCACGTCGCCGAAGGCGTCCATGGCGCGGCTGGCGGTTTGGGCGGGCAGGGCCGAGCCAGCGCAGAAGACCACCTTGAGCGCCTGCAGGTTGCGCCCCGCGATCTCCTCGTCGCCGAGCGCGAGGATCCGCTGCAGCATCACCGGCACCAGGCAGACGCCCGTGGCGTGGTGGCGCTCCATGTCGTCCAAGAACTCCGCCGGGTCAAAGCGTTCGCGCAGGACGAGTTTGGAGCCGAGGCTCAGCGTGATCAGCGCGATCACCAGGCCGGTCCCGTGGAACAGCGGCGCGCCGAGGACGGTCGCCTCGCGGCGGTGCAGCGGCAGGCGCTCCAGCAGCGCGCCTGGGATCGTGAGGCCGCGCGGCTCCGGGCGGGGCGCGCCCTTTGGCGTGCCGGTGGTGCCGCTGGTCAGCAGGACGATGCGGCCAGGGCGCGCTGGCGGTTTCGGCGCGACGGGGCTGCCGCTGGCCACGAGCGCGTCGAAGGGATCCAGCTGCGGGTCGCCGGTGGCGCAGGCCACAGCGCCGTGTTTGAGCGCAAGGCCCTCGGTGAGCGATGAGAACGCCTCGTCGTGCACGAGGAACTCAACGCCTTCGCGCGCGGCGACCTCGTGGAGCTGCGGCGCGGAGAAGCCGGTGTTGAGCCACACGACGTTGGCGCCCATGCGCGAGGCGGCAAACGCCGCGATCAGCGGCACGCGGTGGTTGCGGCACAGGATGCCGATGGTGGAGCCGGGGCCAAGGCCGCGCGCCTGCAGGGCGTTGCCGGTGCGGTTGGAGCGCTCCTCCAGCTCGGCGAAGGTGAGCTCGCCCCAGCGGTCCGCGACCGCGGGCTGGCCGGGATGCTTGAGCGCGCCGATCGTTGGCGTGGCCCCGAACGGCCCGAATTCCTTGAGGGCCGAGAGCACCTTCAGCAGCACGGCCGGCGGGTCTCCGCCGAGCACTCCGGCGCTGCGCAGGGCTCGGAACGCCCGGGCTTCGAGCCCAGCTCGATGGGCGGACTGCTTGATGCGCGCGAGGGAAGCCATGGGTCGACGCTACGGCCGGTCCGCCCGTGCGCCCTGTCGCTGCGCCACAGCGCGCACGCAGGCGGCGTAGCCCAGGCCACAGGCCCGATGGCCGTGGCGTTCAGCCGATCGGCCAACGTGCGATGGCCGCGACTGCACTCATCCTCACCGAGTTCGCGAAACCTCGGTTCGGCGGTGAGGTACCGTGCGCGCACGATGCGCGCTGCGGCAGACGACTCGCCCCTCTGGACGCCCTCGGACGAGCAGATCGAAGGGGCGCAGATCACGGCGTTTGGTCGGGCCGTGGGGCACGGAGGCAGCTACGAGGAGCTGTGGCGCTGGTCGGTCGAGGAGCCTGCCGCGTTCTGGGGCGCGATCTGGGATCGCTACGGCGTCGGCGAGCCGCAAGGCGAGGTCCTTACCTGGCGTTCGGTGGCGGACGCGACCTGGTTCCCGAACGCCCGCGTGAACTACGCCCGGCACCTCTTTGCCCA
>JAEMRF010000574.1 GCA_016463515.1 Solirubrobacteraceae bacterium | reverse complement strand
CGCTCAGAGCGCCGCCAGCACGCCTTGGAGCTCCTCAGCGACGTCGCCGGTGAGCTTGACGGTGGCGACATCGTCGTAGGGCGTCTCGCCCTGCGTCACGAGCACGAGGTCTCCCCCACCCCGCAGCACCACAGCCGGGAGCGCGGCGACGGGGTGAACTTCCAAGGAGCTGCCGATGGCCACCATCAGGTCGGCGTCGGCACACAGCTCGAACGCGCGGTCGGTGGCTTCCTCGGGGAGCATCTCGCCGAAGAGCACCACGCCTGGCTTGAGGGGCGCGCCACAGTCACAGCGCGGAACGCCGTCAGACGCAGCTGCGATCCGCGTCGTCAGCAGCTCGAACTCGACGGTCGCCCCGCAGGCCAGACATTCCCCATGCGCGATGGAGCCGTGCATCTCGATGACGTCGGTCGCGCCGCCCTTGTGGTGCAGCCGGTCGATGTTCTGCGTGATGACGGGGCCGATCAAGCCCCTGGGCTGCAGCTCGGCAACGACGCGGTGACCACCACTCGGCTCAGCTGGACCGAGGACGTGGAAGCGCTGACCGTAGAACGACCAGAAGTACTCAGGATCCCGCCGCCACACGTCGATGTGCGCCACAGCCATCGGATCGACGTGCGCCCAAAGGCCAGTCCCTGGCGACCGAAAGTCCGGAATGCCCGACGGAACCGAGACACCTGCCCCAGTTAGCACCACCGCAGAGCCGGCCTGCTCCAGCAGCGCCGCCACCCTTTTCTGCTCGGACGTGGGGTCAACAGAGGTCGGTCCAGCGCGCATACGCGTTGAACGGTAGCCGGGCAGTCGATTCAGACCTGCGCCTGCGCCATACTGCGAGTTCGTCCAGTTTGGCGCGCGAGGACCAAGATCCGGCTCATTGTCCTCGCGGTGCTGCCGACCTCAAGGTTGATGGCTTTCCCGCACATCCGTCCGGTTGCGAACCCAGCAACCGCGTCCGCTCCCGATTCACCGGCCAAACGTGGCAGGCTCGCTGGCGTGGAGCGTGAGTCGAGCATCATCGGCCGCCGCGACATTGCGACCGTTCCTTGGGTCACGATCTCGATGGTGTCGATCGCGTTGGCGATCAGCGTCGCGATGCGCCCAGGGCCGATGTCGGAGGTCTTCACCGACACCTTCATCATCATCGGATCGCTGGTCTACGCCGCGCTCGCCGGTGGGTTCGCGCTCCTTCAGGACCATCCGCTGGCCGTTCGTGCGCGCCAATCGCTGGCCGTGTACCTCGGGGGCAGCGCACTCCTGGTCGGTGCGATCGCCGTCATGGGCATCCTCGACAGCGGGGTGGCCACGATCTACTTCGCACCGCTGGTGCAGGTCGCCGCCTATCTCGGGCTCGTGCTGCCACGCCACTGGGCCATCCGCGTGCTGGCAATCCTGCTCGCGACGGTGCTCGGCGTGCACGCCGCCAACCCGCAAGCACCGACCCTCGACGTGATCACGTTCGAAGGCCTCGTGGTCGCTGCCTGGCTCATCGGCGTGCTGTGCCACGAGGCGCACGGCGGCGCAGCGAAGATCGCACTGTTGTTGTCGCGCAGCGACGTCCTGACCGCCGCACTCAACCGGCGTGGATTCTTCGACCAGTTCGCCGCCGAGATCAGCGCCGCCCGCACCGTCGGTGAGCCGATGGCGCTGCTGATCGTCGACCTCGACGACTTCAAACGCGTCAACGACGAGCAGGGCCACGCCGCCGGCGATCAGCTGCTGCGCTGGGTCGGGCGCGAAGCGATCCCCGGCGTTCTTCCGGAAGGCGCAGCCCTGGGCCGCCTCGGTGGCGACGAGTTCGGTGTCGTCCTCCCAGGCGCTCGCCGCGACGAGGC
>JAEMRF010000573.1 GCA_016463515.1 Solirubrobacteraceae bacterium | reverse complement strand
TACCTGCCCGAGGCCGTCATCAACTACCTCGCGCTCCTGGGCTGGGGCGACAGCGACGACGAGACGATCCTCTCCCGCGACGAGCTCGAGGAGCGCTTCGACGTGGGCAAGGTCACCAAGCACCCGGCCCGGTTCGACGAGACCAAGCTGCGCTGGCTCAACGGCAAGTACCTGCGATCGCTCTCGCTCGATGACCTCACGGCGCGACTGGAGGAGCACACCGGTCGCACCGGCCTGCGCGGCGCCGTCGAGATCTCACAGGAGAAGATTTCGACCTTCCATGACTTCTGGCCGCTCGCTGGGTTCCTCTTCGACGGTCCGAAAGCTGACGACGAGAAGGCCCGTGCCCAGTGGCTTGACGAGGAAGGTCAGCGGGTCCTCGCGCAGACTCGTGAGGCGCTTGCGGCCGTCGAACCGTTCACGCTGGAGGCCGTCGAGCAGACGCTGCGCGAGCTGCCGGCCACGCTCGAGGTCAAGCCCAAGCAGGTCTTTCAATCCGTCCGAGTTGCGCTCGCCGGAACCACCGTGTCGCCGGGGATTTTCGAGTCCGCGGCGCTGCTCGGCAAGGACGAGACGCTGCGGCGTATCGACGATGCCATCGCCGGAGGCGTGACCACCGCATGACCGAACTTCGCACGTTCAACGCTGCTGCCCTTTGGGGCACCGATGTCCGACCACAATTCGGGAGTGGACGTGCGCCCATCGGGACTGTCCCTCAACTCCGGGGACGGATGTCCGATAACCCAGGTGAGTCTCCCACTCCCCGAATGACGCATGACGATCCAGGCACCAGCTGTGAACCAAACCCCCGCTGATCCGCGCTCCGCCGCGGACATCGCTGCGTCGCAGAACGAGGGCCACGGCCGTCGTCTGACGGCAGCGTTCGAAGCGCTCGAGGCGTTCCCCGCACTTGCGGAGTCGCGAAATCGACTGCTGCGCGTAGTCGCCGAAGAGCCGCTCTCCGTCGGCGCCGTGGTGGCTGCCGTCGAATCCGACGTGGCGCTCGTCATCTCCGTGATGCGCCTGGCCAACCAGATCGACGGCCGTTCTCGCGGCCGCGTCGATTCGGTCGTCGCCGCGGTCGAGCTGCTCTCACCCGACGCCGTCCAGGCCCTCGCGACCCAGACGCGCACCTTCGACTTCTTCGAGCGGTCCGCCGTGTGGGAGGGCGCTCCCGAGCGCTTCCGCCTGCATGGCGTCGCCACCCAGCGTGCCGCCGAGCGCATCGCCGTGGAGGTCGGGTACGAACACCGCGACCGCCTCATGATCACGGCGCTGCTGCACGACATCGGCAAGCTCGTCTTGATGCACGCCTACCCGGGCTACCCGGCACAGGTCCACGCAGGAGCACGCACCCCTGAGGAGCGCGTGCAGAAGGAGCGCCGCGAGCTCGGCGTCGACCATGCCCTCGTTGGTGGCGTGCTCGCTCGCCGCTGGGGCCTGCCCAAGCACGTCGCTTCGATCATCGAGCGCCACCACTCTCCCGACGCCGACGAGGAAGCCGCCTTCGTGCGCCTCGCCGACATGCTCGCCCACTACAGCTCGGGCGCCGGCGTCAACCCCAACGAACTGCTGAAGACGGCGCGCGCGGTGGGCATCGGCCCGTCGGAGCTGCGCGGCGTCCTCTACGACCTGCCGTACCCGATCCAGAGCAAGCCGCGTCAGGTCGACCCGTGCCCGCTCTCCGGTCGCGAGGTCGACGTGCTCAAGCGTCTGGCCGCAGGCAACGTCTACAAGCAGATCGCTCACGAGCTCGGCCTGTCGACCTCCACGGTCCGCACGCACCTGCACAACATCTACGGCAAGCTCGGCGCCGTCGACCGCGCTCAGGCGGT
>JAEMRF010000148.1 GCA_016463515.1 Solirubrobacteraceae bacterium | reverse complement strand
GGCATGGCGATCTCGGAGCGGACCGGGACGCGCAGCACGGAGCCGGAGAGGCCGTCGTGGTCGGCGAGGAGCCAGGCCGGGACGCGGCCGACGTCGGCGGCGGCCTGGCGGGCGATCGGCTCGACGGGCGAGCCGGCGCGGACCGAGACGGTCTGGCCGGGCTTGATGCGCATCGAGGCGATGGTTGCGCGGCGGCCGTCGACCAGGATGTGGCCGTGGCCGACGATCTGGCGGGCCTGTGCGCGGGTGGCGGCGAAGCCGAGGCGGTAGACGATGTTGTCGAGGCGCGACTCGAGGGCCTGGAGGAGGGCCTCGCCGGCGGTCACGTCGCGGCGGCCGGTGGCGGCGGCGACGTAGCGGCGGAACTGCTTCTCGCGCACGCCGTAGGCGATCTTGAGCTTCTGCGTTTCGCGGAGCTGCACGGCGTAGACCGAGGTCTTGGTGCGGCGACGCATGCCGTGCTGGCCGGGCGGCACGGGGCCGCGGCGCTCGAGCGAGGTCTTGCGGGCGAGGCGACGCTGGCCCTTGAGGCCCAGGTCGACGCCTTCGCGGCGTTCAAGCTTTTCGACAGGTCCGGTGTAGCGGCCCATAAGTTTCTCCTTGCGCGGCACAGGTTCGGCGCGCTCTGGGAGGCGCCGGGTGGCCGGGCTATCTGTGCTCACCGACAGTGGGTGAGCGATCACGACTCGTGCTCACGCGGCCGGACTCTGGTGGCCGAACCGCGCGGTGAATCGCCAAGAGTAGCGGGCCGTAGCGGTCTGGTGCGGCGCGGGCTAGGTGCGACGTCCCGAGGAAGCCCAGCTAGGACGGGGACTGAACGGCCTTGGCGAGGCGTTCGGCGACGGCGGCCGCTTCGTCGGGGGATCCGTCCCAGAGGGAGTAGACGAGGCTGAAGACGGTGTCGCCACGCCGCCAGATCGCGGCGAGTTCGTCGTCGGCCGCGTTGATCGCGATCTGGCCGCGTTCGCCGAGCTGGGGTGCAGGGCGAACGTCGCGCGCGCCGTTGGCCGTCGCGTCGAACATCGCCATGTCGTAGAGGCCTTTGGCGCTGGGTTTGTCTTTGCCAGGGCCTTCTCCGAGGCGCTCGGCGGCGATGGTCGGCGAGACGACCCAGAGGGTCACGTCGCCGGAGTCGGCGGCGTAGGAGCACGTGTCGGCGGCGGGAAACGACGTGTCGATCGCGGCGCCGGGGAGTTCTTGGGCGACGGTGTCGACCGACAGCAGCTCACACACGCTCGATGGCGCGTAGGTCGTGCCGGCCACGGCGTCGGTGACGGTGCCTTGCTCGTCGCTGCCGCAGGCCGAAAGCAGCACCATGGATGCCACACCAGCACACAACATCAATGAGTGGGTCCAGCGCAACACGGGGCGCGACCCTAGCTCAGTCGCTAGGCGGACCGCTGGATCTCGGCGAGGCGGGCCTTGACCAGCAGGGTGACGGCTTCGACCGGCACGGGCTCGTCGAGCGGAAAGCGCACCGCGCCCGTGGAGGTTTGAAAGCGATCGGTGATCTCGGGCAGCGCAGGGATCACGTTGCCGCTGCAGGGGTAGAAGCCGTCGTGCTTCTTGGCCACGGCGTAGGCCGCGAGGTGTTTGCCGGCTCCGAGGGTCACGCCGGGCATCGCGTAGAGCATCTTCTCCTCCACGCCATCGGGTGCCGCGGCGAGCACCGCGGCCCGGATCTCCTCCAGGCGCGCACGGCGCTCCGGTTCCTGTGCGGCGAGGTAGTCCTCGGGGTGCTCGAATTTCGCCATGGGAGCATGCTCGCCGATGC
This sequence comes from Solirubrobacteraceae bacterium, assembly GCA_016463515.1. Lineage (GTDB taxonomy): Bacteria > Actinomycetota > Thermoleophilia > Solirubrobacterales > Solirubrobacteraceae > JAGIBJ01. The sequence continues at coordinate 5,471 of JAEMRF010000148.1, read as the reverse complement.
CCGGGGGTGCGTCCAGGGCTGAAGCCCGTCGAGCGGGGACTCAGCTGCCGGGCTTGCGCCTGGTGGGGTTGGCGTCGGCTGCATCCATGTTCATCGCGGCCTTCTCAGGCTCGATGCCCATCGCTGCGGTGAGGTAGCCGTTCTCGAAGGTGGGTCGGCCGCCCTTGAGTGGCGGGGTGTTGGCCATGATGCGGTCGATCTCGTCGCGCTCGAGGACTTCGTGTTCCAGGAGTTCGGCCGCGAGGGCGTCGAGTTCGGCGCGGTGCGTGGTGATGATGCCCCAGGCGATCCGGCGCGCTTCGAACGCGAGGTCGCGGCGCTCCTCATCGCGGACACGCCGCGTGGAGTCCGACACGAGGTGAGCGTCGTCGACGGCGCGCTGGGAGCCCTCTTCGGTGCCCATGGCGTACTCGTAGATCATGGCGTGGGTGATCTGGGCGACGGTGGCCAGGTCGCTGGCGGCGCCGGTGGTGATCGATCCGAAGACGACCTCTTCGGCGACGCGGCCGCCGAGGGCCATCGCCATGTAGTCCACGAGCTGTTCGCGGCTCTTGAGGTAGCGGTCTTCCTCCGGCAGGTTCAGCACGTAGCCGAGGGCCTTGCCGCGCGGCACGATCGAGATCTTGTGGAGACGGTCCACGGAGGGCAGCAGCTCGCTGCACAGGGCGTGACCGGCCTCGTGGTAGGCGACGATCCGCTTCTCGTCGGGCGCGAGGACGCGGCGGGACTGGACGCCGGCGATGACGCGTTCCAGGGCGCCGCTGAAGTCGTCTTGCACGAGCTCGTCGCCCTTGCGGCGCACGCAGATGATGGCGGCCTCGTTGCAGATGTTGGCGAGATCGGCGCCGGTCAGGCCGCTGGTCTGCTGGGCGACGGCCGACAGGTCGACGCTCGCGGCGAGCTTCTTGTTGCGCGTGTGCACGCCAAGGATCTGCTCGCGACCGGAGACGTCGGGCGGGGAGACGTAGACCTGACGGTCGAAGCGGCCGGGGCGCAGCAGCGCCGCATCCAACGACTCCAGCAGGTTGGACGCGGCGATCACGACGACGTCCTCGGAGCCTTCGAAGCCGTCCATCTCGACGAGGAGCTGGTTGAGGGTCTGCTCGCGCTCGCTGTTGCCCGCGGCCGCACCTTGGCGCTTGCCGCCGACGGCGTCGATCTCGTCGATGAAGATGATGGCGGGGGCGTTCTTGCGGGCCTCGCGGAACAGGCGCCGGATGCGGGCAGCGCCGAGCCCGGCGAACATCTCGACGAACGACGACGCCGACTGCGAGTAGAACTTCGCCCCGGATTCGTGGGCGACGGCTTTGGCCAGCAGCGTCTTGCCGGTGCCTGGCGGGCCGTGCAGCAGCACGCCGGTCGGCAGCTTGGCTCCAACCTTCGTGAACCGCCTGGAGTCCTTGAGGAAGTCGACGACTTCGGCCAGCTCGTCCTTGGCCTCGTTGACGCCGGCGATCTCCTCCCAGCGCACGGCCTGCTTGCCAGACGGCTTGATCGTCTTCGGTGCCGTCTTGGGCATCATCTTGACCGACCGCCAGATCAGCCAGACGATCACGAGCAGGAAGATGACCTGGAAGGTCGTCGCCCACATGTCGAAGAAGTCGCGGACGGCAGCGCCCCCGGTCACGTCGGGCGGAGGCGTGAGCTTGGGTGTGCCTGGAATCGCCCCGATGATCGGGGTTGCGTCAGCCGCGGACGGAGCGGTGCCCGGCGCGCTGACCGCGGGCGCCGTGGGCGCCGCAGCCCAGGTCCCGAAGAAGTCTTGGAGTTGCTCGATGACGGACGGTTCGGACACGTGCCCCTGTCATCGGCAGGTCCGGCGGGGCCCTGAGCCCCGGTACCTAACTGGCGCGGCGTTCGAACCCGGCCGCGGGCGGCGCTGGCCGACGCCGGCGGTCGATCAGCGCCGGGGCGGGGTTTCGTGGGACCCGGGACTCATCGCGCGAGGAGCGGGCGAGCGCGGTGGCGACGGCGTGGTAGACGGCACTGCTGGTCGCCATGCCAACGTGGCTGGCCGTGACCTCGACCGCGTGGTAGCCGGGAGCGACGCAGGCTTTGGCGCGGATCAGGCCGTCGGAGCGAGAGTAGATGGCGGTCCCCAGGACGCTGCTTGGCAACTCGGCCAGCAGATCGGGCCAGAAGTCCTCGCAACAGGTGCGGGTTCGCACGGGATCCAGCACCTCGGGGTGGTCGTGGGCGGTTGCGGTGTCGGGCACGGGCCGTCCCGGCGCGCCGACCCAGCAGCTGGTCGCGATGTAGCCACCGCGGGTGTCGCCGAGGCGGGAAAGCCAGGTGAGGTTGCGCTGCAGGAGGGGGTGAAAGTCGTCGATCGTGCCACTGATCGGGCTCCCCAAGGTGGTCACCGACGCCACGAGGTCGGGACGACGAACTCCGAGGACGTGGGCGAGCATGCCGCCCCGCGATTGGCCGATCACGTGGATGCGGCGCCCGTCGAGGCGGTGGGCTTGTTCAGCTCGGCGTTCGAGCGAGACCATCACCCGCTCGGAGCAGCCGATGTTGCTGCGAATGCCGCTGCCCTCGGCGTGGTAGCCGATGCGCGCCAGCCAGCCGCGCATGGGGCGCAGCGTCTCGTCGCCGACGAACAGCCCCGGGATCGCGAGGATGCGTTCTCCGTTGCCGCGGCGTACGCCGCGGCCATGCCACACCTCGGACCGCATGAGGGTGCCGAGTTCGAGGGGGATTCTGAGTTCGCCAAGGATGTTCATGTGCGGGGCGCCTGAGAGGGGTCGCGACAGTCCACCGAACCGGGGGTCGCGGCGACGTCACAGGTACCCAGGTCATCGACCCCAGAGCGGGTCGACCACAGTCGACTGGCCAGATCCATACGCCAGACCTCCCCACAGCAGGCGCAAGGATGAGCGGGCTGTCGTTTCCGGGGATGTGTTGGCGCAATTGAACGCTCAGCAACTGTTTAAGCGCGCGAGTCTCTCGACTTGCTGTTCAATGCACCGCAGTGCACGCCGGCATGCTTGAACCCGAGCCCTCCCCTTCGCGCGGCCGCGGGCGCCCGCCGACGCTCGACCGGACCGCCGTGCTCGACGCAGCGTGGAAGGTGGTCGCTGAACGCGGACTCGATCGCACGCGCTATTCCGATGTCGCCCGAGCCAGCGGCGCACCGGTCAGCACCCTGCAGAACGCCTTCGGCAGCCTGGAAGCGCTGCTCAACGCTGCCATCGACCAGGCGGCCGGGCGCGACGCCGAATACCTGGACACCCTGCCGAGCGAGTCCGAGGCCACTGCTCTTGAGCGGATGGAGCGTCTCGTCGTGGGTTCGTTCGAGGAACCTGATGCGTTTGAGAGCTGGCTGGTGTGGCTGGAGCTGTGGCGGGCCGCAGCGCGCGACACCGCGCTGGCCGCGAATCTCGACAAGGCCTACGCCACATGGTGGTCGACGGCAGAGGAGATCATCCGACACGGTCAACGCAGCGGCGAGTTCACCCCGGACGGCGACCCTCGCGATCTGGCGATCGCCACGGTCGCGATGCTCGACGGCTGCGCATGCGCCCTGTTGCTGCGGGCGGGGAACCCGGATCCCGCGGGCGCTGGCCGCATCGCGTTCCAGACGATTGCGCGCGCCCTGGCGGCCGAACGCGGCGTCAGCGCGCACCCCTGAGCCGCCGGGTACCAGCCGGGCAGGACCATTGTCGTATGGCGATACCGCTGGCCTGCTACGGTGGCCACCGGCCTCGAGCACTTTGCCCGAGCTGACCCGCTCCGCGGGTACCGGTTCAGCGTTGGGGGACGCGGCCGGCCTGCGCCGAGCGCCTCGAGGAGGCCGTCCCTGACCTCTCCGGTCGGGGGTGGCCTCCCCGTCGTGCAAAAGCAGCGACAGCCTGACGTGGCTAGGCGGCGCGACGAGGCTCGTCGGCGCCGCCGAGCGGAGCACCATGCCCGAGGCGAGTCGCGATCTCCCCTGGCGAAAGCGGGCGAGCGAAGTGGAAGCCCTGGCCGGTCTCACAGCCCCAGCGCGTGAGGAGCTCGACCTGCTCGTGGTACTCCACGCCTTCGGCGACGACGGTGAGCCCCAGGGAGTGCGCCAGACCGATCACGCCCTCGACGATCGCAGCGTCCTGCTCCCCATCAAGGAGTCCGTCAACGAACGACTTGTCGATCTTCAGCGTGTTGATCGGAAGGAGTTGCCGCAGGTGGCTGAGCGACGCGTAGCCGACGCCGAAGTCGTCGACGGCGAGGCCGACGCCGAGCTCGATGAGCGTCGCCAGGGAGCGCGTGGTGGCGTCGCTGTCGCCCAGGACCGCCGTCTCGGTGATCTCGAGGCACAGCTGCGCAGGCGCGATGCCGGTGGTCGCCAGCGCGCTTCGGACCGTCTCGACGAGACCTTCGCCGGCGAGCTGCTGGCTTGCGACGTTGACGGAGATCTTCAGATTGGGATCGTCCCAGGCAGCGAGCTGGCGGCACGCCTCGTGGATGACCCAGGCGCCGATCTCGATGATCGCGCCGTTCTGCTCGGCCAGTGGGATGAAGTCGACCGGCGATACGAGGCCGATCGTGGGGTGCTGCCAGCGCAGCAGCGCTTCCACACCGGTGATGTGGCCGCTGGGCAGCTCGACCAGCGGCTGGTAGGCGAGGAACAACTCGTCTCGCTCGAGGACCGAGTGCAGCGACGATTCAAGCTCCAGGCGCTCCATGGCGCGTCGGCGCATGTCCTCGTCAAAGACCACGCATCGCCCCTTACCGAGCTGCTTGGCGCGATACATCGCGGAGTCGGCGTCGCGCAGCGCGATGTCGGGGGTCACGGCATCTCCCGCGGCGCAGAGGCGCACGCCCATCGAGCTCGTGGCGTAGATCGCCTCCCCGTCCACGAACACGGGCGTCAGGAGCTCGTGGGTGACCCGATCGGTCACCACCTCCGCCAGGTCCGAGGTGTGCGCGCCCGCGAGCAACAGGACGAACTCGTCCCCGCCGAAGCGCGCGACGGTGTCGCCTGGTTCGACGGCCGCTTCCAACCGAGCGGCGAAGGCCTTCAGGAGCTCGTCGCCGGCGCCGTGCCCAAGGGAGTCGTTGACGATCTTGAAGTCGTCCAGGTCGAGGAAGACCACGGCACCGCCGGTGCCCGACGTGATGAGGTCTTGGAGCCGCTGCAGGAACAGCACGCGATTGGGCAGACCGGTGAGGGCGTCATGGTGGGCGCGCCACGTGAGGTCGGACTCCAGGTTGCGGCGCCGCGTCACATCGATGCAGTGGCTGATCCACCCGAGCTGGGTACCGGCCTCGTCATGCATCGGTGCATGGCGCCACTGCCCCCAGCCGGAGCCGTCGGCATGCCGGAGCTCCATCGCCGTCGGACCGGGGAACGGCTCGCCCGTGAGATCGGCGGCGTCGACGAGTTCATGCAGATGGAGACCAAGCACATCGCGATCGCCCTGCGCGCTGGCCCATCGGCGCTGCAGCGCAGCGTTGACTTCGCGAATCTCACCGCTGAGACCGACGAG
>JAEMRF010000147.1:5255-7246 GCA_016463515.1 Solirubrobacteraceae bacterium | reverse complement strand
CGGCCCGAGCTGCGCTGCGGTTCAAAGGCCTGCAGTACGAACGGGTCGACCTGCCGCTTGGCCAGCAGATCCAGCCGATGGAAGAGCTCTACGGCGAAGGCAACACGACCGTCCCGGGACTGCTCGTCGACGGCGAACCGGTGCATGGCTCGCGCGCCATCCTCGCTCGCCTGGAGGAGATCCAGCCCGAGCCGCCGCTATATCCAGCTGAGATCGCCGATCGCGTCCTTGAGGCAGAGCGTTGGGGCGATGAGGTATTTCAGGATCTTGGGCGGCGCCTTCCATGGGGCGCGTTGTACTTCCGGCCCGAGGCACTTGGCTTGCTCGCCGGGGCGACGGAGCCGCTGGATCCCGCTGGCACCGACTACGCCATCCGCATGATCCGCGGCACGTGGAAGTACCACGGGCTGGATGCGGTGAAGCTCGCCGACGACCTGACGGCGCTGCCCGGATACCTGGACCACATCGATGCGTTGATCGCCGATGGCACGCTCGGAGGCGAGCAGCCCAACGCTGCGGACCTACAGATCGGGGCCACGCTGCGCGTGCTGATGAGTGTTGAGGACCTGCTGCCGCTGCTGCTGGAGCGCCCGGCGACGACCCTGGCGGAGCGGTTCTTCCCCCGCGACCGCATCGGCGGAATCCCAGCCGGCGCCTACCCAGCAGGGTGGGTCCCAGCTCGCAGCTGAGTGAGCGGCCCGGCCGCAGGCGCGTCTCGGTAGTTCTCCCACGCCTGCGGCGGCGTTCCTCGGCAGACGCGTGAGCACCGCCGCCGTAGCGTGGTTGCATGGAGTCGCAGGGCACTGGCAAACATCGGGTGGTGATCGTCGGGGGCGGCGTTGCCGCACTTGAGGCGGCCTTGGCGCTGCAGCAGCTCGCCCCAGACAGCACGACCCGCACGGTGGTCGCTCCGAATGCGGAGTACGTGGTCTACGCGCAGACCGTCCGCGAGCCGTTCGCCCACGCTGACGCCGACCACTATCCGGTGGCGCCGATCGTCGAAGCCGCCGGCGCCTCGCTCATCGTCGACGCCCTGGATCGCGTGGACGTTGACGGCAAGCGGATCGTCACCACGGGTGGTCAAGAGCTCGAGTACGACACGCTCGTACTTGCGCTCGGGTCCAAGGCGGCGCCGTGCTACGACCATGCCCTGACGGTCGACCCGCGCTCCATGGCCCCAGCGCTGCAGCGCATGTTGGAGGGTGTCGACGCGGGCACCATCCGCAGTGTCGCGTTCGTGACGCCGGCGGGCCCCACCTGGCCTCTGCCGCTGTACGAACTTGCCTACCTGACGGCGCGCCGTGCGAGCGCGGCCGGTCACAAGCTCCTTACGACGCTCACCACGCCAGAGGATCGCCCGATGATGCGGTTCGGCATGATCGCCAGCAACGGCGTCACCCGGCTCCTGCACGAGGGCGGCGTCGAGCTCATCACCTCGTCGGTGGCCGAGGTACTGAGCCCGCACGAGCTCGTGATCACCCCCGGAGAGCGGCGGTTGCGTGTGGACTGCGTGGTTGCGCTCCCGGAGCTCGTTGGGCCTGGGATCTCAGGCGTTCCGCAGGACGAGCACGGATTCATTCCCGTCGACGAGTACGGCCGCGTGATCGGGGCGCCCGGTGTGTTTGCCGCCGGTGACGTGACGGCAAGGCCAATCAAGCACGGTGGGTTCTCTTCGCAGCAGGCCGACGCGGTGGCCGAGACGATCGCCGCCGACGTCGGCGAGATCCTGGACCCTCAACCGGTCGAGGCGTTGCTGCGCGGCATGTTCATCACCGGCGAGGCTCCGCTCTACCTGAGCGCCAGGGTCGTCGGCGGGCATGCCTACGACTCCGTGTTCACCACCGAACCGACCGCCACACCCGAGGGCAAGATCGCTGCGCGCTACCTCTCCCAGCACCTCGAGCAGGCCGCCTGAGCACGACGTCCGGCCGCAGCGGCTATCCCGCGACGTAGTCGGCGAGATGCTGCGCCGTCACGGTCGAGCGTTCGGC
>JAEMRF010000147.1:0-5155 GCA_016463515.1 Solirubrobacteraceae bacterium | reverse complement strand
GCTATCCCGCGACGTAGTCGGCGAGATGCTGCGCCGTCACGGTCGAGCGTTCGGCGATGAGGTCGGCGGGTGTGCCTTCAAAGACGACCTTGCCGCCGTCGTGACCTGCTCCGGGGCCGATGTCGATGATCCAGTCCGCATGGGCCATCACCGCCTGGTGGTGCTCGATGACGATCACCGACTTGCCTGAGTCGACAAGGCGATCCAGGAGCCCCAGGAGGTTGTTCACGTCGGCCAGGTGCAGGCCGGTGGTCGGCTCATCGAGCACGTAGGTCTCAGCCTTCTCAGCCATCTGCACGGCGAGTTTGAGCCGTTGCCGCTCACCTCCGGAGAGCGTCGTGAGCGGTTGGCCGAGGCTGACGTAGCCGAGCCCTACGTCAGCAAGGCGCTTGAGGATGGCGTGGGCGGCAGGGAGCTTGGCCTCGCCCTCCCGGAAGAACGCCTCGGCCTCAGCCACGGGCATGGCGAGCACTTCACTGATGTCCCGTCCGCCAAAGCTGTACTCGAGCACCTCGGGCTGAAAGCCCTTGGCGTCGCAGTCGTCGCAGGGATTGGAGACCGTGTCCATGAAGCCGAGTTCGGTGTAGACCACACCGGCGCCCTTGCAGGTGGGGCAGGCGCCTTCGGAGTTCGTGGAGAACAGGGCTGGCTTGACGCCGTTGGCTTTGGCAAACGCCTTGCGGATCGGCTCCAAGAGCCCCGTGTAGGTGGCCGGGTTGCTACGCCGTGAGCCCTTGATCGCGCCTTGGTCCACGGCCACGACGCCTTCGCGGCCGGCGACGGATCCGTGGATCAGCGAGCTCTTGCCGGATCCAGCGACGCCGGTGACCACGGTCAAGACGCCGAGGGGGATGTCGACGTCGACATCCTGCAGGTTGTTGACGGTCGCTCCGCGGACCTCGAGCTTGCCCGTCGGGGTGCGGACGGCGTCTTTGACGGCTGCGCGGTCGTCGAGGTGGCGCCCGGTGAGCGTGTCGGCTTCGCGCAGTCCTTCGATCGTGCCCTCGAACACCACGCGGCCCCCGGCCGTTCCCGCGCCCGGACCGAGGTCGACGATGTGATCGGCGATGGCCATGGCTTCGGGTTTGTGCTCGACCACCAGGACGGTGTTGCCTTTGTCGCGCAAGCGCAGGAGCAGGCCGTTCATCCGCTCGATGTCGTGGGGATGCAGGCCGACCGTTGGCTCGTCGAAGACGTACGTGACGTCGGTCAGGGACGACCCCAGGTGCCGGATCATCTTCGTGCGCTGCGCCTCACCGCCCGAGAGCGTGCCCGACGGGCGATCGAGCGAGAGGTAGCCGAGGCCGATCTCCACGAACGAGTCAAAGAGGTGGCGAAGGTTCGTGAGTAGCGGCCCGACCGACGGCTCATCGAGGCCGGCGACCCAGTCCGCGAGGTCGGTGATCTGCATCTGGCACGCGTCGGCGATGCTGATGCCCTTGATCTTCGACGACCGAGCGCCTTCGGCCAGCCTCGTCCCGCCGCATTCCGGGCATGGGGTGAAGGTGACGGCGCGGTCCACGAATGCCCGGATGTGCGGCTGCATCGCTTCGCGGTCCTTCTGCAGGAACCCCTTCTGGACCTTGGGGACGAGCCCCTCGTAGGTCATGTTGATGCTGCCGACCTTGACCTTGCACGGCTCCTTGTAGAGGAAGTCGTGCAGCTCGGTCTCGCTGTAGTCGCGGATCGGCTTGTCGGCGTCCAGGAATCCGGAGTCGGTGAAGATCTTCACGCCCCATCCGTCGGCGGTGTAGCCGGGGATCGTCAGGGCGCCCTCCGAAAGCGACTTCGACGCGTCAAACAGCTGCGTGAGGTCGATCTCGGTGGCATTGCCCATGCCTTCACACCGCGGGCACATGCCGCCCGTGATGCTGAAGGTCTTGCGGACCGTCTCCTTCGTGCCGACCTTGATGGCGCCGCCGCCGCTGACCGACGGGATGTTGAACGCAAACGCTTTCGGCCCACCGATGTGCGGCTGCCCCAGCTTGCTGAAGAGGATCCGCAGCATCGCGTTGGCGTCGGTGACGGTGCCGACGGTCGAGCGGGCATTGATGCCCATGCGCTCCTGGTCAACGAGGATCGCGGTGGTCAGGCCGCCGAGCACGTCGACATCCGGGCGCGCCTGGGACGACATCATGCCCTGCAGGAACGCGCTGTAGGTCTCGTTGATGAGCCGCTGGGACTCCGCAGCGATGGTGCCGAACACGAGCGAGCTCTTGCCCGAGCCAGAGACCCCGGTGAACACCGTGAGCCGCCGCTTGGGGATCTCGACGCTGACGTCCTTGAGGTTGTTCTCTCGCGCACCTTGCACGCGGATCACGTCGTGGGCGTCGGCGGGCTGCTCGGTGACCGAGGCGGAATCCTGCGTGGAGGGCATATGCGTGGAGTCTTCTGTTCGGTCTAGGTGAGCTGCTGGATACGCAGCAGGTTGCCAGCGGGGTCGCGCACGGCGCAGTCGCGAATGCCGTACGGCTGGTCGGTCGGCTCTTGCACGACCTCAGCGTCGCTGGCTTGCAGTCGCTCGAAGACCGCGTCCAGGTCGCTGCTGCCGAGGTTCAGGCTCGCGAACGTGCCTTTGGCCATCATCTCGTCGATCAGGCGGCGTTCGTCGTCGGTCAGGCCGGGCGTGGCCGATGGTGGATACAGCACGATCGACGTGCCGGGCTGGTCCGGCGAGCCGACGGTGATCCACCGCATTCCCTCGTAGCCGACGTCGTTTCGGACCTCGTACCCGAGCGTGCCCGTGTAGAACGCGAGCGCGGCATCCGGGTCGTTGTGGGGGAGCATGGTGGAGTGAATCAGGATGTCCATGGCGGCCAACTTAAACCTGCTCGGTGGCGGTCGCTTCTCGATTCCTGATCGGTCGCGTGACCTGCTTGGCTACACAGGCTGGGATGCCAGCGACCGCACCGGTTTCGCGACGGCGGTACTCGCTTGGTGGCACGCCTACGAGCTCGCGAAATCGGGTGCTGAAGGTGCCGAGTGACGAGCAGCCGACCTCAAAGCACACCTCGGTCACGCTCAGGTCGCCGCGGCGCAGCAGTGCCATGGCGCGCTCGATCCGGCGGGTCATGAGGTAGCTGTAGGGCGACTCGCCATAGGCGAGCTTGAACTGACGGCTGAGGTGCCCGGCCGACATGTGCACGTCGCGCGCGAGCGCTTCGACGTCGAGGGGCTGGGCGTAATCGCGGTCGATGCGGTCCCGCACGCGGCGCAGCAGCGCGAGATCGCGAAGGTGCTGATCGGAGGCCGCGGCGGTTGGCACCGGCGAGATCGTGCCACATCACCGGGGCTAGCCTCAAACTATGAGCGTTGCCGCCAGGCCCCTGTTTGCCTTCGACAACACCTTCGTGCGCGAACTACCCGGCCTGTATGTGCCGTGGCAGGGTGCCGAGGTGGAGCAACCGGCACTCGTTGTCGTCAATGGCCCGCTGGCTACCGAGCTGGGCCTCGACCTGGAGCGGCTTCAGACCCCCGAGGGAGTAGCGGCGCTGGCGGGCAGCGTGGCGCCTGACGGCGCCGAACCGGTCGCCCAGGCCTACGCCGGGCACCAGTTCGGTGGCTACTCGCCGCGCCTTGGAGACGGGCGGGCGCTCCTCCTCGGTGAGGTGCTGGACGCCCGCGGCATGCGGCAAGACATCCATCTCAAGGGCTCCGGCAAGACGCCATTTGCACGCGGGGGAGACGGCAAAGCTGCGATCGGCCCGATGCTGCGTGAGTTTGCGATCAGCGAAGCGGTGCACGCCCTGGGCATCCCCACGGCGCGGGCGCTCGCCGTCGTGGCAACCAACGAGGCCGTCCGTCGCGAGACGCTGCTCCCTGGCGCCGTGCTGACGCGGGTCGCAGAGAGCCATCTGCGGGTCGGCACGTTCGAGTACGCCGCAGCTACTGGCGATGTCGAGCTGCTGCGCCGGCTGGCCGACTACGCCATTGCGCGCCATTACCCCGAAGCTGCGCACGCCGCGGACCCGTACCTGGACTTCTATGCCCGCGTGGTGGCGGCGCAGGCAGAGCTCGTCGCCCAGTGGATGCTCGTCGGGTTCGTGCACGGCGTGATGAACACCGACAACGTCGCGATCTCGGGGCAAACCATCGACTATGGCCCCTGTGCGTTCATGGACCGCTACGACCCGCAAACCGTGTTCAGCTCGATCGACACGGGCGGGCGGTACGCCTACGGCAATCAGCCGACGGTTGCGCAGTGGAATCTCGCGCGCCTGGGCGATGCACTGGTGCCGTTGGTCGGTGGCGATCAGCAGGCTGCCGCAGCCGCGTTGACCGAGGTGCTGCGGGGCTTCGCGGTTCGCTATCGCGAGTCGTTCACGGCTGGGATGGCCGCCAAGCTTGGCCTGCCAGCTGCAGCCGACGGGGCCGACGACCTCGTGGGCGAGCTCTTGGTGCTGCTCGAAGCCGAGCGTCCCGACTTCACGTCGTTCTTCCGCGCATTGGCGGCATCGCTTCGAGGTGACAGCGCGCACGTCCACGAGCTCATTCCGGACACCGCCCGCTTTGAGACGTGGGCCACGGCGTGGCACGCAACCCTCGCCGAGTCAGGGGTGGCTCCAGCCGACGCCGCCTCCGCGATGGACCGCGTCAACCCGCTGTACATCCCGCGCAATCACCTCGTCGAGGCTGCGCTCACCGCCGCCACGTCAGGTGACCTTGGGCCGTTCCGCGAGATGCTCGCCGCGCTCGAGGACCCCTACAGGGAGCGTCCGGGGTTTGAGGCCTGGGCGGCTCCGGCGCCTGAGGACGCGGGGCCCTACCGCACGTTCTGCGGAACCTGAGCGCTGTCAGGCCTTCGTGGCCGCCAGCTGCTGGAGTTCGTTGGTCGCTTGCTCGTAGCCGTATTGGATGAGCTGCGGCCACCGGGAACGGTCGAGGAAGAGGTCGAAGAACGAGGGCCCGCGCAGCAGGCGGTGGTCGGCGGCGTCGATCATCGTGAAGCGGCCGTCGAAGTCCGACAGGGTGCGGCGGGCAAGCTCGAGGTGGAAGCCTTGCTCGGCCTGGCGGGCGGCGTCGAGGATCCCCATCAGGCGGTCTTCCCAGCCGGTGAGATCGGCGGGCTGTAGCTGAGGCGGGAGCATCACGTTCACGGCGACGACGTGGTCGATGTTGCCGTCGTCGTGCAGCGGCCGTGCGGGGAGGAGGTCGA
>JAEMRF010000146.1 GCA_016463515.1 Solirubrobacteraceae bacterium | reverse complement strand
TGCCGACCGACGACGTGTATCTGGCCCCGGAGAAACTGTTTGCCGCGGCGAACGACCCATTCACCGTTGACGAGCTAGCGAGGGCTGGCCGAACGCCGGGAGTGAACGTCGACCGCCCAGCGGGCGTGAACGTCGAAGTACCGTCGCTATAGCGACATGATTTCGACGTTCGCGCCCCAGCGGCGCTTGAGGTTGACACCAGAGCCACGGCCAAGCTACGGTGCGTAGCGCACCGTCACTCTTGCACCGTCCCAGGTTCCCCATGTCTCCCTTCTTGCCCCGCGCGGGTCGCGGCCTGCTGCTGGCCGCCGCCGCGCTGGCTCCGCTTGCGTTCGCGTCGACCGCTGCAGCCGTCGACGCCCCAACCCGCATCGTCGATCTCAACGAAGCCGGCCAGCGGGCCGACGGCTGGACCGCCGCCATCGCGCCGGGCGGCCGTGAGGTGCTGCTCGGGCAGCGCGCCAACCCGCTGGACAACAGCTCGCCCATCACCCTGAAGATTCGCGATCTGGTGACCGCCAAGACCACGCCGGTCCTGCCGGCGGGCCATGAGATCGCCGACTACAGCGATGACCTGAAGCGGTTCTTGGTGTCCACCAAGGTCAGCTACGACGCGGCCGACACCAACGGCGCTGCCGACCTCTACGTCTACGACCGCCCCACGGGCCGCGGCACCCTGGTGACCCGTGGTGCGGACGGCAAGGCGCTTGGGGCAGGCGACAGGCTCGGTGTGCTGTCTGGTGATGGCAAGGTTGCGTTCTACTCGGCGCCGCTTCCGGCTGGCGGCACCATGACCTACCGGGTCGTGGTCAGCGCCGGGGCCCCGCAGCCGATCATCGGGTCGGCCATCGCGGGCGACGCTGACTTCACCGGCTCGGTGATCACCACCGCTGAGGGCCACGTCGTCGGCACCAAGCGCACCCCCAACCAGGGCCGCGAGGTCGACGCGCTGAACTACGGCAAGCTCGCCGGCAACGGCTCGGTCGTGGTCGACATCACGGGCTGGCAGTACACGTCGGCGGTGCGCGTCGTCGACCTGAACACCGGCACCGCACGATCGATCGCGCTTCCCTCCTGGGTGCAGCGCGAGTACCCCGCGATGGTGGGCGTGAGCCCCGACGGCTCCAAGGCGGTGCTCGTGATCAGCATGTCGCGCGGCTCAGCGGCCGGCCTGCGCCTGGTTCTGGGGACCGTCGACTTGAAGACCGGCGCGATCGCGCAGCTCGGCAACGACCTGCCATGGCCCGGTGGTCGGGCGTCGATCATCTCGCCCGACTGGGCGTTTGCCAGCTCGGGCCCCTACCTCGCGCAGCTCGGCTCGACGCCGATCCCGGGCAGCGATGTGGCGATTCCCGTCGTCCCGCCGCGCCCTGCCACCGACTACCTGCAGTTCTACGAGGGCTGCAAGGGCTACCCGAATCTCTTCCCGCCCGTCCCCTCCGGTCGTCCGTCGCTGGCGCTCGGTGCGGCGGCGCTCGGCATCTCCCCGCAGGTGCCGGCCAGGGCCGACGTCGTGGTGAAGAACACGTCGACGGGGCGGATCACGAATCAGTTCTCGCTCACGCCGTCGACCGCTCCTCGTCAGCTCAACACCGGCTTTGGCAACTTCACCTACACGGCGAAGATCACCTTCAAGGACGGCACCAGCGTGACCGGCTCAAAGAGCGTGGCGCCCTACGTGCCGAACGGCTGCTGGGTCGGCTGGTAGACGGCCGCGGATGACACCTACGGGGGCACAAGTCCCCCGGCGTGTGTCACCCGAAACAGCGTTCCATTCGTGGGTGGCGATCGTGTGTAGGTTCGCCCTGTTCCGCCACCCGCGAGAGCGCCGGATGTCGAGCGTCGATCGGTAGACAACGCCCCTGAGGGGTGGTGCTGGTCTGCGCTTTGCTGCGCGATCTCGTGGCGGCGGGGCACGTCCCAAACCATCCCGTTCCCACGGAGAAGTCCCCATGAATCGACGCACTCGTCTCCGCGCCCGCCGCGCGGCCCTCACTGCCCTTGCCGCTGCGGCCGTCGTCCCGGCTGCGGTCCCCGCGTTGGCCTCGGCTGCCGGCACCGTCTCCAAGACCGCCACCGCGATGACCGTCAAGGCGGGAGCCGGCGACGCCAACGCCCTGAAGGTCTACGTCGTCGGCGCGGCGATCATCGCCGAAGACAAGACTTCGCTCGCGCTCACCGCCGGGGCTGGCTGCGTGCAGCTGACCTCCTACCGCGCTGGCTGCACCGCCGCAGGCCTCACCCAGCTCGATGTCGATGCCGGTGATCTGAACGACACGATCGATGTCGACGTGCCGATCACGAACGCGCTGCTGGTCGGCGGCGCCGGGAACGACTCGCTCCGCGGCGTCGGCGCAGGCCAGAAGGTCTTCGGCGGGAGCGCTGGGTTCGACACCGTCACCTATTCCGGGCTGACGGTGCCCGTCTACGCGTCGCTGGATGCCACGCTCAACGACGGCCCGTTCGATGGCGCCCCCGACTTCATCGGTGCTGATGTGGAAGGCATCGTCGGTGGCTCCGCCAACGACCTCATCGTGGGCGGCACGACGCCGAACTCGTCGCTGAGCGGCGGCCCGGGCAACGACTCGGTCCAGGCTGGCAGCGCCGGCGCGACCTTGCTCGGCGGTACCGGCAACGACATCGTGACCGGCGGCGCCGGCAATGACTCGCTCTCCGGCAACGAGGGCTCCGACACGATGGACGGCAAGGGCGGCAACGACCTGATCGTGAGCGCCGACGGCGTGACCGGCGAGAAGGTCACCTGCGGCTCGGGCACCGACACGGCGTTCGTCGACGTGTGGGACGCAATCCAGGATCCCGCCGCCTGCGAGTCGGTCCTCTGGTAACCAGCCCCCGCTGATGCGCCGCCCAGGTCTGCCCGCGTGACCTGGGCGGTAGCGTCGCCTCGGCGCCTTAAGTGATTGGTGAGGGGTTGCGGCCACGCGCCGCGCCCGCATCTCACACCAAAGGAGGCCGTCATGGCTGGTGAAGGCGACAAGTTTGCAGGCTCGGTCAAGGAGAAGGTCGGTTCGGTAACGGGCAACGACCGTCTCGAGGGCGAGGGCAAGGGCCAGAAGAACGCCGGCAAGGTCGAAAGCGCCGTCCAGGGCGCCAAGGACAAGGTCTCCGGCGCCGCTGAGGCCGTCAAGGACAAGCTCTCCTCAGACGACGACCACAAGCGCAACTAGCGCGCCCGCGGCGTAGGTGGCGCGGGGCGCGGGTGGGGTCAGTCCCCGCCGCCTCCGCAGCCCCCGCCGTCTCCGCCGCTGGAGCCGTCGCCTCCGCCGTCGCTCATGCTCGAGTCGATCCCTGAATCGACGGAGCTCGCAACGGCGTCGAAGGCGGCGTCGAACGATCCGAAGTCGTCGCCGAGGGAGTCCATCACGTCGCCGAGGGTCTCAGCGCAGGCGGCGAGCACGTCGAAGCCGTCGAGGTCGAGCTCACCTGCGGCGCGCCCGCCGCGGCGGCGCCACCGCTGAGCCAGGCCGCCGAGCACCGCAAGCCCCGCGGGCGCCAGCAAGATCAGCACGCCGAGGGTTTGAACGGCACGCATGGCGGCGTTCTCGTCGTGCTCGGCGAGGCCGCGCAGGTTCACGGCGTGCGTGAGGTCGGCGTCGGCTCGCGCTGCCAGTTCCCGGCCGGCGGCCGTGGGGGCCACGAAGGTGCTGGGCCAGAACCCGAGGACCTTGCGCACGCGGTTCTCTGCCAGGCCGCGCGCTTTGAGCTCGTTCAGGGCGGCCTTTTCGAGTTCGACGGAGAACAGCGTGCTGTTGCCCTTGGCTGCCTTGCGGATCAGCTTGGACAGCTCCTCGCTGCCGGTCACCGGCAGCTCGCGTGCCAGGACGTCGAGCGGTGGAGGGAGCGGGCCGACCGAGCCGGGCGCCGCCGTGGCGACGGTCACGATCGTCGAGCGCATCCGGCGTTTGTTGACGCTGAGCACGCGCACGTGGCCGCGCAGGATGAGCTCCTTGACCGTGAGCTGGGAGATCGTCTTCGTCGTCGTGGAGGGCGCTCTGTCTTCCCGTAGGTCGACGAGGAGCCGCGTCGCCGCAGCGGAGAGGGGCCAAGGCGAAGTGGTCACGGCCTGCAACGTAGCGGCGCGGCTGGTCGTTGACTAGGCGAACGCGGGCCCGGCAGACAACCGTCTGGCGCTCGGCGCGTGGTGTGAGATCGTTTGCATGGTGAGCGACGCCACTGCCAGCGGGGCGCCCAGTGACTCGGGCCCAGGCGGTGACTCGGGCCCAGGCAGGGCGACGTCCAAACCCCGCAAGCCGGATCGTCGGCGCGCCATCACGCGCCAGGCGATCATCTCCAGTGCGTCGGAGCTGTTCTCCCGCCAGGGCGTTGAGCTGACCACCATCGAGGAGATCGCCGCTGGGGCTGGCGTGTCGGCCGGGACCGTGTACTTCCATTTCGCCAGCAAGGACGGCGTCGTCCTGGCGCTCGTGGCGCGCGTGCTCGACACCGCCGAGGAGTACCTGGCCGTCGCGCGGGCATCGGGCTCTCCGCTGGAGCGCCTCTTGCGCTCGGGCGACGTGTACTTCGCCTTTGCGACCGAGCAGCGCGTCACCTTTCGGTACGTGTCTGAGCGCCTGCCCACGGCCTCAGATGCGCCGACCGAGGGCGCCGATGCGGTCCCAGCAGAGATCGTGGCGCGGGTCGGCGCGTTCGTGGCGAGCATCGCCACCGACTTGCAGGAGGCGATGGATGCCGGCGAGATCGACCAGGTGCCGCTGGATGAGGCGATGTCGTTTCTGTGGGGCGCCTGGAATGGCGTGGCCGGACTGATCCTGCGCGACGATGAGCTGGCGATCTCGCCGGAGCTTGGTGCTCGCGCGCTGGCGCTTGGGCGGCGCGTGATGATCCGCGGGCTGGGCGGCACGCTGCCGGATTCGCTGGCGTCGCCGAGCGCCTGAATCACGCCTGCAAACGCCGGCCAAACTGAATCAGATTCAGGAATCTCGCTTACCCGGAAACCGGTTTGACCGGTACTGGTTGCTGCGCCTACGGTCGTTTCATGGCGATGTCCCCGCTTGCTGATCGAGATCCCTGGCCCGCCCCCGTCGGCAAACGGGCCCGCACCCGCCGCACGTTGATCCTGGCGGCCGATGAAGTCTTCTCCCGCAAGAGCGTGGAGCGGGCCAAGATCGAGGAGATCGCGGCCCTGGCCGACGTGTCGGTCGGGACGATCTATTCGCACTTCGGCAGCAAGGACGGTCTCGCCGTCGCCTATCTGGATGCGATCTTCGACCTGCTGGACCGCGACCTGGAGCAGGTGCGCAGCGAGCCCTCGCCGATCCGCCGCGTGCTCGCCGCGGGCGACGTGTACGTGCAGCACGTGATCGACTTTCCGGTGGCGTCGCGGATGGCGAGCGTGCGCGCGGCCTATCCGCCGGCCGAGCACATGGATGAGGCGGCGCAGAAGCTCGATCGCCGCATGGTCACCACCCTCATGGGCGTGGCGGCCGATCTGAAGGAGTCGATGGATGGCGGCGAGATTCCGCAGTCACCGATCGATGAGGTGATGGTCTTCGTGTGGGGCGCCTGGCATGGCGTGGCTACGAGCGTGGCCCGCTGCGACCATCTGGCGATCCCGCCGGAAACGGCGCAGCGCGCGCTGCGCCGCGGCCGCCAGATGCTGCTCGGCGCGCTGGGTGCCGATCCAGCGCCTGCCGAGCTGCTCGAGCCCACCCACCAGCGCAAGGCCTAGGCGCCGCCACCAGCGCGAGTTGGTGGTGAGGCGACTGGAGTCGCCTCACCACCTCGCGTCAGCGCAGCCCTGTCCGGCGTCGCTGGGTCTGCGGCAGGTGGCTTCGGAGTCCATTTGCCCCGGTGGCGTCCAGTCCCTGAGCACCACCGGTTCCGCCGCAGAAGCGGACCTGCTGGCGTGGTTCGTCAGGGCCGCACCAGCAGAGGATTGCCAGCGTAATACCGGACACCTGTTCTGGCGAGCAGAAAAACTGAATGGGAATTCAGAAGTGCTCGACCCGCGGAGGGCGCCCGGACTCCGCGTTACCGGTGGATGAGGTTGGCGGCGGTGCCGCTGCGCGCGAACTGCGCCAGTTGCTCGGCGGCCACCTGCGCGGAGCGTTCTTCGTTGCCGAGCGTGTCGCCGCCCACGTGCGGGGTGAGGATCAGGCCGGGCGCGTCCCACAGCGGGTGATCGGCTGGCAGCGGCTCGGGATCGGTTACATCCAGGCCGGCGCGCAGGCGGCGGGACTGCAGCTCGGCCAGCAGCGCGGGCGTGTCGACGATCGGCCCGCGACCAGCGTTGATCACGATCGCGCCGTCTGGCAGCGCGGCGAGGAACTCGGCGTCGATCAGGTGGCGCGTCTGCGGGGTGTGTGGGAGCACGGCCACGACCGCATCGGTCTGCGGCAGCATCTCGCGCGCACCCGCGAGGCTGATCACGCCCTCGCGCGCCGTGCGGCCCACGAGCGTGGTGCTGGCCCCAAACGGCGCGAGCATCGCTTGCAGGTGGCCGGCGAGGTCGCCGGCGCCGAGGATCAGCACGCGCTTGCCGTGGAGTGAGTCGGTCACGCGCGTGGCCCAGTCGTGGCCGGCTTGGTCTTCCATGAACTCCCGCAGCTCGCGCACGTGCGCGAGGAGCATCGCCATGACCAGCTCCGCGGTGCCTTGGCCGTGCGCGCCGCGCGCGTTGCTGAGCTGCACGCCCGCGGGCAGGTTGCCATCCCACAGGTCCACGCCCGCGGAGAGCGTCTGCACGAGCTGCAGCTGCGGCAGCTGCTGAAGGAGCTGCAGCGTGGGGGTGACGTGCTCGGTCTGCACGATGATCCCGTGCGCCTGCCGGGTGGTCTCCGTCGCGATCGGGCTGGCTGGGTCGTAGGGGACGGCGGTCAGCTCAGGGTGGGCTGCGACGGCCGCGCGGTTGACCTCGCGCGGGGTCAGGACCAGGAAGGGGGTTGGCGAGGACGGCACTCGGGGGAGGCTAGTGGGGGCGATCGAGGGACCGCTTTTGCTTTACCAAACGGACGTACGGCAAATATTGATGGGTCGTCAACAAGCGCGGATCGCCTGTTGGCAGCGGGTGGAATCCCTCAGTCCACCTCGGATATCGCGCTGTTACATGGACGGCCGATTTGACCAGTTTCCGGCTGTGTGACAAAACCCCCGGTCGCTAGGGGGGCGAATTTTGGTTCGCCAGAGCCTCTTACAAGTAGAGGCTCATTTCGACCAAGAGGAACCTGTGTCCCGATTCGCACCAATACTGAGGACCCGATTGCGGGTCCGAAGCGC
>JAEMRF010000145.1:4444-7262 GCA_016463515.1 Solirubrobacteraceae bacterium | reverse complement strand
GCTGCTCGTAGAGCTCGTCGGCCACGAACGGCGTGAGCGGCGCCAGGAGCGTGGCGATGCGCAGCAGCGCCGAGCGCAGCGTGTGCAGCGCGGCGGCGTCGCCGTCCCAGAAGCGCCTGCGTGAGCGGCGCACGTACCAGTTGGAGAGCTCTTCGACGAGTTCGCCGATGGCGCGCCCGGCGGTGGTCACGTCGTAGGCGTCCAGGCGCTCGGTGACCAGCTCGGTGGTCGCTTCGACGCGGCTGGTGATCCAGCGGTCGAGCTCGGTGAGCTGTGAGGCGTCGGTCGAGGCCGATGGGTCGGAGGCGGCGATCTCGGCGTACTGGGCGTAGAACGCGGCCGTGTTCCATAGCGGAAGCAGGAAGAGACGCACACCGTCGCGCACCGCCTCGTCGGAGAAGCGGTAGCCGTCCCACGGCTGCTTGCTCGTGAAGAAGTACCAGCGCAGTGCGTCGGCGCCGAAGCGGTCGATCACGTCGAACGGGGCAACGATGTTGCCCTTGCTCTTGCTCATCTTCTGCCCGGACTCGTCCAGGATCAGGCCGAGGCAGACGACGTTCTTGTAGGGCGCCTCGTCGCGCAGCAGCGTGGAGACGGCCAGCAGCGAGTAGAACCAGCCGCGGGTCTGGTCGATCGCCTCGCAGATGAAATCGGCGACGCGGTGCTGCTCGTAGTGGGCAGTGCCCTCCGCGCTGTGCGGCGCGGCGTCTTGCGCAAACGGCATCGCGCCGGAGTCAAACCACACGTCGAGCACCTCGGGCACGCGCTCGTACGTGAGGCCGTCGGGGCCGGTGAAGGTGACGTCGTCGACGAACGGGCGGTGCGGGTCGTCCAGTGCGACGCCGGAGAGGTCTTCCAGCTCGGCAAGCGAGCCGACCAGGATGCGCCGCGGCAGCTCCTCGCCCTCGGGCGTGGTGGTGGACTGCCAGATCGGCAGCGGCGTGCCCCAGTACCGCTCGCGAGAGATCGCCCAGTCGATGTTGCCGCGCAGCCATTCGCCGAAGCGGCCGTCCTTGATGTGCGGCGGGTGCCAGTCGACGGTCTCGTTGGCGGCCAGCAGGTTGTCGCGCAGCGTCGCGGTTGCCAGATACCAGGAGGGGCGCGCGTAGTAGACCAGCGCGGTATCGCAGCGCCAGCAGTGGGGGTAGGAGTGCTCGTACCGCTGGGAGCGCAGCAGGACGCCGCGGGCCGCGAGGTCCTTCACGAGGTCCAGGTCGAGCTCCTTGACGAACCGGCCAGCGAGCTCGAGGCCATCCGCTGCGGCCGGGGTGAGCACGGAGTCGTCGTAGGTGCCGTCCTCCTGCACGGGGTGCAGCAGGGTGGTCGGGTCGCGCGGGTCAAACGCAGCCGCGTCGATGCCTTCTGGAAGCGAGCCGGCGGCAGCGGCGCTGGCCACAGCGTCGAAGTCGTCTTGGCCGAAGGCGGGGGCCAGGTGCACGATGCCCGTGCCGGAGTCGGTCGTCACGAACTCGGCGGCCAGGACGGCGCCGCGACCGCCAGCCCGGCGGCCCTCAGCCACGAACGGCGCCTCGTAGACGGTGCCGGCCAGAGCCGAGCCGGGGAAGCTATCGCCCAGGATCTCGTAGCCGCCGGCCTTGAGCAGGTCGGGGCCGATCGTGGCCTCGACGAGCTGTCGGGCGACCACGATCGGTGCGCCTGCGTCCACGAGCGTGGCGACGTCGCCTTCGCCCTCGCGGGCCTTGAGCTGCACGCGCACGTAGTCAACGCCTGGGTTCACCGCCGCAGCAACGTTCGCCCAGAGCGTCCACGGGGTCGTCGTCCACACCACCAGCGCGTCGCCGGCCTGCAGCGGCGAGCCGTCCGGCAGTTGATCGGCCACGACGGGGAACCGCACGTAGGCCGAGGTGTCTTTGATGTCTTTGTAGCCAAGCGCGACTTCGTGCGAGGAGAGCGCGGTGCCGCAGCGGGTGCAGAACGGGACGACCTTGTTGCCCTGGTAGAGCAGGCCTTTCTCGTCCATCGTCTTGAGCGCCGACCAGACCGACTCCACGTAGGTGGTGTCCATCGTGCGGTAGGCCTCGTCGAGGTCGACCCAGAATCCGATGCGCTGGGTGAGCTTGTCCCAGTCCTCCAGGTACTCAAAGACCGAGCCCTTGCACGCGGCGTTGAACTGCTCGATCGAGGCGCGCACGTCGCCGGGGACGAGGTTTTCGATGTCGTGCTTGGAGTGCAGCCCGAGCTGCTTCTCGACGGCGATCTCGACCGGCAGACCGTGGCAGTCCCAGCCGCCGCGGCGCTCGACGTGGAACCCGCGCATCGTGCGGTACCGCGGGAAGATGTCCTTGAACACCCGCGAGAGCACGTGGTGCACGCCCGGCTTGCCGTTGGCCGTCGGCGGGCCCTCCCAGAAGATCCAGGGCTGCGCGCCCTCGCGCTGGCTCATCGAGCGCTTGAACACGTCGCGCTGCGTCCACCGCTCAAGGACCTGCTCCTCAAGCGCAGGGAAGGACTGCTGCGGATCGATCTGGGCGGTGGAAGGCTTGGCGGACACGCGACCCGAGAGTCTACGTCGGCTCGGGGAGGCGGCGCCCCTTCAGGTGAGAGTTGGTGCACGTTCTCCGCAGAGTTGGTGCAGGCGCGGGGTGTTGCGGTGCATTTGGGTCGCCAAGGTGGGAGGTGTGCAAATCCCGTCCACCTCTTCGAAGCAGGCTGCTGAATCAGATAATCTGATTCGCGTGCGCCGGATTTCCGCCACCGAAGCTGCCCGTGGGTTTGCTGACCTCCTCGACGACGTCGAAGCCACCGGCGAGTCGGTCGTGATCGAGCGACGCGGCAAGGCGGTTGCGACGATCGGTCC
>JAEMRF010000145.1:0-4344 GCA_016463515.1 Solirubrobacteraceae bacterium | reverse complement strand
AGTCGCCGCGCAGCGGCGAGATGCGCACGCCCAGCAGGAAGCCGCAGCGGCAGGCGAACGCCACGCGGCCGGCGGGATTGGCTCGGCGCTGTGCCTTGAGCGTGGCGATCTCGACCGCGCTGTCGCGTGGGTGAGCGGCAGCCGCCTCGCGGCGCAGCGTTGAGAGCACGTCGCCCCCGCGCGACCCCGTGAGGTCCATGAATGCGCCCTTCTGCACATAGGTACCGAGGGCGCCGTCCCGAGCGACCTTCAGCCCGGGCGTCAGGTGCACGGTGATCGCGTCTTGGATGGCAATGACCGCGTCTGGAGCAAGGTGGGAGCCGTCGGCGCACTGCCGCGCGCGCTCGGCGGCGCGGAGCGTGAAGTCCTCCCCAGGAACGGCCTCTTCGATGCCGTGGTCGTGCAGCAGCGCGGCGGCTAGGAACAGCTCGGGCTCCAGCGAAACGTCGTCGACGATGCTGAGGGCCGACCCGAAGATCCAGGTGCGGTAGGCGTGGGCCTGCCACGCCGGCGCTTGCTCGGCGCAGGCGTCGAGCACCGTGGTGGCGAACGCGCTGTCAGGCGGCTGGAAGTCCGCCAACGACAACCCTGCGGCTCGCTCAGGGACCCGCCCCGTCGCAAGCCACAGCCGGGTCAGCAGGTTCTCGGTGTGGCTCTGCGCGATGGCACCGAGCAGTCGCCGCCGCTCCCGAGGCGTCAGATCGCCGCCGGTGCGCTGCGTCCAGCGGAGCCCGCCGATGCGATCAAGGTCCGGGAGCACCACGGCACGATCGTACGGTGGCGCTCGGCCGTTAGTCCACCTTCCCTGGCGAATTGGGGGGTTCCGCCGCCCCTTCGGCGTATGGTCAAACCATGCCACGAATCACGCCCGACAACCAGCTCACGCTGTCCGTCGAGGCGCTCTCTGGCGCGCACTTTCAGGCAGGCGACGACGTGCAGGTCGTGCCCGATGGTCGCGGCCGCCTGATCGTGGAGCGGCGCCGCGCGGATCGCCGCTCAGTGGCTCGCGGCACGCCCGACCGGCGCACGCTGAGCGGCCTGGGTGATGGCGTCTACCCGCGGGACTACCTCACCGGCCTGCGCATCCCCGGCACCGGTACCGAGTCCAACGCCGCCTAGGGCAGCGCAGGTCGCTCGCTACGCGGCCTGAAGCGGCCCGCGCAACGCACGCACGCTGAGCGTTGCCGTGCGCATGAGGAACATCGCCAGGAGCGCCGTCCACAGCGCCGTGAGCGTTGAGGTGCCCACGAAGGCAAGCGTCAGCGCCAGTACGGCGGCGGCCGCGACCATGGAGAGCGCAAGCACGCGCCCATCCTGGGCCCCGATCAGAATCCCGTCGAGCGCAAACACCAGGCCGCCGACGAGCTGCAGTGCGCACAGCCACGGCCACAGCTCACGCGCAGCCTCAGCCACGGCGGGATCAGGACTGAAGACCGACGCCACAAGGGTCGGCCCGGCGACCGCCAGCAGCCCGCAGACGAGCGCGCCAAACACCATCGACCACATCGTGATCCGCAGCGCGGCAGCCCGCGACGCCAGCGGATCTCCTGCGCCGAGGGCCGCGGCGACGAGCACCTGCGCAGCGATGGCCAGCGCATCGAGCGCCAAGGCCCCAAGCCACAGCAACTGAATTCCGACGAGATGTGCGCCGGCGGCGGGCTCTGAGATGCGTGCCGCATACGCCCCGACCAGCAGGTAGCTGCCACTCAACGCGGCCGAGCGCACGAGCAGCAGGCTGCTGAACCGCGAGAGCCGCGCGAGCGTGGCAGGGCTCGGGCGAAGCGACGCGCCACTTGCGCGAGCGGCACGCACCACGAGGGTCACGCTCGCCAGCGCCACGCAGACCTGCGCCACGACCGTCCCGAGCGCGGACCCGTCGAGCCCGAGATCCAGGCCGTAGACGAGCACGACTTCGGCCACGATGTTGATGACCTGCCCAACCACCACGAGTTTGAGCGCCAGCGTGAGTTGCTCGCGGCCCCGCAGCCAGCCTTGGCCCGCGATCGCGACGAGCTGCGCGGCCACGCCCACGGCGGAGATCCGCAGGTAGCGCGCCGCAAGGTCGACGGCTGCCGAGTCGCCGCCGATCGCGCGCGCAATGGGTCCGGCAAAGAGCAGCAATCCGGCGGCGACCGCCACCCCCGTCGCCGCGCCGAGCCACAGCCCTTGCGCACCCAAAGCCGCACGCGTGCGCTCGTCGCCTCCGCGCGCCACCTCGGTCGTGGTGCCGTAGGCCAAGAACACGCACAGGCTCACGATCGTGAGGAGCGCTTGGGTGGCGATCGCGAGCGCAGCCAGTTCGCGGGTACCCAGGTGGCCGACGATCGCTGCGTCGACCAGCAGATAGAGCGGCTCAGCGATCAGGCTGCCCAGCGCCGGAATGGCGATGGCCGCGATGCGGCGGTTGAGCGTCGGGGCCATCACGGGCCGCCACGATGACAGCCCTGCGCTCGCGCCGACATGCAAATCGCGGCCGACCGGCAAGACCCGTGCGACGATGAACGCGTGCTCCGGCTCCGCCTCTTCCACGCCTCGGACGGCGCCCGGATCGCTTACCGCGAAGGCGGGACGGGTCAACCGCTGGTGCTGTGGCACTCTCGCGGGCTCAGCCACCGCGAGTTCATGCCTGCGTCAGGCGAGCTGCTGGATCGCGTGCGGCTCGTGCTCCCGGACCTGCCGCTCCATGGCGATTCGGAGGAGGCTCCGGGTTTCCCGTACGACATCGACTGGACCGCGCGTCTGCTGGCCGAGTGCACGCATGAGGTCGGAGGAGCCCGCCCGCGCGTGGGCGGCAGCGGCATCGGCGCCCAGCTCCTGCTGCGTGCCATCAGCCGCGGCTGGCTGGAGCCGTCAAGTCTGATCCTGCTCCCCGGCCGCCTGCACCGCCCGGCCCGCGCCGGTGCCAGCGCGTCGGCGGCACGGATCGCGGCGTCGGTTGCGGCTCCGGCCGGTCCGCTGATCGCCAGGTCCGTGGCGCGGATGGCCGTGCGACCAGAGCTCGTGAGCTCCGGTGCCTCACCGCGAGTGCAATCGCTGGTGACCGGCTCGCGGACCGCGATGCTCGAGAGCGGCGAGCGCAGCCGTGCGTGGCGGCGGGTCATCGCCGGCTGGGACACCGAAGAGTTCCGCGAACTGCTCGACCACTACGCCAAGGTCACCTGCCCGACCCTCGTGCTGTGGGGCAGCGACGACCCACTCGCGCCGCTGCGCGCAGCCCAAGAGGCTGCGGACCTCATCGATCAAGCGCTCCTGCGAACCCTCCCCGCCACGGGTCCGCTGCTTGCCTACGACGACCCGGTCGGCATGGCCAGAGAGATCGCCGCGTTCCTCCGCGATCCCTGGGCAGATTAGCCAGCGGGATAGGCCCAGAGCCTTGTGTTCGCGCGCGTGTTGCCAGATGATGAAGGCAAGGCTGCGCACCAGCGCGCTTGGACCGCCCGCTCGGCTCTCGTGGCGCGGACCTTCGATCATTCCCCCCGCACACACAACGAGAGCTGCCCATGAGCAAGACGAGCAAGAGCGAACCGGCGCTCAACGGAGAGGCGCCAAAGCCAGCGTCCAAGAAGCCCAAGAAGATGGAGAAGGCGGCCTTCGAGGAGGAGCTCCGCCGCCTGCAGACCGAGCTCGTGAACCTCCAGGAGTACGTCAAGCAGGAGGGGCTCAAGGTCGTCGTGATCTTCGAGGGGCGCGACGCTGCCGGCAAAGGCGGCGTGATCAAGCGCATCACCGAGCGCACCAGCCCGCGTTCCTTCCGGATCGTCGCCCTCGGTACGCCCACCGAGCGCGAGCGCGGCCAGTGGTACTTCCAGCGCTATGTGTCGCACTTGCCGGCCGAAGGCGAGGTCGTGCTGTTTGACCGCTCGTGGTACAACCGCGCCGGCGTGGAGAAGGTGATGGGCTTCTGCACCGACGAGGAGTACCAGGAGTTCATGCGCTCCACGCCTGAGTTCGAGCGGATGCTCGTGCGCTCCGGGATCCTGCTGATCAAGTACTGGTTCTCCGTCAGCGACGAGGAGCAGGAGAAGCGCTTCCAGGCACGCGTCCACGATCCGATGCGCCGCTGGAAGCTCTCCCCGATGGATCTGGAGTCTCGCCAACGCTGGGCCGAGTACTCCAAGGCCAAGGACGACATGTTCGCCCACACCGACATCAAGCAGGCCCCGTGGTACGTCGTCCGCGCCGACGACAAGCGCAAGGCCCGCCTGAACTGCATCTCGCACCTGCTGTCGATGATCGACTACGACGTCGTCACGCCGCCGCCGCTGGAGCTCCCGCCGCTGCGCCACGACGCCGCCTACGTGCGACCGCCGATGAGCGAGCAGACGTTCATCCCAGAGCTCTACT
>JAEMRF010000144.1:6179-7270 GCA_016463515.1 Solirubrobacteraceae bacterium | reverse complement strand
GCCCGGCCTCTGCGACGATCTGCGGCGTGGCGCTCCCGAAGATCCTGCTGTTCTACGTGTTCACGCCGCTGCCGGATCCGGACGCGATCCGTGTGTGGCAGCTGGACCTGTGCCGCTCGCTCGGGCTGCGCGGGCGCATCATCGTGTCGCCGCACGGGATCAACGCGACGGTCGGCGGCGAGATGGCGGCGCTCAAGCGCTACCTGCGCTCGCTGCACGAATACGAGCCGTTCCGCGGCGTAGATGTGAAGTGGAGCGGTGGCTCGGGCCTGACCGACGAACCGGGCCCCTCCGGCTACCGCGAGAGCCTGGACTTCCCACGGCTCTCGGTGAAGGCGCGCGACGAGATCGTCACGTTCGGTGCACCCGGCGAGCTCCAGGTCGATGCAAGCGGCGTGGTGGGCGGCGGCACGCACCTGCGCCCGCACGAGGTGCATCAACTCGTGGAGGAGCGCGGCGAGGAGGTCGTGTTCTTCGACGGTCGCAACGCCTTCGAGGCCGCGATCGGTCGCTTTGAAGGGGCCGTCGTGCCAGACGCGGCCACCACCCCGGATCTGCTGCGGCAGCTCGATGCCGGTGAGTTCGACCACCTCAAGGACAAGCCCGTCGTGACGTATTGCACCGGCGGCATTCGGTGCGAGGTGCTTACGTCGCTGATGAAGAACCGCGGCTTTGAGGAGGTCTACCAACTCGACGGCGGGATCGTGCGGTACGCCGAGCGCTTTGGCAACTCCGCGCTGTGGAAGGGGTCGCTCTACGTGTTCGACCGCCGCACCAGCCTGGATTACGGCGCCAGCCCGCTGCTCGTGGGCGAGTGCATCGTCTGCGCAGCACCCACCAACCGGATGGACCGCTGCGAGGACGAAGACTGCCGCGAGCGGGTGGTCGTGTGCGAGGACTGCGCGGGCGCCGGCGTGGCCCGGTGCCCCTCGCACGGCTGAGCCAGGTCGCGGCCCCGCGCGCGGCCTGCCGGGCGCTTTAGATCGCCGCCAGCTCCTCACCGAAGCGCTCGCACAGCACGGTCACCCAGGCGGCCGGATCGGCCGCCATGGCCGAGAGGTACACCGTCTGGATGCCGAGGGCGGCGTAGG
>JAEMRF010000144.1:0-6079 GCA_016463515.1 Solirubrobacteraceae bacterium | reverse complement strand
CGCGGCTGGCTGATCGGCTGCGGCACGCAGAGCGTCTCGGCGAGCTGGAAGTGCTTGCCCTCATAGGGACCGTCGTCGGGCGACCACATCTGATGCAAGATCTGGAGCGTCTCCTCGAGGCGCTCAAAGCGCTCGCCCAGCGGTGGGAACGGCACGCCGAGCCCGAGGTGTTCACGCTCGTACCAGGCGGCGCCGATCCCGAGCTGCGCCCGACCACCGGAGAGCACGTCGAGGGTGGTGACCGTCTTGGCCAGGAGCCCTGGGTAGCGGTAGGTCACGCCGGTGACGAGCAGGCCCAGCGTGAGGCGCTGCGTGAGTCCCGCGAGGTAGCCCAGCGTGGTGTAGCCCTCCAGCATGGGGTCCTGGGCCGTCGCCAAACTCTCCATCTGGAACCAGTGGTCCATCAGCGTGAGGGTGTCGACGCCGGCGTCCTCTGCTGCCCGCGCCGTAGCTGCGAGTGCGGGGGCGATGCCCTCTGGCCCGCCGGGCAGGGTGAAGTTCGGGACGTGGATGGCCAGCTTCATGCGTTCCTCCGAAGGTCGGCGGGCGGACCGGGTGGCCCAGGTCCCGACGCTAGCCGCACCGGCTCACCGAGATGTGGCATCCGTGAGGTCGGCCCAAGTTCAGTGGGCTCACCGATGCAAAGCGGGCCGTCGCGGTCGAAGGTGCATGTCGATGACTGAAGTCCACGACATTCCCGGGTCCTTGCGGCTCGTCGGCTGTGCTTCGCCGGCGCGCCTGCGCGGATCTAACGATGCCGAATCCTCAGTCATCGACCTCATGCGCCAAGGCGTCGTCCGCGGTTGCGGGACCCAGCCGACGCTTGCGCTGCATGCTGCTCGCCGAAGCATCGCGGTCGCCTGGGGGGCGACCGCGCCATGGTGGCGTAGCGGCAACCAAGTGCAGCGCTCTGCGGTTGCAGGACTCGTGGCTTCTCTGGGGGAGAAGCGCCGCGGGCCTCTGCAGCAGCCGGCACGTGCGCGTGAGGGTGACCGGGCGCTTGCCCTGGTCACGGGGACCGGCCTGGGTAGCACCCGCATGGCATCGTTGGGTGCTGCCCGGGCCGGGTCCTCTCACCTCAGGGTGCTGAACAGCTAGTTCGCCGGCGTCAGCACGCGGCCCAGTTCGCCGCGACCCGCGATCCCGAGCTTCGTGTAGGCGCTGGCCAGGTGGGATTCGACGGTGCGGCGGCTGATGAACAGCTCCTGGGCCACCTGCGGATTCGACAGGCCCTGCACGGCGAGATCGACGATCCGCCGCTCGCTGGCCGTGAGCGCTTCCACGCCGCCTGCGCTCGACCTCGGGGCGCGGCCTCCGCAGGCCGCGAGTTCGGTTCGTGCGCGCTGGGCCACGCGGGTGTGGGGTGCACACCCGTCGGCCAGTTCGATGGCGCGGCGCAGCGGCTGCCTCGCGTCGGCGCGGCGGTTCATGCGGCGCAGGCACGCGCCGACCTCCACGAGGGTGCGGGCCAGCTCCAGCGGCGCGCGCACGCCTTCCAGCAGGCGCACGGCCTCAAGGAGCCCCTCGAGCCGCTCCTCGTCGGTCTCGGCCAGCAGCGCCGCGGCGCGGTAGGAGTGCCCGAGCGCGCGCGGGGCGCCCCAGCGGCGGTTGAGCTCCAGCTCTTCGGTCGCCAGGCTCCGGGCCTCATCCAAGCGACCGAGCCGGCCCAGCGCGAGCGCTGCATCCGAGCGCCAGTGGTAGTTGCCGGCGGGCGTCCCGAGGCGACCGAGCTCTTCGCCGCCCTTCAGCAGCGCGGCCAGTCCGCCTTCGAGCTCCCCCTTGGCGAGCAGGAGCTTGCCGCGCAGGACCGACAGCAAGGCGCGCTCGGCTGGCGGGACCTCGTCCTCGCCCACATCAAGCTCGTCGGGGTGGCCGAGCGGGTCCAGGCCGAGCTCAGGCTCGAATTCGGCGCGCACCGCCTGCCCGAGCCCCGAGACCCACGCGCGCATCCAGACGGTTTTCGGCGCGCCCTGATCGCGCACGCCGAGGATGAGGCGTTCGGCGTCTTCGAGGGCGCCCTGGCGGATCAGCGACCAGGTGTAGGTCACTCCGAGGTGGGCGTAGGTCACGGCGTTGCCGTTCTTGGCCGCGAGCACCAGCGCGCGGTTGACGAGCTCGTCGAGCGCGCTGAGGTGCTCGGAGGCATCCAGGAAGAGCACGAGCAGGCCGAGCATCGCCTCGTGGATCGGCTGGGTTCCCGGTGCCGCTTCGAGGGTCTGCAGGCAGGCGCGCAGCGCGCGCTCAGACAGGTCGCCGTTGGCCACGGAGTCGCGGTAGCGCAGCCGTTCCTCGACGGCCTCGTGCGCGAGCACCACGGCGCCGGGGGCCGCGCCTTCGCGCCGCAGGTCGGCGACGAGCTCGTCGAGCTGGCCGTGCAGCTGCGGCCGCAAGCTGAGGTCCAGGTCGGCAAGCGTGAGCAGCGCGGCCTTCACGCGAATGGCGACCTGATCGGAGAGTTCGCCGCCGCGCAGCTGGCGCTGGAGTTCATCGACCGCAAGCCGCCCCTCGCCCTCGCGGTAGAGCATGAGCGACCGGCTGATCGTGATCTCAGCGCGGCGGTCAGGGTCGCTGGCGGCAGCCTGCGCCTCAGCGAAGGTCTGCAGCGTGGCCGGGTCGACGGCGCGGCCCTGGGCGTCGGCGAGCGCCACGAGGGCGTCGAGGCGCTCCTGTGGCGAGCAGGGCTCGTCGGTTGCGCGCCGCAGGAAGGTGGCAGCCAGGGCCGGCGCGCCGCGCGAGAGCGCGGCGGTCGCAGCGGTCCTCAGCACGCCGTACGCCCCATCGACCAGACCGGCCGGGGCGCGCAGGACGTGGCTGGCGACCCGCTCGGGGTCGCGGCCGCGCTTCATCCGTTGCGTGGCTGCCTGCGCATGGCGCAGACCCTGCTCGTGGTCGCCGATGCGGCCGGTGATCGTGGCCCGCACGACCGGATGGGCGAAGGCGAGTCGCTCGCCGCGAGCAAGGATGCTGGCGCGGACCAAAGCGTCAGCGGCGCCGGCAGCCTGCGAGGTCTCCAATGCGGCCAGCCCCGCGACGTCCAACAGGGTGGCGTCGTCGCCGAGGATCGCGAGTGCCTCTGCGACGGCGGTTGCGGCTGGCGGCAGCTCTGAGAGGCGCCGGTCGACCGAGCGCGCGACCGGCTCTGGGCCCAGGTCAGCGACGGCCTGCTCGGCCTGCTGCTCCAGGCCACGATCGCGCAGCTCCGACAGCACCGCATAGACGTAGAGCGGGTTGCCGCCCGTGGCCTGATGGCAGGCGGTGGCGAGGTCGGCCGTTTCGGCGGTCTCGCTGAGGAGATCGGCCATGGCCACCACGCCGCCGAGCGAGAGGGGCTCCAGGCGGATCGTCTCCGCGGTGAGCACCAGCGAGGCGGCGCCGGGCGCCGCGGGCCGCTTCCCGATCACGAGCAGCACGGGAATCTCGGCGACGCGCCGCGCGAGGTACTCCAGCAGCGTGATCGACGGCTCATCGGCCCAGTGGGCGTCGTCGACGACCAGCATCAGCGGCCTGCGCTCGGCCAGCGTGGCCAGCAGCCAGTGGGTGCCGTACAGGATCGACTGGGTCTCCGCTGCGCCTGCCGCGCCGGGGTGCTCGTGGGTGAGGTCCAGCAACGGGAGCGCCAGCGACGCCGCGCCGTCGAGCAGCTCGGCACGGTCCTCTTTCGTGGCGCTCCGCCATGCCGGCGACAGCAGCTGCCTGGCCACGCCGAATGCGTGCTCACGCTCCAGCTCCGCGCCGGTGGCCGAGAGCGTCTGCAGTCCCAACGCGGCTGCACCCTGTTGCACGTGGTGCAGCAACGCGGTCTTGCCGATCCCGGCGCCGCCTTCGATGACCACGCAGCTGCCAGCACCACTGGCAGCACGGCTGGCCAGCTCGGTGAGGCGTTCGAGGGGAGCGTCGCGCTCGATGAGCACCCGGCGAATCTACCGTCGAACCCACCCGATGCGGTACGGCCAGTGCCACTTCTCCGGTGGTTCGTCCCCCGACGGTGTGGCATGGGGCGGAACTCGGTGACGAAACGGCTGGGACTTCAGTGGGCTCACCGATGCAACGCCGGCGCCATCGGCCGAGAGTGGCCCGGCGATGACCAAGGTTCTCAGTGCTCCCGAACCCGGCCGCTGGCGCGTCGGGCAGCCCGCGGGTTCCTCGCCGGAGGCGACGACCCCCTACCTCGATGCGGTGCACCGCTACGTGACCGGGGAGCCCTCGCGGCTCACGGTGCCTGGGCACAAGGGTGGCTTGGCGGCGCCGGCCTCATTGCTGCACGGCCACGGCGCAGCAGCCATGGCGCTCGACGTGCCCCAGTTGATCGAGGGCATCGACCGCGCGAGCGGTCACGCCAGCCCGTTCGAGCTCGCCGAGCGCCGGGCGGCGGTCGCCTGGGGCGCCGCGCGAACCTGGTTTCTGACCGGCGGCGCCACCCAGGGCAATCTGGCGGCCTGCTTGACCGTCGCCTGCGCGGCCGCGACGCCGGCCGTGGCGGTGCAGCGTTCCTCGCACTCCAGCACCTTCAGCGGCATGGCGCTGGCGGGACTGCGGCCCACGTCGGTGATGCCGGAGCTCGACGAGCAGCTTGCGGTCGCCCATGGCATCACGCCGGAGGCACTGCGCGCGCAGCTCCAGCGCAATCCGGCGATCCGGGCGGTCTTCGTGGTGTCGCCGAGCTACTTCGGGGCGTGCGCCGACGTGCGCGGGTTGGCCGCGGTGGCCCACGAGCACGGGGCCGTCCTGGTCGTCGACGAGGCGTGGGGTGCACACCTGCGCTTTTCCGATGCGCTCCCACCGGACGCGCTCACCAGCGGCGCCGACCTGGTGATCAGTAGCCCGCACAAGCATCTCGGGAGCCTGAGTGGCTCGGCGATGCTGCACCTTGGTCACGGCGCGCCCGCATGGCTCACCGCCGGCAAGGTCGACCGCGCCCTCGGGCTGGTGACCAGCACGAGTCCCAGCAGTCTGCTGCTCGCTTCCCTCGATGCGGCGCGCGCCCGCGCTGAGGTGGAGGGCGGCCCGTTGCTCGCGATGGCGGTCCGCGAGCTTCGTGAGGTCCGCGAGGCGATCTGCGAGATCCCGGGCCTTGTGGCCATCGACGAGTCGTTCGTCGGGCGCCCCGGCTTCGCGGGGCTGGATCCGCTGCGCCTCACCATCGACGTGCGCGCGACCGGCTGGACGGGCTATCAACTGGCTGAGGCGTTGCGGGCCAGTGCCGGGGTCGAACTGGAACTTGCGCTGGAGCGCGTCGTGGTCGCCGTGTTCGGCGTTGGGGAGTCGCCCCTGGCCTCGGCCGAGCCGATGCTCGACGGCCTCGCGGCGCTCAGCCACGCGTGGGTCCGATCCCGTCGCGCTCCTGCACCGCGGGGCGGCCCGGCCGCTGCGGAGCTCGCGGCGGCATCGCCCCGGCATACCGGCAGCGCGCGACGGCCGCACGGCCCGCGTGCCGCGCAGACCCCGCGCGAGGCGCTCTGGGCTCCGTCGACCCTCGTGCCCATCGAGCAGGCCCAGGGCCGGGTCGCCGCCGAAGCGCTCGTGCCCTACCCGCCGGGCATTCCGGCCGTCCTCCCCGGAGAGGTGATCGACGGCGACGTGCTGCGCGGACTGCGCGACGCCGTCAGTCTCGGGGCGCACCTGCGCGGCGCCACCGATCCAACGCTGCAGCACGTGCTGGTGGTCGACGATCCGCTGGCCGCGCTGGAGGCCAGCGCCCGCGTCGGAGTGCCGGGGCTCGCATGATCGAGCTCGGCATGGCGGTCGGCGCGAGCGTCGCGTGGGGCGCGTCGGACTTCGTTGCCGGCGTGGCGGCGCGCAAGCGATCGGTGCTGCTGGTCCTCGGCGGCTCGATGCTGACGGGCCTGGTGCTCATGGCAGTGAGCACGGCCGTCGCCGGCGCTGCGATGCCGACGGGCAGCGCCGTGGCCCTGGCGGCGGGCGCCGGCCTGTGCGAAGTCGCGGGCTTTGCGCTGCTGTACCGCGCGCTCTCCAGCGGACCGATGGGGCCGGTTGCGCCGGTCGCAGCGCTCGGCGGCGTGGTGCCACTGAGCGCGCATCTGATCGCCGGTCACGCGCTGAGCACCGCGGCGATCGTCGG
>JAEMRF010000143.1:6063-7287 GCA_016463515.1 Solirubrobacteraceae bacterium | reverse complement strand
TGCACTCGATCACGCAGACGTCGCGGTCGTCGGAGTCGACCACGCGGAACCGATCGCCCGGGGACGGGAGCGCTTCATCGTGGTACTCGGCAAGCAATGACGAAGTCGCCGTCTTTGCTCCGGCCACGACCGCGGTCACCAGCCGATCGCGCAGCGGCCCAGGTTCTGCGAAGTGACAGGGAGGAAGCTCGGGTTCGGCGTGGCCAGCGGCCTCTTGCTCTTTCGCGCGGTCCGTTTCACGTGAAACGGACGCGGCCACATAGCGCAGGTCTTCCTCGAGGCGAGAGCTATAGGCGAGCGCAGCGAGCTCGCGGGGTGAGAGGTGCATCTCGCGCTCACGCCGATCATCGCCCCAGCCGGCCCGAAACCAAAACCCGGTGGGGAGCTCTTGGCCGAGCATCACGAAGAGCGCGGCGAGCTGTGGTGCCAGGAGCGGGTTCAGACCGAGGTATGGGGAATCGACCGGCGCGGGCGCTACGAAGAGCTCGTGGGTGTCGGTAAGCCGCGGTGGAAGCAGGAGGCCGGCCGGCTGACGCTCTGGCACCCGTCCGGTGATCCGCCGCGTGGGTGTGGAGCTGCGGGCCCAGCCAAGGGGATAGGTGCGGCGGGATATGGCAAGGTCAGCGACGTGCTGTGCGAGAGCGTCCGTCAGATCTGGCGCGCCGATGGCGATCGTGAAGCTCACCGTCCGAGCTTCGCCAGCGCACCGGGTGCCCCTGCTGCCGAGGCACACGACCGGCGGTTAGCCTCGTAGCGGTGACGATGTTCATGTTTGACCTGGAGCTGCCTTCGCTCACCCGCGAACGCGGCGAGGCAGCCGCCCATGAATGCGCCGACCGCAACGCCTGGCCCCTGCACTTCGTGGCTGGGCGCGTCGAGCGCCGGTGGTTCGGCATCGAGAAGGCGTATCCGTCGGTCGTGGATCTCCCAGTCGACGCTGGGGGCCCCGCGCTCGCCCCTACCGCCGAACGTGACGCCCTCACCCTTGAACTCCGTCCCGAAGCCGCCCACCGTCTCGCCTCGACCATCCAGATCCTCGCGACCCATTTCCCTGAGGGCTTCGTGTTCCGAGCGACCTTCTCCGGCTCACCCGTGCGAGACGACCACGCCCTCAGCGCCCCGGACCTCGCCGACCTCATCCGCAGCAACGGCCTCAACGAGTTCACCCGCTACACCGTCCTCCCGAACCCAACAGCCACATAGCCCGTTTCACGTGAAACACCA
>JAEMRF010000143.1:0-5963 GCA_016463515.1 Solirubrobacteraceae bacterium | reverse complement strand
CCCAAGCCCACCCCAGCACCAGGCTGGCCACGGGACAAGGGCCACTCGCCGGTAGCGCGCCCCAGGGCACAAGCGGGTGGGTGGGGGAGCCGAAGGCGAACGTGCGATGCCCAAGCCCCCTGGGCGCAGGGAGGAGGTGAGCCGCAGGCTCTCCCGACCCACCCGCGGCAACCCACCACGAGCTACCGGCCAGCCCCCAAGGGCTTCTTTTTGGCCATTCCCTCTCGCCGAGGGAACCGCTCAGGGGTTTCCGCCACCTTGCGGGCGACCACCAGTCGGCGGTCTCGCGCGCCGGCGAATGGCTCAACAATGATCTCGTCTTCGATCTCCAGCCCAAGCAGCGCCGCGGCGCGCAGGCCACCGGTGCGCTCTTCCTCGCTCAGCGCACCTTTCCAGGCGACCGCGTAGCCGCCGATCGTGAGCAGCGGCGCGGAGTACTCAAGGACGACGTCGAGGGTCGCGAGCGCCCGGCTCGTCACGAGGTCGTGGACCCCGATCCCGTCGGGCCAGCCTTCTGCGCGCTCAGCAACGATGGAGGTGCGGGCGCCGAGGTCGCACTCCTCGATCGCGCGCTCCAGAAAGACCGTTCTTCTCCCAACCGACTCTACGAGCGCCATATGGAGCTCCGGCAGGGCGATCGCGAGCGGCAACGCAGGAATCCCGGCGCCGGTCCCGAGGTCGGCCGCGCGACGGGCGGCCCGCACCATCGGAAGGTCCAGCGCGACCCACGAATCAGCGAGGTGCTGGTCCACGGCATCGACCGCGTCGGTCACGCGCGTCGATGCGAGCTCGTCGGTCTCCCAGAGTTCCAGGAGCCGGCGCCCGTGGGCGACGGTCTCGTCGCTGAGGTCGAAGCGCGCGGCCAGCTGGCCCAGGCGCGCCTCGGCCAGGCTCACTGCGAGGCGCCTGGGGGCGCCGTGCCCTCGGGAGCGATCACCGCATGGCGGTCCGGCTCCTGGCCTTCGCTGTAGGACTCAACGCCCTCGATGTCGCGGACCATCTCATGGACGTAGCGGCGTTCGCTGCTCGTCATCGGCTCAAGCGGGCAGGCCTCGCTGCGCTGCAGCGCGCGAGCCGTGAGGCGGTTGACCTGGGCTTCGATCGCTTCGCGGCGACGCTCGCGGTAGCCCTCGGCGTCGACGATCACGCGCACGTGCACGTCGTGGTCGAGCGCAATGCGCTGGGCGAGGTGTTGGAGCGCTTCGAGGGTCTGGCCGTGGCGCCCGATGAGGAGCCCGAGGTCCTTGCCTTGCACAGCCACGTGAAGCTCTTCGCCACGTTGCTCGGCAACGACGTCCTCTTCGATCCCCAGGGCACGGGCCACGCCCTCTACGAGACTGCGGACAGCCTCGATCCCTTCGGGGTCGGCCGGATCACTGCTCGGGCCACGCTTCTGCTGATCGTTCACTATCGCCGCTTCCCGGTGCGCTTGCGCTTCTTCGGACGCTCCGTAGGCCCGACATTACCCCGCAGCTCGGCCGCTTCAAGGGCGACGCCTTCCACGATGCTGAGTGGGTCGTCGCCGGTACTGATGCCCGGCGCGCCGTAGATGCGGCGCAGCGCGACCTGCTGGACCACGGTGTAGAGGTTGGTCGTGATCCAGTACACGAGCAGGCCGGTGGGGAACGCGAGGATGAACGGCACGAACAGGAACGGCAGCGCGTAGAAGATGTTGCGCTGGAGGCCCGTCACGGTCGACGGCATCAGCAGCGTCGACAGGAGCTGCGAGCCGACGTAGAGCACGAGCAGCACAGCGAGCACCCAGCCGGTGCCCTTGGCCGTGAGGTCAGGAATGAAGAGGAACTGTTCGGCGCCCTGCGGGAACCCAGGCTGTGGCGGGAACGTGCTGCAGGTCATGTCCGCGATGCCCGGCGTGTCGATCGGGATGCCGCAGATGTCGGTCTTCAGGTCCTTGCGGAGCATGTAGAAGAGCGCGATGAAGACCGGCGCCTGCAGCAACAGGGGCAGGCAGCCGGCGGCTGGATTGACGCCGGATTCCGACATCATCTTCCGCTGCTCCTGCATGAGCTTCTGCGGATCATCCGGGTACTTGGCCTGCAGCTCCTTGATCTTCGGACCAAGGGCAGCCATGCCCTTCATCGACTTGTACTGGACCACCGCGAGGGGCAACAGCAGCGTGCGGATCACCAGGGTCATCGCGATGATCGCAAGACCCCACGAGTTCGTGAACCCGTGCAGGAAGCTCAGGAGCTCCTCGAACACGTCGATCAGGGGCTGCAGGATGTTCGCGGCTACGACGAACGTGTCGGTCATGCTTGGGGAGCTCGCTTGAGACGTGCGGAGAGAGGAAAGATTCGCTGGTCCTCGGGAAGGTCGATGCCTTGCCCGCCCAGCGGATTGCATCGCGCGACCCGCCATGAGGCGAGCACCAGACCGCGGAGTATGCCGAACCGGTCCACCGCTTGGACCGCATAGGCCGAGCAGCTGGGTTCAAAACGGCACCGCGCGCCGAGCATCGGCGACAAGAACTTGCGGTACGCGAAGACGGGTGCGAGCGCGATCCGTCGCCCGATCGAGCGATCTGGATCGCTCCAGACCACTGGGCGATAGGCGGGGTGGACGGCGTCGGCCGTCGCGTGGTGATGCGGGTGCGGATCAGCGGGCACCGTCATCACCGTCCTCGCGAGCTGGCGCGGGTCCAGGCTCCGGCGCCCCATCGGTGCTGCCGCCCGCCCACGCAGAGGTGCGCGAAAGGAGAGCGCGAAGCTCGCGCTGCACACCGGCCTGGCCCTCGCGTTCGTCGAGCGCGACAGCGTCGGCCCGAGCGGTGATCACGAGGTCGCTCCCGGCGGCCAGATCGCCTTCGAGCGCCGACACGGACTCACGCAACACGCGCTTGATGCGGTTGCGGGTCACGGCGTCGCCGACCTTCTTGCTCACCGACAGTCCCACGCGGGGGGACTCGAGCGATGCCTCGCGCGGGAACACGTGCACGACGAACTCGCGGCCGCCGGTGGAGCGGCCTTGACGGTAGACGCGATCGAAATCGCCGCTGCGGGAGAGCCGGCCGCGTTTGCGACGAGGTGCTCCGTTGCTGCTCGCCATCACGAGATGGTCAGGATCGCGGGAAGATGCGGCGGGACGATCGCCGACGGCCTCGAGGTCACGGCTCCACCGCACATGTGCGAGCGGAGCCAGAGTGACCGCTAGACGGTCAGGCGCTTGCGGCCCTTGGCGCGGCGGCGCTTCAGAATCATCTGGCCGCCCTTGCTCTGCATACGGTTGCGGAATCCGTGCGCACGGGCGCGCTTACGCTTCTTCGGCTGGTAGGTGCGCTTCATGGGCCAACCAGAGTAGAGCAAACGGGACCTATCAGGCGCACCGGTCGAATCCGTCGCCCAGCCACCCCAC
Organism: Solirubrobacteraceae bacterium; assembly: GCA_016463515.1. Lineage (GTDB taxonomy): Bacteria > Actinomycetota > Thermoleophilia > Solirubrobacterales > Solirubrobacteraceae > JAGIBJ01. The sequence continues at coordinate 2,591 of JAEMRF010000143.1, read as the reverse complement.
TCCATCTGGGCACCCTCAGACCAAAAAAAGACGCGCCTAGCGGCATCACCTCCAACCGACCCACCGTCTGGTCAGGGCACCGCTGCTAGGTTCTGCCTTCTCCGCGGGCCGACCCCCTAAGTCGCCGCGCTATCTACCTTCGCCGTGCCCGCTTGTCGGGTACAGCTGCATGCTCGAACACCCTCCGCACCAGCCCTCCACCGACCCGATCGCCGCCTGGCGACTCATTCTCGATCGCCTTCGCGGGCGAGTGGACGAGACGACCCTCGAGCTCTGGCTGCATCCGCTCCATCCCGTCGACTGCTCCGACGGCACGTTGTTGCTCGCGGGCGAACCTCATCTCGTGCGCTGGGCGCGCGAGCGCTGCACCCCACTGCTCACCGAAGTCGCCAGCGACGCTGGCCTCGCCCACGCGATCGCGTGGATCGAAGCCAGTGCACAGCAGCTCGCCGAGGCCCCACCGACGTGGCACGCCCACGATCGAATGCCAGGCAATGCGAGCTCCGGACTCGCCAACGGAAACGGTCACGCCTCTGGCGGAGCTGGCGCCGGCGATCGCCGCGGCCTCGAGCACCCCGAGACCATCCCGCCGCTGCAGGTGGGCGATCCGATCGACCCCTCGCTCACCTTCGAGTCGTTCGTGATCGGGCACTCCAACCGCCTCGCCCACGGCGCCGCGCTGCAGGTCGCAGAACTTCCCGCGACGGTGTTCAACCCGCTGTTGCTCTGCGGTCCTCCAGGCACCGGCAAGACCCATCTCCTGCACGCGATCGCGAATTACGTCGCGGCGACCGCCACCCATCTCAACGTGCACCTGTGCACCAGCGAACGGTTCGTGAGCGACTTCCTCGGCGCACTGCGACATCGGCGCATCGGCGACTTCAAAGACGCCTTGCGTGGCGTCGATGTGCTGCTCGTCGACGACATCCAGTTCCTGGCCGGCAAAGAGAAGACCGAAGAAGAGTTCTTCCACACCTTCAACGCGCTGGAGCGCAGCGGCGCACAGCTCGTGCTCACCAGCGACCAGCCGCCCGGTCAACTCGGCGAGCTCTCCGAACGCCTTCGCGCGCGATTCGCTTCGGGCCTCGTGGTCGAACTGGAGCGTCCAGATGACGCCCTACGCCGCATCTACGTGGCACGCCGCGCCGCCGAGGAGCTCGACGCTCCGCAAGAACGCGCCCAACTTTCCCACCTGGCCGAGAAGGTCACCGACGGCATCCGCACGCTCGAAGGCGCGATCCTCTCGACCATCGCCTATCGCACGCTGACCGGCCGCGAACTCGACCAGGCCTTGGTCGACGACGTCGTTCGGCGCCTCTATCCACAGAAGGCGACGCGCCCACCTGAGCGCCCGACGATCCGGCGCGTCCAGGATCTGGTCTGCGCTGAGTTCCAGATCGACCACGACGCCCTCATCGGCCCCTCCCGCGCCGCGGCCATCTCCTGGCCACGGCAGGTCGCGATGTACCTCGCACGCCACCACACGCAGGCATCTTTGCCCACGATCGCTCGCGCATTCAACCGCCGCGACCACACCACGGTCATGCACGCCGTCTCCCGCGTGACCGAGCAGATCGACCGCGATGCCACGGTCCACGAGCAGGTCTCAGGGCTCGTGCGCCAACTGCGGTAGCGACCCGGTCACCACTGTCCACGGGCAGCGTGCGACTCTCCACAGGCGCACCGAGCTAGCGCCCCGCCGGAGACCGTGCGAGACTCGTGCCCGCGCGCCATCCACAGCGCACCATGGCTGAGCAGTCCCATGGGCACGGGTCTTTCGGGACTTGTCCACACGCTCCACAGCCCTACTACTTCAAAGACTCCCCTCTTCTCTCACGTGATCTCGATCAGCTGTACGACCGCCGACCTCGTCGAGCGCCTCACCGCTGTGTCCCGTGTCGCCAGTGGGCGAAGCGCGATGCAGCCGATTGCCGGCGTTCGCGTCGTAGCTCAGTCGGGGAGCGTCGCCCTCGAGGCCGTCGACGCCGATCTGGCGATCCGCACCGAGCTTCCCGCCACCGTCGGGGGCTCCGGCGCCATCGCCCTGCCGGGCAAGCTCCTGCTCGACGTCGCCCGCTCGCTGCCCGCGCCGACCGTTGAGCTCACCAGCGAGGAGACCGGCTTCGTCACCGTCAGCTCCGGCTCCGCCACGTTCAAGCTGCGTGCCCTGCGCGACGACGACGTGCCGCCGCTGCCGCCGCTCGAAGGCGAGGACCCGGTCCAGCTGTCCGCCGGCGCCCTCCGCGACACCATCGCCAAGGTCGAGCGCGCCGCTGCCCGCGACGCAACCCGCCTGATCCTCACGGGCGTGCTCGTCAGCGCGACCGGCAACGAGCTGCGCATGGTTGCCACCGACGCCTACCGCCTCGCCGTCAAAGAGACCAAGCTCGACACCGCGATCGGCGGCGAAGGCCTCGAGGCCACCGTCCCGCACCGCGCGCTCGGTGAGATCGCCAAGGCCAACGTCGCCGACGACGCCACGATCGAGCTGCGCCGCCACGAAAGCCGCATCATCGTGCGCTGGGAAGGCACCACCCTCGTCTCCCGCCTGCTCGACGGCCAGTTCCCGAACTACCGCCAGCTGCTCCAAG
>JAEMRF010000572.1 GCA_016463515.1 Solirubrobacteraceae bacterium | reverse complement strand
CTGCGCCGCGGCGACCTCAGCGTCACCGAGGTCTGCTTCGAGGTCGGCTGCACCTCGCTGGGGACGTTCAGCACGCGCTTCACCGAGCTGGTCGGCATGTCCCCGAGCGTGTACCGGCGCGAGGCGGCGGGCGCCACGGCGGGCATGCCGCCCTGCGTCGCCAAGCAGGTCACGAGACCGATCAGGAATCGAGAAGCGACCTCGCGCAGCCCGGCGTAGCGTGCCCAGCATGGACATCACCATTCACTCCAGCATGCTCCCCCAGGACGACCCGGACGCCGCGGTGGCGTTCTACCGGGACGTCCTCGGCTGGGAGGTCCGCAACGACGTCGGGTACGAGGGGATGCGGTGGATCACCGTGGGACCGGCCGATCAGCCGGACACCGCGGTCGTCCTGTACCCGCCCGCGGCGACGCCTGGCATCACCGACGACGAACGGGGCCTCATCGAGGCGATGATGGCCAAGGGCACATTCGCCAGCCTGAACATGGCGACGTCCGACGTCGACGCGACGTTCGCCAGGCTGCAGGCCAAGGACGGCGTCGAGATCGTCCAGGAGCCGACCGACCAGCCGTACGGCCTGCGGGACTGCGCGTTCCGCGACCCCGCCGGGAACCTGCTGCGCATCCAGCAGCGGAGCTAGCGCGCGTGCACACGGCCGACAGCCACGAGATGATCCGCGTGCAGGGCGCGCGGGTCAACAACCTCAAGGACGTCAGCGTGGAGATCCCGAAGCGCCGGCTGACGGCGTTCACCGGCGTCTCCGGCTCGGGGAAGAGCTCGCTGGTCTTCGGCACGATCGCCGCGGAGTCCCAGCGGCTGATCAACGAGACGTACAGCGCGTTCGTCCAGGGCTTCATGCCCACGATGGCGCGCCCGGAGGTCGACGTCCTCGACGGGCTGACGACGGCGATCATCGTCGACCAGGAACGGATGGGGGCGGACGGCCGCTCAACGGTCGGCACCGCCACGGACGCCAACGCGATGCTGCGGATCCTGTTCAGCCGACTCGGCAAGCCGCACATCGGGTCGCCGCAGGCGTTCTCCTTCAACGTGGCCTCGGTCAGCGCGAAGGGCGCGATCACGATCGAGAAGGGGAACAAGAAGACGGTCAAGGCGAGCTTCAACCGGCTCGGCGGGATGTGCCCGCGCTGCGAGGGCCGCGGGTCGGTCAACGACTTTAACCTGGACGCGCTCTACGACGAGGACCTGTCGCTGAACGAGGGCGCGATCACCATTCCCGGCTACAGCATGGAGGGCTGGTACGGGCGCATCTTCCGTGGCTGCGGGTACTTCGATCCGGACAAGCCGATCAAGAAGTACACGAAGAAGGAGCGCGACGACCTCCTGTACAAGGAGCCCACGAAGATCAAGATCGACGGGATCAACCTGACGTACGCCGGGCTCATTCCGACGATCCAGAAGTCGATGCTCTCCAAGGACGTCGACGCGCTCCAGCCGCACATCCGCGCGTTCGTCGAGCGGGCCGTGATCTTCACCACGTGCCCGGAGTGCGACGGCACCCGCCTGAGCCAGGAGGCGCTGTCGTCGAAGATCAAGGGCGCGAACATCGCGGAGGTCTGCGCGATGCAGATCACCGACCTCGCCGACTGGGTGCGCGACCTCGACGAGCCGTCGGTCGCGCCGCTGCTCACCGCGCTGGGGGAGAACCTCGACTCGTTCGTGGAGATCGGGCTCGGCTACCTCTCACTCGACCGGCCGTCGGGCACGCTGTCCGGCGGCGAGGCGCAGCGCACGAAGATGATCCGCCAGCTCGGCTCGTCGCTGACCGACATCACGTACGTCTTCGACGAGCCGACCGTCGGCCTGCACCCGCACGACATCGAGCGGATGA
>JAEMRF010000571.1 GCA_016463515.1 Solirubrobacteraceae bacterium | reverse complement strand
TCAGGCGCCGGCGGCTTCCCACTTGGCGTAGGCCGAGGCGACGCGCTCCTTGGCGGCGTCGTGGTCGGCTTTGGCCTTGGGCGCGCGTTTGGGATCGGCCCAGATCGCGGGGTCGGCGATCTGGTCCTCGATGGCGGCGAGTGCTTCCTCGGCGTTTTCGACTTCGCGCTCGAGCTTGGCGAGCTCCTTGGCCCCGGCCTTGCGAGCGGCGTGGTCTTTACCGCCGCTGCCTGGCTTGCGATCGGCAGCGTTGCCATTGCCATTCCCATTGCCGTTGGCCGGCGCGGACTTCGCAGCAGCCTTTGCGGACTGCTCCCGCCGGGCCTTGACCGCGGCGCGCAGCTCCGCGCGCTCCTCGCGGCCGGCCATGTAGTCGACCCAGTCACCCATGTGGGAGACGAGGTCTTGGTCTTCGATGGCCACGGTCCGTGTGCCGACGGCTTCCAGAAGCGCCCGGTCGTGGGTCACGAGGATGATCGCGCCCTCGAAGGAGTGCAGCGCGGCCTCCAGCGCCTCGCGGGACTCGATGTCGAGGTGGTTGGTCGGCTCGTCGAGGATCAGCAGGTTCGCGCCTGAGGCCACCAAGCAGGCCAGGCCCAAACGCTGACGCTCCCCGCCCGACAGCGTGGCGACGTCCTTCTGGGCGTCTTCGCCAGAGAACAAGAAGTTGCCGAGCAGCGAGCGGGCCGCGCCCGGCGTGTAGCCGGTCTTCTTCACGCAGGCCTCCACCACCGTGCGGGCGGTGCCGTACTCGATCTCCTCCACGTGCTGGGAGAGGTAGCCGAGCTTCACGCCATGCCCCGTAAGGAGTTTGCCCTCGGCCAGTTCACGCCGGCCGGCGAGGGTCGCCACGAGCGTCGACTTGCCTGCGCCGTTGGGGCCGACCAGGCAGACGTGCTCACCGCGTTCCAAGAAGAAGTCGGCGCCGTCGATGAGCACCTTGCCGGGCACCTCAACGCGGCCACCGGTGAGCTCGTAGATCACCTTGCCGGAGCGCTCGGGCGTCTTGAAGTCAAAGGCGAGTGAGGCGCCGTCCTTCGGATCCGCCGTGATGCGGGCGGCCTCGAGCTTGTCCTTCTGTTTGACCTTGGACTGCGCCTGCTTGGCTTTGGTCGCCTTGGCACCGAAGCGGTTGATGAAGCGGTCCAGGCGGTCGATCTCGGCCTGCTGCTTGGCCATCTGGCGGTTCAGGTTGAGCTCGCGCTGCGCCTTCTCCTTGCGCCACATCGACCAGGTGCCCTTGAAGAAGTTCGCGCGGCCACCTTCCAGCTCCAAGATCGAGTTGCCTACGGACTCCAGGAACCATCGGTCGTGGGCGACCATGATCACGGCGGCGTCGAGCGACTTGATCTTCTCCTCCAGCCACTCCAGCGACTCGAGGTCCAAGTGGTTGGTCGGCTCGTCGAGCAGCAGGATGTCGGGCTCGCAGGCCAAGGCACGAGCGAGCGAGGCGCGGGTGAGCTGGCCACCTGAGAATGAAGAGAGCGGGCGCGGCCGAGCTTCGTCTTGGAAACCGAGCGCTGTGAGGATCTGCGCGGCGCGCTCGCGCCAGCCGTACCCGCCGGCCGATTCAAAGCGCGCATAGACGGTCGCGTAGCGCTCCATCGCCTTCTCGTCGCCCGTGGCCATCGCGGCTTCGCAGGCCGCCAGCTCGGCTTCAAGCTCGAGCTGCTCCGTGCAGGCCGAGAGGGCGTATTCCTCCAGCGTCATCGTCTGATCGCGCGGCGGGCGCTGGTCGTGCAGCGCCATGCGCGCGTTCTTCTCGATGATGATCCGGCCGCCGTCGACCGTCTCCTCGCCCGCGAGCATGCGCAGCAGCGTGGTCTTGCCGGCGCCGTTGCGCCCGCCGATCACCAT
>JAEMRF010000570.1 GCA_016463515.1 Solirubrobacteraceae bacterium | reverse complement strand
GCAGCCAGCCGGGCGGCGAAGTGCGGGCTCAGCTCGACGCGGCCCACGGGTTCGGCCCAGCCCGCCAGGTCGACGTGCAGCGACTCATCAACGGTCACCGTGAGCTCGCCACCGTCGAGCTCGACCACGACCGGGCTGTCGCCGCCACGGGCGACATGGGCGACGGCCGCACCGGTGGCGCCAGTTCCGGATGACATCGTCTCCCCCACGCCACGCTCGAAGATCCGCGCACGGACGCGATCGTCGGCGAGTTCGGCGTACCACGACACGTTCGTTCGGTTCGGGAACAGCTCGTGGTGCTCGATCCCTGGCCCGATGGCTGGAAGATCGAGGGCGTCGAGCTCTTCGACTGACCCCACCCGAATCGAGCATTGCGGATTGCCGATCTTCACGTGCTGAAACCGCCAGGTGCGATCCCCCGCCGTGAGTTCGCCGAGGCCATCCGGCGCCCCGGACGGGTAGTCGACGGAGGTAAACGCCGCCCTACCCATGTCGACGACGCAGGTCGTCTCACCCGTGATCGTGGGCCGAAGCTCACCGGCGATCGTCTCGATCGAGAAGATGTCGGCGTCGGTCCAGCCGCGGTGCCGGAGGTACATGATCGCCTCGCGCGCGCCGTTGCCCGAGAGCTCGGCCTCAGAGCCATCCGGGTTGAAGATCTGCAGGCGCGCAACGAACCCACGCTGCTCGGCGGCGCTGAGCAGCAGCAGGCCGTCGCCTCCCACGCCCGTGTGGCGGTTGCAGAGCAGCTGCACCCGCTGCGGGGTCACCGGCCACGGCAGCTTGGCGGCCTCGGCGATCAGGTAGTCGTTGCCGAGCGCCTGCCAGCGCTCGATCACGACCGGTTCGGCCGAGGTGGAAGAGGCGGCGTCGGGCGTGCTCACGGAGCCGATCGTACGCCGTGCGCGGGCGTCTCAGCCCTCTGACGCTGCGTCCTGCCACCGACGCACGATCTCGTCGGCCACATCGTCCGGAGTTCGCGCGGTCACGTCGAGGATCGTGACGCCACCCAGACGGCGCATCCAGGTCTCCTGGCGCTTGGCGAGCTGGCGAGTCTTGGTCACCGCGATATCGACTTCGCCGTAGAACAGCTCGCGGAAGCCCACCGCAGCCGCGGCGGTAGGGCCGATGTCTGCCTCCGCTGCGGCGCGAACTTCCTCGATGGCCCCGGCCTCGACCATGGCCCGCATCCGCTCTCCGGCGCGTTTGCGCAGCGCCGAGCGCTCCATCGTGAGCCCCACGAGGACCGTCGGCACGCGCGTATCGTCGGTCCAGAGCTCGTCCTGCCCGGAGGCGTCGGCGAACGACTTGCCAGCTGCAAGCAGCTCATGGGCGCGCATGATCCGGGTGCGATCGTTGGGGTGCATCAGCGCAGCCGACACGGGGTCCAGCTCCTCGAGTTCGGCGTAGAGCGCCTCGAGGCCGCCGGGCTCATCTGCGCGGGCCGCGAGCTTGTCGCGCAGTCCAGCCTCGGGCGCCGGCGCGAGCGTGAGGTCGGTGAGCGCGGATCGCAGATAGAGGCCGGTGCCTCCCACGACGATCGGTACTCGTCCGGCCGCGAGCGCGTCGTCGATCTCGCGGTGCGCCAGCTCGGTGTGCTGGGCCACGCTCCAGGTCTCGGTGAGCGGCACGAAGCCGACGAGGCGATGCTCGAGCTCGGAGTGCTCGTCGGGAGTGGGTTGCGCGGTGATCAGCGGCAGCCCGTCATAGACCTGAAGGGCGTCGACGCCGATAGCCACCGGGTTCTGCCCCGCAGCCCGAAGCTTCTGGGCGACGCCAACTGCCACCGCCGTCTTCCCGACAGCCGTCGGCCCAAAGATCGCAATCACCGGCAAAGGCACCGCGCGAGTATCGCGGACCG
>JAEMRF010000569.1 GCA_016463515.1 Solirubrobacteraceae bacterium | reverse complement strand
TGGCCGAAGATCGGTCCTCGCGCTTCCCCCCGCGCCCTCGCCGCATGGACTGTGTGTCCCACCGCGAGACTCGCGGTATCGAGTTGTCACCACGCTCGCCCACCGGCGGGCAGCAAGGGGAAGATCGTGAAGAATCCTGTTTTGAGATCACGGGTGATCGGGTTGGCGCTTGGCGCCATCGCCGGAAGCGGACTGTTCGCCCAGGCAGCGGAAGCTGCCTACACCGGCCCGACGCTCCCGTGCCGCGGCACCAGCATCGACGGCGTCGGCACGTCTTCCCTAAACCAGGTCAACCGATTCGCTTGGGGGGCGGATCGCCTAAGCCTCGTGGGGTGGCCGGCCTGGACGCTCGGCAGCACGCCGATCGGCAACCTCATCGTGCAGGACCGGGCCGAAACGGGCTTCGGCTTCGCAGGCAATGGCACCGGCTCCTGCGGCTCGTTCCGCTCGCAGGGCAAGACCATCGGCTACGCGCCGACTGGTTCCGGCGGCGGCCGCAACTCCTGGGTGGCCAACGGCACCACGCCGCGCGACGCCACGGCGGCCTTCACCGCCACTGATGAGGCGCCTTCGATGTCCGAGGAGGCCAATATGGAGTGGTTCGGCCTCGTCGGGCCAACCAATCTCCTGACGATCCCCGTTGCGCAGAGCGCGATTGCGGTCATCGTGAACCTTCCGGACGGCTGCACCCTGGCCAGTGACAGTTATCGCAAGGCCACACTCGCCAACATCGAGAAGATCATGTGGGGCGAGAAGGTCACCTGGGGATCGCTCCTGGGCTCGTCGGCCGCGCTGGTCGGCACCCCCACCCCGGGCGGTGGAACCTGTAGGGATAAGGCCATCAAGCGCGTCGTGCCCCGCGACTCGTCCGGCACGACCCACGCGTTCAAGCAGGTTCTGAACGTCTCGGTCAACAACCGCTGGGAGACGGAGCCCTGGAAACAGATCAGCCCCACGAACCCCACGTCCGTGACCGACGAGGTCAACTTCATGGCGACTGCCAACAACACAGCATGGCCGAACGTACCCGGCGTCACGGCCGCCTACTCCCACTCCAACATCAAGTCCATCGCGAGGGCCGACTACGGCGAGGCCGACGCGGCCTGGAAGGCCATCGGGACCGACTCATCCATCAGCTTCGCCGACCTCGCTACCGCTCGCTGGGCGGGCTTCGGCTACTACGGCACCAGCGATGACCGGTTCTGGCTCCAGGTCACGGCTCCGTCCGGCGGTTCGTCGGTCGTCACCAACGACCCAGCTAAGGACCCGGCGGAAGCTCCCGACGTGTTCGGCGCCAATTGCTCCTCGCAGAGCACTGGCCGTGACTACGGGAGTCTCCCGGCCGAAGGCGCAAAGGGCAACTGGAATGCTGTGACCGGCGCCAAGGCTCGCTTCAAGTCCGGCGAGTACCCGATCTGCGCGCTGACCTACGTCCTCGCGTACGACAACTACTCGGTGACCCCGACGCCCGAGCCGCAGGCTCGCACCGTGTCGGACTTCGTGAAGTACATGACCGGCACCGGCCAGACGCTGCTCGCAGCTGCTGACTACCAGGCTCTGCCGACCGTCGGCCCGAACCCGCTGCGCCCGATCGCGGTTGCGGGTGCCAACGCAATCGACTACTAGCACTCTGCTGCTATTGCACCGACGCGAGCCCTGAGGGCTCGCGCCAGTGACTCCCCGGGCCGGGCGCGAAAGCGCCCGGCCCGACGTCGTTGTGGGGGCAGCTCGTTGGCTCGTAGCGGCACTCGACGGCAGCAGTTCTTGTTGCCCAATTGTTACTCATGTGTGCCATGTGGCCGCTCATGAGAAGAACCCGTGAAATCGGCTCAAGAGACTGCACGTTGCCGGTTACCATCCGCG
>JAEMRF010000568.1 GCA_016463515.1 Solirubrobacteraceae bacterium | reverse complement strand
CCCTGCCCGACGAGCTGGACCGCGATCGCGACTTTGGGTGAGCTCGATGGCGCGAACCCGGCGAACCAGGCCGTCGTGTCCGTCGTGTCGGAGGCGTCTGGGCAGCCGCCGGGTGGCGGGTTCTCGGGGTCGCAGTCACCTTGGGTCGTGCGCAGTTCGGCCGTGCCGGTCTTGCCGGCGGCCTTGACGCCGTCAACCTTGGCGAGGACGCCGGTCCCACGAGAGACCACGCCGGCCATCATCGTCGTGACCTGGCTGCCGACGGTCCGGGGGATCACGCGGGTCTGCTGGGCTGCCTGCCCGGCTTCGAGCGTGAGCTTGGGGCGCATGCCGCGCTCGCCGATGGTCGCGGCGACGAGAGCCATCTGCAGCGCCGTCGCTTGAAGGCGACCTTGGCCGATGGCGGTGGAGCCGAGGACGAGCTCGTCGTCGCCGAGCTCCTCGGCACTTGGCATGGTGCTCACGGCCGCACCTGGAATTCCGAGTTCCTCGTTGAACCCGAATGCCTCGGCGGTCTCGACGAGATGCTCGCCGCCGACCTTGGCACCGAGCGGCCCGAACACGGAGTTGCAGGAGTGCACGAAGCTCTCCACGAGGGTGCCGCCGCACGACTCTCCGTCGGCGTTCTGCAGTTCAACACCAGAGAGCGTGGCGGCGGTCTCCACGGGGTAGACCGTTGACGGTTTGGCATCGCCGAAACGCAGGGCAGCGGTCGTCGTGATGATTTTGAACGTCGACCCGGGCGGCTGGAGCCCTGAGAACGCTGCGCCGGCCAGGGCGAGGATCGCGCCGTTGCTGGGCTTGACCACGGCGATTCCGCCAAGACGGTCGCCGAGGGTCGTGACGGCGGCACGCTGCACGCTGGGCTGGATGGTCGAGCGAACGGGCGATGCCTCGGCCGGCTCGGTGCTCGCGATCTCGCGGTCGCCTGCGTAGAGCGTGCCTCCGGGCTGGCCGCGCAGACGCGCCTCGAACACACGCTCAAGGCCAGTCAGACCCACGGAGGCGTCGGCGGGAACGCCGGCTTTGGCGTAGGCGCTCTTGTCTTCGGCGGGAATCGGACCCATCTGGCCGACGATCGAGCTGAGCGCGGTGTCGGTGTTGGGGATGCGGTCGGCGCCCCGAACGAGGACGGTGCCGTCGCTGGCGAGAATGTCGGCGCGAGTTGGGAGGGTGGTGGTCCGTCGCAACTTCTCGCCCTGCTTGAGCCCCGGGAAGCTGAGCGCCTGGGACCAGTCGACGGCTGAGGTCTGGCCATCTTTGAGAACGGGGAGGAGCAGTTGACCGGAAAGCTCACCGAAGAGGCGCGTCTGGACCTTGACCGGCACGGAGTAGCGGTCCTCGCCGGCGTCGACGGCGAGCCCAGCGGTGATCTTCTCCACGGTGGCCGTCTCGCGGGCCTCCTGTTGGAGCTCTGCAAAGCGCTGGACGTTCATGGCGCGGCGATCACTGGCCGACAGCAGCGCGTACATGCCGGCGTAGTCGCCCTTGGCATACGCGGCGCCGTACTGGTTGGCGATCTCGCTTCGGTCGTCGCCGCCGAGCACCACGAACGCACCGACGGCTGCGAGCACGCCAAGCATGGCTACGGCCAAGGGCACCAGGAGCCGCTTGCGACGGCGCCTACGTGCCGCCTCACTGCTGGGCAGGTGCGGGCGGTGGTGGGCGGGATGGGTGGTCACTGAGCCCATATCATGGCGCGCCGCGCGCCTCCTTCGCGCCGCCGGTGCGCCCCGGGCCTGCGCCCGCGCTACGCTGGCCCCGCTGTGAGCCGCATCCTCATCATCGCCGAGAAGCCGTCTGTCGGGCGCGATATTGCCCGGGTGCTCCCTGGCCCCTTCAAGAAGGGCGAGGGTTTTCTCGAAGGTCC
>JAEMRF010000567.1 GCA_016463515.1 Solirubrobacteraceae bacterium | reverse complement strand
TCGTGGCGGACGGTGATGGTGATCTGTTCGCGCAGGAGGGCTGGGTCGTGGCCGAAGTCGCGGCGCAGGGAGTCGCGGAAGATCAGGACGCGATCGGGGAAGTCGTCGCGGGCGATGGTGTCGCCTTCGTAGAGGCCGTAGGCGCGGGCCTTGATGCCGCCGTCGGTCACGACGACGGCCAGGTTGCGCAGGGCTCCGCGCAGGATGTCGGGGAGGTCGTCGAGGGCTTCACCGACGATCTCTTCGAAGTCGCCGTCGTCCCACGGGTCCAGCTCCAGGGAGAGGAACTCGTGCTCGTCGGGGTCGACGGAGAGGCCGTCGGCGGCGAGGCGCTCGGTGCGCTCGACCATGCGGTCGAAGTCGTCTTCGGAGACGGGGTCCCACCCGGCGGCGCGCACGCCGAGGGCGGCCACGACGGCACCGATGACGATGATGATCGCGGCGCCTGCGGCGAAGCCGGCGATCAGACTGGAGACCGTGCGGGAGACGAGGGCGATCCCCACGAGTATCGCGACGATGACGAGGAGCTTTGCGAGCCCGGTTCCTCTGCGCTCCATGGTGTGGGTTTGCCTCCTGGCGGGGCCTAGCCCGCCGCCGCGCGTGTCGGTTAGCTCAGGAGGTCACGCGAGATGACGACTCGCTGGATCTCGCTGGTGCCTTCGTAGATCTGAGTCAGCTTAGCGTCGCGCATCATCCGTTCGACCGGGTATTCGGTGACGTAGCCGTAGCCGCCGAGGACCTGGACGGCTTCGGTGGTGACGGCCATCGCCGTGTCGGCGCAGATCAGCTTGGCCATCGAGCTGTAGCGAGAGGCGTCGGGAGTGCCGGCTTCGATCTTGCAGCAGGCGGTGTAGAGCAGCTCGCGGGCCGCGGCCGTCTTGGCTTCCATGTCGGCCAGCTTCCATTGGATGCCCTGGAACTGGGAGAGCGACTTGCCGAACTGCTCGCGCTCTTTGGCGTAGGCGACGGCATAGTCGGTGGCACCTTGGGCAAGGCCGACGGCCTGCGCGGCCGCGCCAAGTCGCGAGACCTGCAGCGTGCCAAGGGCCACGCGCATGCCCTTGCCGACCTCGCCGATCACGTTGGCCTGCGGCACGCGGACGTCGTCGAAGACCGGCTGGCCGGTGGGCGAGGACCGCATACCCATCTTGTGTTCGAGCTTTCCGACGGAGACGCCGGGCCGGTCGGCCTCGACGAGGAAGGCGGTGATCTGGCGCTTGGGCTCGCGCGCGGTGACGGCAAAGACGACGTAGAAGGTCGCGATGCCGGTGTTGGTGATCCAGTTCTTGGTGCCGTTGATGACCCAGTCGTCGCCGTCCTGGCGGGCAGAGGTGATCATGCCGCCGGCGTCGGAGCCAGCGCCCGGCTCGGAGAGTCCGAAGGCGGGGATCGCCTCGCCTGTGGCGCAGGCCGGGAGCACCCGCTGCTTCATCTCTTCGGAGCCGAAGAGCTTGATCGGCAGCGTGCCGAGCTCTTGGGTCATGAGCTGCAGGGCGGTCGAGGCGTCGGCGTGGGCGAGCTCCTCGATGGCGATGTTGAGCATCAGCGTGCCGGTGCCGGTGCCGCCGTGCTCTTCGTCGAAGGGCAGACCGAAGATGTCGTTCTCGGCGAGGATCTTGCGGATCTCCCAGCCGTATTCGGACTTCTCGTCGAGTGCGGCGGCGCGGGGCGCGACCTGCTCGCGGGCGATCGAACGCACGAGGTCACGCAGCTGCGTGATCTCTTCGGGGAGCAGGTACGGCGCAACGGTGGCGAGATCCGACATGCCCCAGACCCTAGAGAACCGCGAAATACCGCGGAAGGGCCACAATCCGCCGTGGTCGGCGAGTGGTGGATCGTGCGTGCGATGGGCCGCACGGGAACGTAGGTGGCC
>JAEMRF010000566.1 GCA_016463515.1 Solirubrobacteraceae bacterium | reverse complement strand
ACCGCAGCTGCAAGAACGTCTTCTCGTTCTTCATCCCCGGCTTCTATCGCCAGGAATGCCGTGCTCCCGAACCGACCGTGGCTCCCGTCGGGGACTTCAACGGTGACGGCAAAGCCGATCTCTACGTCGACGGGAAATCCAACGTGTACCCATCGATCCTGCTGGGGCGCGCCGACAGTGCAGCGACGCTCTCCGCGGTTGCCTTGGGTTCCGGCAGCACCAGCCTGAGCGCGCTCCAAGCCGTACTCGGCGGCACCTACGTGGGCCCGGCACAGCGCCTTGGCGACGTAGACGGCGACGGTTTCGGCGACGTGGCGCTCAGCGTGAACGCCTCGTTTGGCGGCACCCAGGTCGTCGTCCGCGGTCGGGCGAACCCGCCAGCGATCCTGCCACCCAGCGGTTCGATCCTTCGGGTCCCGACCGGGGCCTTGATCCGTGGAGCAGCGGGCGACCAGTCGGGCGACGGCCGACCCGATCTGCTGATCAGCCAGTCGGCGCAGCTCTCGATTGCAAGCCTGCCCGCTGGTGCCTCTTCCTTCAGCTTGGCGCCCGTGATCGGCACCCTCCCCGATCGCACCACGCTGAGCGAGACCGTTGGCGACCTCGACGGCGACGGAGCGATCGACCTGGTCTTGGCGGGCGACGCCAGCGTCTTGCGGTTCACCCACTCGGGCGAGGCCGTCAAGCCGCGCCTGCAGGTGCAGACCGAGATCACGCGCAACGGCGCCGGCCCACGGACCGACCTCCCGCAGACGGTGAGCGTGACCTGCGGTGGACAGTCCCAGACCCGCACCGGCAACACCTACGACGTCGCCACCTTTGGGCTCGACGGCTCGATCTCCAGCGGCGATCGCTGCACCGTGCGTACCACGCAAACCCTTCCGTCGACGGGGCAGTACGAGAACTGCCAGTGGACGCGCACCGTCCGGTTCCGCGGCGCGGTCGTGCAGCCCGATGCGACCGTCACGGTCGGGTCAGATCCCAACCTCTGGCAAGAGTTCATCGATTGCTACGTCGCGCCGATCCCGCCGCCGGAACCTGAGCCGACCGACTTCCCAACCAGCTTTGCTGGGTGGAAGGCCAGCGGCGACGTCGCCGGAGCTTTCCTGACCAAGGGCCCCGCCCAGACCAGCAGCATCGTCTGGCCCAAGCCGGTCAACGTGAAAGGCAAGGTCATCAACTTCACGGTGACCATGAACGGCGGCAACGGCGGCGCCGAGGGCCTCACGTTCGCGTTCCTGAACAACGTCGCCGGCCAGCCCGCCGGCGGGTTCATCGGTGCGGGTGGCGGGCAGCTCGGCTTCGGCGGTCTGGGCGGCACCGCCTTGGCGTTCGACGTGTTCAAGCAGGCGGAAGACGCCCAGGCCAACACGGCGAGCTGGGTCGACGGCGTGCAGGGCTCCAGCCTGCGCAAGCTCTACTCCAAAGATGCTGGCCTGCGCCTACGAGGCGGGTCCTACAACGTGCGCGTGGAGACCAGCGGCGGCCGACTCACGGCAACGATCAACGGCAAGTTCGTCCACAGCGTCGCGGCGACATTGCCGGACTCGGTCTTCCTGGCCTTCACGGCGAGCACGAGCGCCAGCATCTGGCAGTGGCAGTCGGTCAGCAACCTCAACATCTACGACGCCGCGTAGCCGGCCGCTACCCTCCGCCGCGTGACCGACTGGACCGAAGTCAACCGCGCGAGCTGGGACGAGCGTGCGGCCGCCCACGCGGCCTCCCCGGACTACGCGGTCGAGCGGTTCGCGGCCGACCCGCAGTACCTCTCGGCCGAAGTCCGCTTTGATCGCCCGCGCCTCGGCGACGTGCGCGGGCTCCGCGGCGTGCACCTGCAGTGCCACATCGGCACCGACACGGTCTCGCTGGCACGCCTTGGGGC
>JAEMRF010000565.1 GCA_016463515.1 Solirubrobacteraceae bacterium | reverse complement strand
GGCTGTGCTTTGAGCAGTACAGCCACGAGCCGTTCATCGCGGTGGCGCGGTTCCTCGTGGCCTACGCCGAGGAGAAACCCTCAGCCAAGCGGCTGGCCGCGCTGCACGCGGGCGGCTACCAGGCGCTCGACGCCATGGAGACGCGCCTGGCGGAACATCGCGTGCTGGTCGGCGACGCGTACTCCATCGCCGATATCGCGCTCTACGCCTACACGCACGTGGCAGAAGCCGGTGGGTTCGACCTCAGCCGGTACCCCGGCATCCGGCGGTGGCTCGCGAACGTGGCCGAGCAACCAGGGCACGTGACGCTCGAGAACTGACCGAGAGGCCCGCCCCGTCGTCGCTTGGGGCTCGCGCCTAGCGGCCCTTGGAGACGACGACACCGATCGCGGTGTTCGGCGCGAGCTCCGTTCCGGGCTTCTTGCCGGTCCGAATGATCCGGCCGCGCCGCACCTTCTTGCTCGTGGCCTTCTTGCTCTTGCCCAGCCGGCAGTTGCCCTTCTTCAGCAGCTTCTTGGCTTGGGAGAGCGTTCTGCCGCCGAGGTCTGGCACGACGCACGCTTTGCCCGCGATGAACGCCGTCTGAGCAACCGCCTGCGGCGCACTGGTGATCGGGCCGTGGTGGACGTAGGCGCAGGCCAGGTACTTGCCAGCGGTGGGGAGCGAGAACTGCTCCTTCGACGTCAGCGGGGTCGCGGCCACCAGGACGCCCGTCTGCGCGAGCACCGCGACGGAGCCAGCCGTCTTCTGCAGCGCGCTGTAGTTCGCCGGGCAGCCCTTGCCGAGGTTCGGCACGAGGCCGGCATATGCGAGGCGCTCGACCTCGGCCTGCGCGCTCGTGGTGATGGTGAAGAGCTCGTCGACGATCACGGAGGACGGCGCTGTGATCGACAACGACAATTTGGGGATGCGGACGTCGATGATCGCCGAGGCTGACGCGACCACCGGCGAGGCGGCTTGGGTGGTGTCGCGCGCCCACGCACACACGATGTACTGCCCTGCAGCGTCGAACGCTCGCAGCGAGCTGGCGGCGAACTGCGGCTCGATCGCGCTGCGGTCCAGCAGTGGCGACCCCGGATCCTCGGCTGCCGTTGCCGCGCACGGGGCGCCAGCTGGACGGACCTCGGCCTCGACGTAGGACGCGACGTCCAGGGTGGCGGTCACGTCGATCTGCACGCCCGCGGACTCCACCGCCTGGGCCGGCGCAGTGACCTTCATCGTGGAGGCCGACGCAGCGGACGGTGCGGCTGCCAGCAACGCAGCAACGGCGCCAGCCATCAGCCAACGGCCAGAGCGACGGCGGGCTCGGGAGGTAGGCGTCATCGGAGGGAGCATCACGGACGGGTCCGACGGAAGCGGCATCACCCTGGTCGGTCGGTCATCCCGCGCCGGTTCCTCAGCAACCAGGCGCTCCCACGCTCAGGTCCGCGGTCGCTGCGGCCGAGGCCAGGTCCCGTTCGAACAAGCAGGCGCACTACCATCGCCGTCGTGACTGGCCGTCGTGACGCGCTCCTGCAGTGGTACGCGGCCACCGGGCGAGACCTTCCCTGGCGGCGCACGACCGACCCCTACGCGGTCGTCGTGTCGGAGGTGATGCTCCAGCAGACGCAGGTAGGCCGGGTTGCTCCGAGATACGAGGCGTGGTTGCGACGCTGGCCAACGGCCCAGGACTTGGCCGCTGCCTCACCAGCTGACGTGCTCGGGGAGTGGAGTGGGCTGGGCTACAACAGCCGGGCGCTGCGCCTGCAGGCCACCGCGCGGGCGGTTGCCGATGAGGGTTGGCCCGTCGACGAGGCTGGCTTGCGTGAGCTCCCGGGCATCGGCCCCTACACCGCGGCCGCGGTCGCAGCGTTTGCTTTTGGGCAGGTCGCGGCAGCGGTCGA
>JAEMRF010000142.1:2626-7423 GCA_016463515.1 Solirubrobacteraceae bacterium | reverse complement strand
GAGGCGAGCGTGCGGCTGCGTGGGCCGCGGTCGGTGGTGACCGACTCGCGAAGCTCCCACCGCTGGGGCGCGCGCTGCGTGAGATACGCCATAGTGGTCAATCTACCCACTACCTGCTATCGAGGCAAGCAGAGTGCACCCGAATGGCTCGTTGCTCCCGGTCAGCGGGCCGGTACCCTGAAGGTGTGGCAGCACAGAGCAGCGCAACTCGTCGAGAACTCGACATCACCAATGAGGCCGCTTCGGCGCTCGCCGGCTCAGCCGACGCGACGCTGCGCGAACTGGAACGCACGCTCGACGCCACGATCACCCTGCGCGGCAATCGCGTCATCCTGGAGGGTGAGCCGGACGCTGTTGCTGCAGCGGGTGCCGTGATCCAAGAGATCGTGTTGCTGTCCGAGCGGGGCGTCACGCCGGAGCCCGACGCGATCGAGCGGATCGCTGGCGGCGTCGCCAAGCACGAGTCCGCAGCAGCGCTGCACGACGACGTGATCTGGAAGGGCCGCACGATGCGCGTGGCCCCCAAGACACCAGGCCAGCGGGCCTACGTGAACGCGATCCGGCACAACACGGTCACGTTCGGCATCGGCCCGGCCGGCACCGGCAAGACCTTCTTGGCGGTGGCCCTGGCGGCCTCTGCGCTCGCTGAGCGCCGCGTCCAGCGGATCCTGCTCACGCGCCCTGCCGTTGAAGCAGGCGAGCGACTCGGCTTCCTCCCGGGCGATCTGATGGCCAAGGTCGATCCCTACCTGCGGCCACTGTTCGACGCCCTCCACGACATGCTCGGCGCCGAGAAGGTCGCGTCGTACTTGGAGAAGGGGCAGATCGAAGTTGCGCCCCTGGCGTTCATGCGCGGCCGCACGCTCAACGACAGTTTCATCATTGTCGACGAAGCCCAGAACACCACCCAGGAGCAGATGAAGATGGTGCTCACGCGCCTTGGCTTCGGGTCCAAGATGGTGATCACCGGCGACACCTCTCAGGTCGACCTGCCACGCGGGACTCGCTCCGGGCTGCTCTCGGCGCAGCGGATCTTGGACGGCGTCGACGACATCGGGATGATCACGTTCAACTCCGACGACGTGATCCGCCACAAGCTCGTGCGCCGCATCGTCGACGCCTACGACGCCGACGACGCCGAGCGTGAGCGCCAAGCCGCGCAGCGCCGCGCCGAGCGCGCCGCAGGCGACTGATGCTCGAGATCGAGGTCGAGGGCCGCGAGCTCGCACCGGGCGCCCCGAACGACGACGAGATCCGCACCGCGCTCGAGTTGGCGTTTGCCTCGGCTGGCATCGGATCCGGGCACGTGGCGATCCACTTCGTCGACGAGGCCCGCAGTCAGGAGCTCGCCCAGGACTACCTCGGCAAGGACGACGCGACCGACGTGATCAGCTTCCCCGTTGACGGCGACGAGCCGATCTTCGGCGGAGGCGACGAGGTGGCCGACGCGGTGGCCGGCGGCGGGGTGGAGGAGCTCACCCGCGAACTCGGCGACATCGTGATCTGCCCCGAGCGGACCCACGACCTCCTGGAGACCGTCGTGCACGGCGCGCTCCACTTGGCCGGCATGGACCATGAGGTCGACGACGGCCAGATGCTCGCCTTGCAGGCCGAGCTCATGGGCTGGCTGCGGTAACCGCGCCCGCGCCTCGGCCGGTTGGCCAGAAGCGGGGCGCAGCAGGGAGTTCCTGCGCTACGGTCCCGCGATGCTGATCCGGTCCCTGATCGCCCTGTCTCTCTCAGCCGTCGCCCTGGCGGGCTGCGGTGGCGACGACCCCGAGCCGGTCGCCACGCCGGCGCCTGCCACGACGCCCGCCGCCTCGACGCCGCAAGCCGCAGGACCGGCACAGACCGCGACCGTCGAGCCCGCGGTCGAGCCCGAGGGCAACGGCGAGAAGAAGTCCAAGAAGGCCAAGGACGCTCCCGAGTGGGTCAACAGCGTCAACGCCCGGTGCAAGCAGTACCAGGACGACACGACCAAACTCATGACGGAGTTCTCCCAGTCCGGCTCGACCAGCCCCGACGCGGTCTACGGCGCGATGGACGACCTCGTTCCGCTCGGGAAGAAGATGGTCTCGGACCTGCGCTCCGTCGACGTGCCCGGCGATCTTGCGCAGCAATGGACTGGGTTCCTGGACACCCTCAACGGCGCCTTCGATCTGATGCCGAAGATGGCCAAGTCGCTGTCGGCCGGCAAGGAAGACGAAGCCCTCATGACGGAGTTCCAGTCGATCGAGAAGAAGACGCGCCCCTTCGCGGAGGAGCACGGCCTCAGCGAGTGCCTCGCGGGCTGAGGTGAGCCAAGCCGAGGCGCCGTCACCGGCTCTCGGCCACGCCGCCTCGCTGGACCTGCTCCAATGGAGGGGTGAACGAGCGCGAGCCGCAATACGGCCCCGAGGACGGGGTCGAGCTTCCGATCCCCACGCCCCCGGGCAAGGAACAGGACCCCAATACGGGTGACCACCCGGAGACCGACCTACGCTCACCGGGCTCGCCTGAGGGCAAGACGCGCTCAGGCTTCGTCGCGCTTGCCGGTCGGCCGAACGTCGGCAAATCCACGCTCGTCAACGCCGTGGTGGGTCGCAAGGTCGCGATCGTGTCCGACAAGCCCCAGACCACGCGCCGCGCGATTCGTGGGGTGTGCACCGGCTCGGACTTCCAACTCGTCCTCGTCGATCTGCCGGGCGTCCAGCGCCCGCGAGACCAGCTCACCGAGCGCATGCAGCGCCGGGTGGAGCATGAGCTGCGCGACTGCGACGCCGTGTTCTTCCTCGTCAACGCCGAGGAGGGCATCGGTCCTGGCGACCGCTGGATCGCCGAAGCCCTGAAGGCGGCCAATGCCAAGGTCGTGCTGGTCGTCAACAAGATCGACCGGCTCTCGCCGACGCAGCTGATCAAGGTCCTCGACGAGACCAACGAGCTGGGTCTGAACGCCGAGGTCTTCCCGATCTCCGCGCGCTACGAAGAGCACATCGAGCCGCTGATCGATCACATGGTCGATCTGCTCCCCGAGGGGCCGTTCTACTTCGATTCAAGCGACGCGACCGACCAGCGGATCGAGATTCTGCTCGCCGAACTCGTCCGCGAGCAGGTCCTGCGCCGCACGTTCCAAGAAGTGCCACACGCCGTTGAGGTCGAAGTCAGCGAGATGACGCGCCGCGAGGATGGTCTGCTGACGGTCGTCGCGCAGATCTGGGTCGAGGCCGACTCCCAGCAGGGCATCCTGATCGGCAAGGGTGGCGAGATGGTCAAGCGCATCGGCCAAGCCGCGCGCGGGGAGATCGAGCAGGAGCTCGACGAGCACATCCACCTCGATCTCAAGGTGCGCGTGCGCAAGAACTGGCGCCGCGAAGACCGCCTGCTGGATCGCCTCGGCATCGAGTAGCGCGGCCGAGCCTTCCGCCGAATGCCACGATCGTGGTATTCGGCGTGGTAGATTCGTGGCATGAAGCGTCGGCTCTCCGCCTCGATCGATGAAGAGCTGCTCGCAGCTGCTGAGCGGGCGGTCGCAGAGGGGCGCGCTCCGAGCGTCAGTGCGCTCGTTGAAGAGGCGCTCGCCGAACGGATGGCGCAGGTAAGGCGCCTCGAGGCTGCTGAGGAGCTCTTCGCGTGGATCGACCGAGAATGGGGCCCGATGACCGAAGCGGAGCGCCAAGCGGCTGACGTCTCGATCTCGGCCAACACCATCCAGGTCAGGCCCGATCGTGGCGCCCCGGCGGACGGCAGTGGGCCTTCGGCGGATATCGCGGCGTGACGCTGATCATGGATGCCGGCGGCCTGATCGCGGTCGAGCGCCGGTCGCGCGACGCGCTGCGGCTCATCACGCGGGCACCGGGAACGCCCTGGCTGACCCACGGCGGCGTCGTCGGCCAGGTTTGGCGTGATCCGCGTCGCCAGGTGGCGCTAGGCAAGCTCCTTGGAGCGACCGAGATTCGGCCGATGGACGCCGCGCTGGGCCGAGATGCGGGGTTGCTGCTCGCCCGCAGTGGCACGAGCGATGTCATCGACGCGGCGCTCGTGCTCCTTGCTTGCGACGGCGACGTCATCGTGACCTCAGATCCCGACGACATCGCGCACCTGGCTGAGGTCGCTCGGCTCGCGGTCGACATCGTGGTCGTGTGACCGCCAGCGCCTGCCGGACTCCCCAACGGCATCTGACGTGCTCGGCTCCCTAGACTCAGGCGCCTGATGGAGCCCAGCTACGACAAGGACGGCCTCGTGGCCGTCATCGCCCAGGATCACGCCACGGGCGAGGTGCTGATGTTCGCCTACGCAAACGCGGAGGCCGTCGCCCTCACCCAGCAGACCGGCGAGCTGCACCTCTGGAGCCGCTCGCGCCAGGAGCTGTGGCACAAGGGCGCCACGAGCGGCAACATCCTGAAGGTCCGCGAGCTGCGGATCGACTGCGACGGCGACGCGCTGCTGGCGATGGTCGAGCCGGCCGGGCCGGCGTGCCACACCGGTGAGCGCACCTGCTTCTACCGGTCGATCGACGGATCCGAGCCCACGCTCGTGCCACATGAGGCGCTGCCGGCGCTGCAGCGCACGTTCGAGGCCCGCAAAGCCGACCCGACCCCCGGTTCTTGGACGGCCAAGCTCCTGGCCGATCCAGCGCTTGCTGGGCAGAAGGTCGAAGAGGAAGCCGAAGAGGTCGTCCGTGCCGCACGCGAAGAGACCGATGACCGCGTCGACAACGAAGCCGCCGACCTGCTGTATCACCTGCTCGCCGTGATGCAGGGGCGCGGTCGCACCTTCACCGACGCGGAAGAGGTGCTCCTTGCCCGCCGTCGCTGAGTC
>JAEMRF010000142.1:0-2526 GCA_016463515.1 Solirubrobacteraceae bacterium | reverse complement strand
CTGGCGATGATGCTGACCGACACGCTCGTCGTGTTCGACCACCTGGATCGCCGCACGACGATTCTCACCAACGTCGACGCGACCGCAAGCGATCTCGACGCCGCCTACGACGAGGCCGCCGAGGAGATCCGCCGGGTGCGCCGCGCGCTGGCCGGACCGACCCCGCAGCAGGCCGTTCCTCCGCGCGACCGCAGTCCGCTGGAGTGGACCAGCACCCACACACGTGAGGAGTTCGAAGGCACGGTCCGCACGATCGTCGACTACATCTACGCCGGCGACGCGTTTCAGATCGTGCCGTCGCAGCGCTGGAGCGCCGAGCTGCCCGTCGAGCCGTTCTCGGTCTACCGCGGCCTGCGCGCGGTGAACCCGAGCCCGTACCTGTACTACCTCGATTTCGGCGACTTCCAGATCGCAGGCGCCAGCCCCGAGCCGCTGCTGCGAGTCCGCGGCGATCGCGTCGAGACCTACCCGGTCGCCGGCACGCGCCGCCGGACGGGGAACCCCGCCGACGACGCCGAGATCGCCGCCGATCTCCTCGCGGACGAGAAAGAGCGCGCCGAGCACATCATGCTCGTCGACCTCGCCCGAAACGACCTGGGCCGCGTGAGCAAGTACGGCTCTGTGGTGGTCGACGAGCTGATGAAGATCGACACCTTCAGCCACCTGCTGCACATCAGCTCGCTCGTGTCCGGCACGCTGGATGACGGCGTTCGTGCGATCGACGCCCTGCGCATGACGCTGCCGGCCGGCACGCTCTCTGGTGCGCCGAAGGTGCGCGCGATGGAGATCATCGACGAGCTCGAACCGGTGAAACGCAGCTGGTACGCCGGCGCGGTGGGCTTCCTCAGCTACGCCGGCGATCTGGACACCTGCATCAACATCCGCAGCGTCGCCATCAAGGACGGCACGGTCTACGCCCAAACGGGCGGCGGAACCGTGGCCGACGCCAAACCCGAATACGAGTACGAAGAGTCGGTGACGAAGTCGCTGGGCACCAAGAGCGCGATCGACGTGGCGATCGGCCAGGAGGACTGGGCATGACGCGCGTGCTGGTCATCGACAACTACGACTCGTTCACCTACAACCTGGTGCAGCTCCTGGGAGAGCAGGGCGTCGAGCTGGAGGTCGTGCGCAACGACCGGGCCAGCGTCCCTGAGCTCATCGCCGGCAAGCCCGACCTGGTCGTCGTATCGCCCGGTCCCTGCACTCCCGACGACGCAGGCATCTCGCTCGAGTCCGTCCGCGCCTTCCCCGAGGCGGGTATCCCCATGCTGGGCGTGTGTCTCGGGCATCAGTCGTTGGCGCAGGCCTTCGGTGGCAACGTGATCCGGCACGAGCCGGTGCACGGCAAGACCACGGTCATCGAGCACGACGGTCGCACCCTCTACCAGGGCCTGCCGGAGAAGACGGTCGTCGGGCGGTACCACTCGCTGATCGTCGAGGAGGAGTCGCTGCCTGATTGCTTCGAGGTGACGTCTCGCGGCGGTGGCGTGATCCAAGGCATTCGCCACAAGCATCTCCCCGCCGAGGGCGTGCAATTCCACCCCGAATCGGTGCTCACACCAGACGGGCGCACCATGCTCGCCAACTTCCTCGCCAGTGCCGGTTCCTAGCGTGGAGCGCGCGACGTCACACAGTCCCCGGCCAATCCTCTACCGTGTGCCGACCGTGTGCGTCGCAGGCAGCTCCTGCTTGCGACAGCGGCCCGCTACCGCGCCCCTTTCCTGTGCCTGACGAAGACGAGTCCCGAAGTCCCGCGATGATGCCCGATCTGACCGCGGTCATCGAGCGTTTGATCAACGGCGAGAGCCTCTCCGCCGACGAGGCCGAGGCTGCCCTGGACTTCGTCATGCGCGGCGAGGCCTCCGACGTGCAAACCGCGGCGCTGCTGGTGGCACTGCGCGGCAAGGGGGAGACCCGCGAGGAGATCCACGGCCTGGTGCGCGCGATGCGCCGCCATGCGGAGCCCGTTCGCTCTCAGCGCGAGCACCTCGTCGACACCGCAGGCACCGGTGGCGGGACCACCACGTTCAACGTCTCGACGGCAGCCGCACTCGTGGCAGCAGGTGCTGGCGCTGGCGTGGCCAAGCACGGCAACCGCTCCTCGACCAGCCAGTGCGGCTCGGCCGACGTCCTCGAAGCGCTCGGCGTCGGCATTGACTCCGATCCACGCACGACGGCCAAAGCCATCGACGAGATCGGCTTCGGCTTCATGTTTGCCCCGCGCCACCACCCGGCCATGCGGCATGTGGTGCCGGTGCGCAAGGCCTTGCGTGTGCAGACCATTTTCAACGTGCTTGGGCCGCTCACCAACCCGGCTGGCGCGCCCCGTCAGGTCATCGGCGTGAGCGACCCGGCTCGGATGCCGCTGATCGCCGAGGCCCTGCTCGACATCGGTGTCGAGCGTGCGTGGGTCCTGCGGTCGCAGGACGGGCTCGACGAGCTGAGCATCGCCGCCACCTCAAACGTGATCGAGGTGGCCGGCGGCAAGCTGCGCCGCTTCAAGGTGAACCCCGAAGAGGTCGG